>NZ_JBVISR010000006.1:0-367057 GCF_055575415.1 Streptomyces sp. NPDC034099 | reverse complement strand
GGGACCACCTTCTACCAGCCGGTCAATCCGCTGCTCAGCGACTTCGGCCTCACCCTGAAGACCACCTCCGCCGCGACCCAGACACCCGCGCCGGTCTGTGCCCGTGCTATCCCTCAGCGAGGAGCGCGTAGGCGGTGGCGATGAACGGGTCCCGGGCGCGGAACCGCCGGGTGCACACGGCGGCCAGGGCGGTGTCGGTGTCGGGCCGGAAGCCCAGGAACGCCTGCTGCCCCAGGGTGGCGCCGCTGTGGAAGTACATGGGTCCGCCGTCCGTGGGATGCCGGAACCACCCCACCGTGTGCACGTGCCGGTGCCCCAGTCCGCGCCGCAGCACCGGCACCCGCACCGCCCGCAGCGCGCCGGCGGCCGGTGAGCGGGCCGGGTCGAGGTGGGCCTCGAGGAAGGTGAGCAGGTCGCCCGGGGTGGACCGGACGGCTCCGGCCGCCTGGAAGCCACCCGCGTCGAAGGGCGGGACGGGGGTGCGGCCGTCCTTGCGGTGTCCCACGGCGTCGGTCTCGGGCCCCTCCGCCCGCAGGGCCGTTCCGCCGAGGCCGAGGGCGCGCAGTACCTGCCCGGTGATCAGGTCGTCCCACGCGGTGCCGGTGGCCGCGGCGATCGCGTGGCCGAGGACGGAGACCCCGTAGTTGGAGTAGTGCCAGCGGGTTCCGGGGCGGTGCTTCGGCTCGTGGCGCAGGAAGGCGCCGGTCAGCCGCTCGGCGGGGTAGCGGGCGTAGGGGTTGGTGCGCCAGGCGGGCAGGCCCCGGCGCACGAAGTCGGCCGGCAGGGCGGGCAGCCCCGCCGTATGGGTGATCAGGTGCGCGAGGGTCACGGGGTGCCGGCCCACCGTCCGGCCCGGGTCCAGGCAGGTGGCCGCCGCCTCGCCGCCGGTCAGCACGCCGCGCCGGATCAGGCGCGTGAGCAGCAGCGCGGTGAACGTCTTGGACGCCGACCCGATCTCGTAGCGCAGGTCCTCGCGGGGGACGCCGGGCGGCGGGGCGGTGCCGCCGCCGTACAGGGTGCGCCGCCCGCGCCGGGAGACGGCGAAGACGACGTCGGGCGCGTCGGAGGTGTCCACGGCCTCGGCCAGCCGCTCCCGCAAGGCCGCCTCGTCGGCCGGTCCGGGCTCCGGCGGGGCGTGCTCCGCGTCCTCCTCGGTGGCGGGTTCGCCCGGCCAGGGCGTGCGGCGGCCCGTCACGACGCGGAGTGCGCCAGCTCGGTGAGGGCGCGTGAGGTGGCCAGCAGGGAGGCGAAGGCGGCGACCAGCGTCGGGTGGTAGACCACGTCGAACACCGTGTCGGGGTCGCCCTCGGGCATCGTGCGTACGGCGGGCATGGCGCCGTCGGGCTGCTGCGCGGCGGCGAAGCCCTGCCAGGCGGCCTCGTCGAGGGTGGGCCGGGGCAGGCAGGCGTCCACGACGAGGAGTTCGCCGAGCAGGTCCCAGCGCTGGAGGTCCAGCCAGTCGTCGATCCACACCGGGAGCCAGGTGGCGAGGTAGTCGGCGACGTCGGGCGGCAGGCCGCCGGGGTTCTCGCCCCAGTCGGTGAGGTGGAACACGGTGTGGGTGATGTCGTAGGCGGTGTGGCCCTCGACCGTCCACGGCTCGGGGGTGCCGGCCAGCCAGGTGGTGGGAATCAGGTCGGCCTCGGGCGGTCGGGCGGTCAGGCCGAAGCGGCGCTGGAAGGCGGACAGGCCCAGGCGCCGGGTCGGCGTCACCGGGAGGCGCGCCCAGCTGTCCAGCCGGTGGTTGAGGACCGTGGCGCGTTCGATGTCGGGCTGGCTGTAACCCAGCTCCTTGAACGGCAGGTACACCTCGAAGGGGACGGGCGAGAAGGGCTCGACGCGCTGGCCGCGCACCAGCATCCGGCCGCCGTCCAGGGTCTCGCGCCAGGTGTGGTCGAGCAGTTGGCGCGCGAGCTGGGACTGGCGGGATCCCGCGACGCCCTCGCGGAAGAGCACCGTGCAGATGAGGGCGAGTTCGCCGATCGGCTTGAAGCGTTCGAGGAAGCCGATCTCGGGGTCCACGTCCGGTTCGAGGCGGAAGCCGTCCCGGTGGGCCCACAGCCACTCCAGGGCACCGGCTCCGACGCGGTGGATCAGGCGGGTGTCCGTCATCCCGGCGCTCCTTGTCCGGCGTGCCGCGCCACGTCGCGCGCCGCGTGCCGCATGTCCGGCGGGCGTGCGGTGGCCGCCGTGGCGAGGGCCGCCGCGAACGCGGCCATCAGGGTGGAGTGGTAGCAGTCGGCGAAGTCGTAGGGGTCCGGTCCCGGGTCCGGTCCGGCGGCGTCTTGGGCGGCCCCTTCCTCGGGGACGGCGCCGGAGGCGGTCTGGGCGGCGGCGACCCGCTGCCAGGCGTCCTCCAGGACGGCCGGTTCCGGCGGGCGCGGCAGGCTCGCCGCGACGGCGAGCAGTTCGCAGCTCAGGTCCCACATCCGGGCGTCCAGGCAGGTGTCGAGCCAGGGCGGCAGCCAGTGCAGGAGGTAGTCCGCCAGGTCCGCCGGCACTCCCCCGGCCGTCCGTCCCCAGTCGGTGAGGTGGAACACGACGTGGGTGAGCGCGTAACCGGCCGCGCGTTCGAAGGTCCACGGTTCCGGCAGGCCGCCCAGCCAGGTGCGGCCCAGCGCCTGCGGCACGTCCCCGTGCGGGTCGATGCCACTGCGCCGTTCGGCCTCCAGCACGCCGAGGCGGCGGGTGGGGTACTGCTCGGTGAGCCGCCAGCCGCGGGTGCGGGTCAGCACCGCGGCGGACGCCTCGTAGCCCGGGTGCCTCAGCCCGGCCGACGCGAAGGCCGCGTAGACCTCCAGCGGGTAGGTGGCGAAGGGCTCCAGCGACTGCATGAGCGGGAAGAGTTCGCCCCGGTGGGTCTGCTGCCAGGCGAAGTCCAGCAGTTCGGACACGCGGGTGTGCAGCGGGTCCCCGGGCGGGGTGCAGCGGGACACCGAGGCGCAGACCTGGGTGAGTTCGCCCAGGGGCTTCCAGGTCCGGTTGACCTGGCCGTCGGCCGCCAGCGCGTCGTCGCCGAGCGCGAAGCGGTCGCGGTGGGTCCACACCCAGTCCAGTGCGGCCGCCTCGACGTCGCGGACGCTCACAGCAGCACTCCGGCCGGCATCAGCCGTGCCGCCTCCAGTTGCAGGGCCACCCGCGGGTCGGAACCGCCCATCAGGCGTACGAAGTCCAGTCCGGCCTCCAGGCCGAGGGTGTCCGGCACCCCGTCCAGGAGGGTGAGCCAGCGTCCGGCTCCGGCCGCCTGCTGCCAGTCGCGGCGGCGTACCGCCCGTACGAATCCGCGGGCCACGTCCACCGGACGGCCGCGTGCCACGCGGGTCACCGCGCACTCCTCGCCAGGCAGCGCGAGCGGGGCGAGGACGGCGAGCTGGTGGGTCAGGAACTGCCAGCCGGCGCCGTCGAGCCAGTGGGCGTCGGGTTCGGGGTCCGGCCCTTCGGCGGGCAGCGCGGTCAGGGGTTGTTCGGTCCGGCGCAGGGCGCGGGTCATGGCCCAGTGGCTCCACACGACGGTGGGTGCCGCGTCGTCGCGCGGCGGATGGGCCGCCACGGCGTCCTTGAACACGGCCAGTTGCCCGGGGTCGGGCGGGACGCGCAGCAGGACGCTGGGCAACAGGGTGTCGGCGCCCAGGACGCGTACGGCCGCACGGGCGACGCCCTCACCGGCGCCGCCTCCCGTCAGGGTGCTCCCCGCTCGCACGTGGTCTCCGCTCCGAAGAGCGGAGACCACGTCGGAAGCGAGGTCCAGCACCGTTCCCTGCAGGAGGGCCGATGTGCTCGACTGCTCCATTTCACGACTCCCGTCGGTCCGTCAGCCCTTCTTCGGGCGCGGGGTCGGCGGCGAGAGCAGGAGGCTGGTGCCTCCGGACTGCAGGGCGAGCGCGGCGCACTCGCGGCTGTCGCGGAAGACTCCGTCGGGCTCGGCGGGGTCGAGTGCCGCGTCGATGTCGATGTTCTCGGTGTAGGTGACTTCCTTGAGCACCTTGTCCTTGGAAGGCATTTCACCATCTCCCTCTGGTAGCCAAATGGCCTTCACCTCCAAGGGTGTCCGGTAAGTCCCAGAACATGCCTTTCTTCACAAAATTCTCGGAAGGTAACTCGTTCAACGAAACTCACACGCGCCGCAGGCGCCACACGTGGTCCTCCCGGAAACCCTCGACGCCGTCGGGCGAGACGCTCGGCCGGCGGGCGGTCCGACGGGTCTCGACGCTCCACTCCCCCTCGGGCAGGGCCAGTTCGGCGAGGACGCCGTCCAGGGTGGGGAAGGTGGCGTCGAACGGCGGTTCGGTCTGCCAGGAGGGCCAGCCGGCGTGCAGGACGACCAGCAGGGTGCCGCCCGGCGCCACGGCCCGCGCGGCGGCGCGCAGCACCGCCTGCTGGTCGAGCGCGACCGGGGACTGCAGGTAGTGGGCGCTCACCAGGTCGAAGGAGCCCGCGGGGAACGAGGGTCCCAGCTCGTGGCGTTCCCAGGCGACGCGGTCGCCGACCCCGGCCTCGGCGGCGTGCCCGGCGGCGCGTTCGAGGGCGGTGGCGGAGATGTCCACGCCGGTGACCCGCCAGCCGCGCGAGGCGAGCCACACGGCGTCCGCCCCCTCGCCGCAGCCGAGGTCGAGCGCGGTACCGGGCGCGAGGTCACCCGCCTCCTGAACCAGCAGCTCGTTGGGGCGGCCGCTCCACACGCGGCCGGCGTCGCGGTAGCGGGCCTCCCAGAACTCCGCGGCGGGAGCCGGCGCGGGGATGTCGTTCACAGTGCCTCCTGGGGCGGGCGCGGTCGTCTGCTCGGCGGGGCGCGCGAGAACCGCGCGCCCCGTGTGCAGGCTGCCCCGGCCGGTCAGGAGGCGCCAAAGATGTTTGCCGGATCGGCAAACCCGGCGTCGGCCGGGCCTCTCGTCAGCGCGTGAGCGCCTCCGCCCCACCGTCGGGGGTGTCGGTGCGCCCCCACGCCGCCCGGCGCGGGAAGGGGATCTCGACGCCCGCGTCGTCCAGCGCATCCTTGACCCGGCGGCGCAGCTCGCGGGTGATGCCCCACTGCTGGAGCGGCGCGGTCCTGACGGCGAGGCGCACCAGCACCCCGTCGGCGTCCAGGGACTGCACGCCCCACACCGCGAGGTCCTCGAGCAGGACGTCCGCGAGGTCCGGCTCCTCGCGCAGCGCGCGGCCGGTGTCCTCCAGCACCCGGTAGACGGTGTCGAGGTTCGCGTCGTGGGCCACGGCGACGTCCAGGACGGCGCGGGCCCACTCCTGGCTGTCGTTGCGGACCCGCAGGATCTCGCCGTTGCGGATGTGCCACGGGCCGCCGTTGAGGTCGCGCACCTGGGTCAGGCGCAGGCCTACGTGCTCCACCTCGCCGACGGCCTCACCGAGGTCGACCGAGTCGCCGACGCCGTACTGGTCCTCGACCATGATGAGCAGCCCGGACAGGTGGTCCGCGACCAGGCTCTGGGCGCCGAAGCCGATGGCCAGGCCGACCACTCCGGCGCCGGCCAGCAGCGGGCCGAGGGCGATGCCGACCTGGTCGAGCACCATGGCCACGCCGACCATGAACAGCACGATGGTCACGACGCTGCTGAGCACCGAGCCGATGGTGCGGGCCCGCTGTTCGCGGCGCTGCCGCGCCCGGGACCGGTCGCGGTGCGGGACGGCGGCGCCGCGGGCCGGCCTGCGCGGGCGGCTGCGCTCGGCCTCGCCCGCGGACGGTTCCAGGACCCGCTGGACGACCCGGGTGATGGCCCGCTTGGCCACCGCGCGCAGCACCAGCAGGATCACGACGATGAGCGCGATGCGCAGCGGTATCCCGATCAGTGCCGTGGTGTGGTCGCCGGCCCAGTCCGACCACGAGGCCGCCGGCTCCGGGTTCGTGGCCGGTCCGGCGGGCGGGGGGAGGTGCGACGTCGGCTCGGCTGCTCCGTTCCTCGGGGACGACTTGTCTGCCGTCGGGGCCGCTTACCCACGGGCCGGTCGAACATGACGGCTTTCACCGGCGCCCGCCTGGGCACCCGCCGGGAGTCGTCCCACAGCGGAAGGGGTCCGCCGCGTGGTTACCGTTGCCGTACTGCTCCTGCCCGGTCTGGGGCTGCTGTTGTTCGCCATGACGTCTCTGGAGGACCGGCTGTTCGGAGATCCGGCGCCGCCCCGGCACGCCCGGCGCCGCCACCTGCGCCTCCTGCCGGGCGGCGGTCGCGGCGTCGGCCACGGCGCCGGGCGGGACGCCGCCTGAGGCCGTCCCCGTCGCGCCGGCCCGCGCATGCGCGGACCCCGCCGTGCGGGCGCCCGTCCCGCCGGGCGATGCTGTCCCGGACGGGACACACGCGGCGCGGGCGAGGAGAGCGGATGGACGCCGGGGAACGGCACGACGCGGACGACGAGTTCGTCCGGTTCTGGCAGGAGCGCCGGGTGTGCTTCCTGTCGACGCCGCGGGCCGACGGGACGCCCCACCTGGTCCCGGTCGGGGTGACGTACGACCACGCCACCCGCACGGCGCGGGTCATCACCAGTCGGGACACCACGAAGGCGCGCAACGTACGGCGGGCCGCCGGAGCGGTCGTCGCCGTGGGCCAGGTCGAGGGCAGGCGCTGGTCCACGCTGGAGGGCATCGCGACCGTGCGGGACGACGCCGGGGCGGTCCGCGACGCGGAGACCCGCTACGCCGCCCGCTACCGGCAGCCCCGGGCGAACCCGGAGCGGGTCGTCATCGAGATCGACGTACGGCGCTTCCTCGGCACGGTGCGCCCCCTCGCCCAGCGTCCCGACGCGTGACGCCGCCCCGGGCCGGTCGGATCACCCCTGCCCCGCCCGGTCCCGGTGCCCCGGCCGTCCGGGCCACCAGGCGACGGCGCCGAGGTCGCGGGCGAGCGCCGGGACCAGCAGCGAGCGCACCACCAGCGTGTCCAGCAGGACGCCGAAGGCCACGATGAAGGCGATCTGCACCAGGAAGGCGAGCGGGATCACCCCGAGCGCGGCGAAGGTGGCGGCGAGGACGACCCCGGCCGAGGTGATCACGCCGCCGGTGGCGGTCAGCCCGCGCAGGATGCCCTCCCGCACCCCGTGGCGCAGCGCCTCCTGCCGGACCCGCGACATGAGGAAGATGTTGTAGTCCACGCCGAGGGCGACCAGGAAGACGAACCCGTAGAGCGGGACGGAGGCGTCCGTGCCGCTGAACCCGAACACGTGGGTGAAGACCAGCGCGGAGACGCCCAGGGTGGCCACGAAGTTCAGTGCCACCGTCGCCACGAGCAGCACCGGCATCAGCAGGGAGCGCAGCAGGGCGATCAGGATGACCAGGATGATGGCGAGGACCACCGGCACGATGAGCGTCCGGTCGTGCTCGGCGGTGCGCTGGGTGTCGTACTGCTGAGCCGTGTAGCCCCCGACGAGGGCGTCGGCGCCGGGGACGTCGTGGACGGCCGTCCTGAGCCGGGCCACCGCGTTCTTGGCGGCGTCGCTGTCGGCCGGCGCCCGGAGCGTCGCGTCGACGCGTACCCTCCCGTCGACCACCTTGGGTTCGCCGCCGCCGGGACGGCCCGACGCGGTGACCGGGACCGCCGAGGCGACACCGGGGGTGTCGCGGGCGGCCGCGAGGACCGGGTCCAGCCGGTCGGCCTCGGCGATGATCACGGCGGGGTTGCCGGAACCGCCGGGGAAGTGCCGTGCCAGCGTCTGCTGGGCGGCGACCGACGGGGTGTCGTTCACGAAGATCTCGTCCAGCGGCACGCCCTTGGAGGACAGGGTCGGCGCGAAGGCGGCACAGGCCAGCAGCGCGGCCAGGGAGACCGCCCAGATGCGGCGCGGGGCCCGGTCCACCCGTTCCGCGACCCGGTGCCACAGCCGGTGCCCGGCCTCCGGGTCACCGGTCCGTACGGGCCTGGCCGGCCAGTAGGCGGCCCGGCCGAGCAGCACCAGGACGGCCGGCAGGAAGGTGAGCGTGCTCAGTACGGCGCAGACGATGCCGATGGCGCCGACGGGCCCGAGCGCGCGGTTGTTGGTCAGGTCGCTGAGCAGCAGGGCCAGCAGCGCGAGGGCCACGGTCGCCGCGCTGGCCACCACCGCCCCCCAGGAAGCCCGCAGGGCGGCACGCACGGCGGCGAAGCGGTCCGGGTGCCGGGCGAGTTCCTCGCGGAAGCGGGCGGTGAGCAGCAGGGCGTAGTCGGTGGCGGCGCCGATGACCAGGATGGAGAGGATCCCCTGGACCTGCCCGTCCACGCGTACGACGCCCCGCTCGGCGAGCGCGTAGACGATCGCACAGGCCAGGCCGAGGGCGAAGACCGCGCCCAGGATGATGACCAGGGGCAGCAGGACGCTGCGGTAGACCAGCAGCAGGATCACCAGGACGGTGATCAGCGCGACCCCGAGGAGCAGTCCGTCGATGCCCGAGAAGGCGTCGGAGAGGTCGGCCTGGGAGGCCGCGGGACCGGCCAGCCGGGCCCGCGTGCCCGGCACCTGCCCGGCCGCGTCGCCGACCCGCTCCAGGACGTCGGGCAGCGCGTCGCCGAGGTCGGGCTCGACCTGGACGACGGCCTGGAGGGCCTCGCCGTCGTCGGAGGGCAGCGCGGGCGACGCCCGTCCGACGACACCGGGCTCGCCCTCCAGTGAGGCGATGGAGCGGGTGGCCTCGGCCCGGTGACCCGTGACGGAGCCGCCGCCGTCGGCGGTCCACACGACGATCACCGGGAGCGTCTCGTCCCGCTGGAAGGCCTTCTGGGCGTCGACGACCCGGGTGGACTCCGCACTGCGGGGCAGGAAGGCGGCCCGGTCGTTGGTCGCGACCTCGCCGAGTTTTCCGGCGTACGGCCCGAGCGCTCCGCCGATGCCGAGCCAGACCAGGAGCAGGGCGGCGGGGAGGAGCCGGCGGGCCCGCCGGGAGGGGGTGGACATCGGTGTCGGGTCTCCAGGTATGCGGGACGGTGGGAAAGTGACTCGATCATAAACAATCTCAATGATCGAGTTACTTCAGGACCGTCAAGACACACCGCGTGTACCCGAGGTCACTCCACGTATGCGGAACCGCCGGGAGGCTCAGCGCTCGTCCGACCGTACGAGGCCCAGCTCCTCGTTCATCGCCTTCAGGAAGCGGACCACGACCGCAAGTTCGTCGTCGTCGAAGCGCGAGCGGGTGGCGGCGGCGGCCTCGGCCAGCGGACGGAAGTACCTCCGGGCCGCTTCCCGGGCCTCGGGCACGTAGCGCAGGTGCACGACCCGGCGGTCGGCGCTCTCCCGGACCCGGCGCACGTGACCCGCACGCTCCAACCGGTCCACGCAGGCCGTCACCGCGCCCGAGGTCAGCCCCAGGTGCTCGCGCAGCCGCCCCGGCGTCATGGGCTCGGACGCGTCCAGGATCGCGGCGAGCGCCTGGACGTCGGTGGCGTGCAGGCCGTGGCCGCCGGCGAAACCGTGCACGAGGCGGTTGATCTCGCCGTTCATCCGCCGCAGTTGTGCGGCGAGGACGTGCAGGTCGCCCGCCTCGGGACCGGGGCCGGTCCCCCGCTCGTGCGCGTGCTGTCCGCGCTGGTTCGCTGTCGCCACGCGATCAGCGTATAGAAGGGTCGACCTGGGCCGGGACGCGTCCGCCGCGGCACGTGCGGGGGAAGGGGTCACGGTGACGACTGTCCCGCGAGCGACGGAGCCACATGAGCCAGGCAGACGAAGGACCCGGCCGGACGAGCGGCGAGGGCGGCGGAGCGGGCCCGCGCTGCCTGGTCACCGGTGCGACGGGATACGTCGGGGGCCGGCTCGTGCCGGAACTGCTCGACGCCGGACACCGGGTGCGGTGCCTGGCCCGCTCCCCGCACAAGCTGCGCGACCATCCGTGGGCGGGAAGGGCCGAGGTGGTGCGCGGGGACGTGACCGACGCCGACTCGGTGGCACGGGCGATGGAGGGCGTCGACGTCGCCTACTACCTGGTGCACGCGCTCGGCGCCGGCGGCGACTTCGAGGCGACCGACCGGCGGGCGGCACGCACCTTCGCCGAACGGGCCGCGGCGGCCGGCGTGCGGCGCATCGTCTACCTGGGCGGCCTGACCCCGTCCGGAGTGCCGGAACGGGAACTGTCGCCGCACCTGCGCTCCCGCGCCGAGGTCGGCCGCATCCTGCTGGCCTCCGGCGTGCCCACGACCGTGCTGCGCGCGGCGGTCGTCATCGGCTCCGGGTCGGCCTCCTTCGAGATGCTGCGCTATCTCACCGAGCGGCTGCCGGTGATGGTCACGCCCAGCTGGGTCCGCACCCGCATCCAGCCGGTCGCCGTCCGGGACGTGCTGCGCGCCCTGGTCGGCAGCGCGACCATGCCGGAGGAGGTCTCCCGGACGTTCGACATCGGCGGCCCCGACGTCCTCACCTACCGGGACATGATGGTGCGCTACGCCGAGGTCGCCGGGCTGCCCAGACGGCTGATCCTGCCGGTGCCGATGCTGTCCCCCGGGCTGTCCAGCCACTGGGTCGGGCTGGTGACGCCGGTCCCGGCGGCCATCGCACGCCCGCTCACCGAGTCGCTGCGGCACGAGGTGGTGTGCGGCGAGAACGACATCGTCCGGTACGTCCCACCGCCGCCGGGCTGCCCGCTCGGCTTCGACGACGCGCTGCGGCTGGCCCTGCGCCGGGTGCGCGAGGCCCGGGTCACCACCCGCTGGTCGTCCGCGTCCGTGCCGGGGGCGCCCAGCGACCCGCTGCCCACCGACCCGGACTGGGCCGGCGGCAGCCTCTACACCGACCACCGCGCACTGACCGTCGACGCGCCGCCCGAGGCGCTGTGGCGGGTGATCGAGGGCATCGGCGGCGACAACGGCTGGTACTCCTTCCCCCTGGCCTGGGCGGTACGGGGCCGGCTCGACCGGCTGGTCGGCGGGGTGGGCCTGCGCCGGGGGCGTCGGGACTCCGCGCGGCTGCGGGTCGGGGACTCGCTCGACTTCTGGCGGGTGGAGGAGATCGTCCCCGGGCGGCTGCTGCGGCTGCGCGCCGAGATGCGGCTGCCGGGGCTCGCCTGGCTGGAGATGTACGCCGAGACCGACGACGCCGGGCGGACGCGGTACCGGCAGCGGGCGCTGTTCCATCCGCACGGGCTGGCGGGCCAGGCGTACTGGTGGAGCGTGTGGCCCTTCCACGCCGTGGTCTTCGGCGGCATGGCCCGCAACATCGCCCGCGCCGCCGCCCGCGCTTCCCGGCCGTCCGGCCAGGGGCGCGACGGCTCGGGCTCCTGAAACCGGTGCGGCGGGCCGACCGTCAGGCGCGGGGGCCGTCCGGGCGGGATGTGTGGTCCGGGTGGTTCCGGGTCCGGCGGACCTCCTTCAGCTCCGCCTCGTACAGGTGGCGGCGGCCCGCGGCCAGGCGTGCCACCGCCTCCCGCTCCAGGTCCCGGAACGGCTGGTAGTACGTCCGGTCGTAGGCGTCGACGATCTGGAACGTCCAGTGGCCGGGGATGACGTTGCGGCCCAGGATCTCGGTGCGCACGCGCTCCGCCAGCTCCGGGTGCCCCGCGGCGCGCAGCAGCTCGACCGCGCGGTCGAGTTCGAAGTCCGCCGCACCGGTGTGCTGGTGGAAGGCGAACAGGTGGCCGCGGGCGCACTCGGTCGTCTCCAGCGCCTTGGACAGGGACCCGAGGGCCTCGACCGTCTCGTCGCTGACGCCCTCGGGGCGGCGGTGCGGGTCGTCGTCATCCATGGTGTGCCAGGGGGTCGTGGCCCCAGTTCATGAGCGAGTGCCGCCACCGGGTGTCCTCGACGTCACCCGACGGGCGCTGGGCCAGGTGCCGGCGGACGTAGCCGACGACCTTGCGCATGTGCTCGTAGTCGTCGTCCGAGAGGTCGCCCTTGTTCTTGTGCAGGATCTCGACGATCCGGCGGCCGGACGCGTGCCCCACGGACTCGCCCCCGTCCTGGTGGTGCCCGGCGTCCCGCGACTCGTCGGTGTCGAGCCACCGGTCCAGTTCGGCCGGTGTCATGTTCACCAGGTCGTGGAAGGCGTCCCGGGTCTCGTCCTGCTCGTCGCCGTCCATGACGCCTCACTTCCTCACTTCTTCTTCAGCGCGGACGGCTTGTGCACCGCCGGGCTGCCCGACTTGTCGCTGCGCACCTGGTACTGCGGGTCCTCGGAGGAGGCGTCCACGGTGCGGCCGGCCGCCTCGGTACGCTTGGTGATCTTCTTCTCCACCTCGCCCCCGGTGCGGGAGCCGTGGCTGCTCCAGGTGACCTTGTCGCCCTTCCTCAGGTGCTCGCCGTCGTCGCGGTTCTCGGCCATCGCGGTACTCCTTCGCCTGCGCGCCGCCTTCGGCTTCCTGGATGGTCAGGGTTCCCAGCCGGGGGCGCCCCACTCGGCCGGAGCGGTGATCCGCCACCGAACTATCCTGGTCGCGGCCCCGGCGGCGCCGTCCCGGCCCGCCGTCGTCCTCGTCACCGCCGTCGTTCCAGGAGCAGCCCGTTGAACACCAGCACAGCGTCCCCGGACAGCTACTACGAGCGCATCGACGAGCACCGCTACAAGCCGACCCCGCACGCGGGCGGCGCGTGGAGCCCGGACGAACAGCACTTCAGTCCGCTCGGGGGTCTGATCGTCCACGCCGTCGACCGCCATCTGGCGGGCCGTGCCGGTGCGGGGATGTCGCTGAGCCGGATCAGCTTCGACATCCTGGGCCGCCCGGCGCTGGACGAGTGCGAGATACGGGTGGAGACCGTCCGGCCGGGACGCACCATCGAGCTGGTCGAGGCGACCGTGCTGATAGCGGACCGGTCGGTGGCGCGGGCCAGGGCGTGGCTGCTGGCGGACGGGGACACCGGCGCCGTCGCCGGTGGCGGTGCCGACCGGCTCACCGGGCCGGACACGCTCGCCCGCTGGCCGATGGACTCCGAGTGGCCCGGCGGGTACATCGCCTCCCTGGACGTACGTCCCCTCGCCCCGCCCCGGCCGGGTCGCACCACCGCCTGGGTCTCCTCCGGCCTCGATCTGGTCGCCGGGGAGAGCGCGAGCCCGCTGGCCTCGTACGTCGCGCTGGTCGACACGGCCAACGGCATCGCGGTGCGGCAGTCGCCGCGGGAGTGGATGTTCCCGAACGTGGATCTGACCCTGCACCTGCACCGCGCGCCGCGGGGTCGCTGGACCGGCCTGGACACCACCGTCGTCTTCGGGCCCACCGGTCAGGGCGTCACCAGCACCGTGCTGCACGACCTGGACGGCCCGGTGGGCCACGCCCAGCAGCTGCTGACCGTCCGTCCGCAGCCCTGAGCGGCGGCCCGCCGAACCCGCAGGACGCTTCAGCCCCGGCCCGCGGGAGGGTCGGCGAGGATGCCCTCCAGCAGGCCGGTGGCCTGGCCGACCTCGATCAGGTAGCCGTCGGGGTCGCGCAGGTAGCACCGCAGCTCGGCCTTGCGGTCGATCGGCGGGGTGAGGAACTCGGCGCCGAGCGCGGTCCACTCGCGGTGGCAGCGCTCGATGTCGGCCACCCGGATGTTGAGGAAGCTCGTCGCCGTCCCGGGGTCGTCCGGCGGACGCAGGGTGACGTCGGGTTTGTCCGGCGTCGGTCCCCCGCCCGGGTTCATGATGATCCAGCTGTTCGCGAGCTTGACGATGCACGGGTTCTCGGCGAGCACGACCTCGCCGCCCAGCACCTCGGAGTAGAAGGCACGCGAGCGCGGCACGTCGGCCACGGTGAGAAAGTGGGTGAGCAGCAGCCCCGACTCCGGGGCCGGCAGGTCTTCACGGCGCATTCCTGAACCCCACGTTCCTGTGGCGGGCTGTGTGGTTTCCCCCTCGTGTCCATCATGGACCGGGCCCGCCGGGCCGGAAAGACGATCAAGAAGGGACGAGGATCAGACGCCCCCGCACTTCCCCGGCCTCCAGCCTGCGGTGGGCCTCGGCCGTCATCGACAGCGGCAGCCGGTCGGCGACGCGCGGACGCCACGGGGTGTCCGTGAGGACGTCCACGACGCCCCGGGCCGCCTCGGCCAGGTCGGCGGTCGTGGCATTGCTGATGGCGAAGCCCACGATGCTCGCGTCCCTGGTGTAGAGCCGGCTCACGGGCAGTGCGGCGGGGCCGGTGCCGAGGCCCACCATCGCCACGAGCCGTCCGCCCCGGGCCAGCGACTCCACGGCGTCGGCGAGCACCCCGTGGCCGGAGGTGTCCAGGTGCACGTCGTAGCCGTCGGGGGCGGCCCGGCGCACGCGCGCGTCGAGGTCGGGGGCGCGGTGGTCGAGGACCTCGGCGGCGCCCAGGCCCCGCACCTCCTCGGCGTCCTCCGCACGCGCCGTGGCGATCACGCGGGCCCCGGCCCGGGAGGCCAGGGCGACGGCGGCGCCGCCCACGTTCCCGGCGCCGCCCCCGACGTAGACGGTCTCCCCCGCCCGCAGCCGCCCGTGCCGGAACAGCGCGAGCCAGGCGGAGGCGGCCGGGTGGGCGGCCGCCACGAGGTGTTCCGCGTCGATGCCGGGCGGCGCCGGGTAGAGGCGTTCGGCGGCGACCGTCGCGTACTGGGAGAAGGAACCCTGCCGGCCCGCGTGGCCCAGGCTGTTGCACCACACCCGCTGCCCGGCCGTGAAGCCCGCGGCGCCGGGCCCGGCCACGGCGACCTCGCCCACCAGGTCGCGGCCGACGACGAAGGGCAGCGGCAGCGGTGTGGCGTACGCGCCGGACCGTACGAAGGTGTCCACGGGGTCGGCGGCGACGGCCGTCACCCGCACGAGCACGTCCGTGGGGCCCACGGGCGGCACGGGGAGTTCCCCGTGGCGGATGGCGCCGGCCGGTCCGACGGCGTCGATGTACGCCGCCCGCATCGTGTCGGGGACTGAGCCGTTCATGATCCCATGCTACGAACCGCCCGACGGCGACGCAGCGGAGGGCCGCCGCCCGCCGGCTCGTCGGACCGCGTTCGTCGTCCACCGGCACGGTGGCCGCGCAGCCGGCGACCGCGCCGGGTGAGTCCCCAGGGCTTGAGGACCGAGAGCAGGGTCATGAAGACGTAGGCGGACAGGGAGACCACCGGCCCGAAGAGCACGTCCCCCGCGTCGGGCAGCGGCCCTCCGGCGGCCACGGCGGCGACCGCCGAGTTCACCCCGGGGCGCAGCGCGAAGAACGTGGCGATGGTGGTGCCCAGGGTCAGCCAGAACTTCGTGTACACCCACCGGTGCCGGGCCAGACCCCACGGTGTGCCCAGGGCCAGCACCAGACCGCTCGCCAGGGTGAGCAGGGCGAGCGGGAGCAGCAGCCAGTCGGCGAACAGCTTCATGCACCGGACGGCGGCCTCCACCGCCACCGGGGAGGCGCTGGTGGCCGCGGTGACGCCGAGCGCCAGCAGCCCGACGGTGAGCCCGAGCCAGGCGGCGGAGGCGACGACGTGGACGACGAGGGAGGCCCGGCGTGCGGGGCGGCTGAGTTTCACCCCGCCCACGCTGCCGGTCGGCGGCCGCCGAGGCGTCCCGCGGCGGGAGTAACCGCCCGTACTGAGCCGGGCGTACGCGACGGGGGCCGCCGTGACCCGATCGGAGCAGCTCCCGGACGTCCGCGCTGCGCGGGGAACGGGCGCGCCCTAGCCTGAGCGTGTCTTCGAGGAAACACCGCTAGGAGTCCCCATGCGTCTGCCCGTCGAGCTCAGGCATGTCGCCCCGCGACTGGCCACCGGGGCTTTCATTCTCAACTCCGGCCTCGCCAAGCGCGGAGCCGATGAGCAGGCCGCCGCCATGATGCACGGAATGGCGAAGAACACCTATCCGTTCCTCGGCAGACTGCAGCCCTCCACGTTCGTCCGGCTGCTCTCCGCCGGTGAGATCGCGCTCGGCACGGCGCTGCTCCTGCCGGTCGTACCGACGGCTCTGGCGGGCATCGGCCTGACCGCGTTCTCGGCGGGACTGGTGGGACTCTATCTGCGCACCCCGGGAATGCGCGAGGAGGGCAGCCTGCGCCCGACGCAGGAGGGAACGGCCCTGGCGAAGGACACCTGGATGCTCGGCATCGGGGTCGGATTCGTCGTGGACGGAGCCACCAGCAGCTCGCGTTGACCGCACCGGGCCGGCCGGTGGCTCGGCCGCCGGGGCAACGGCGAGTTGCCGGGGAATTAACGGCGGACCACGGAATCCGTAATGCTGTCCAATTCCGGTCCGAGATCGTCGAATTGAGGGCGGGACAGTACCGGTTCGGACTTCAACATCACTATGCTGAAACCGCTTCGCCGAGTTCGGCGCGGCGGCTGCCGACGCACCCGGGGAGGGGTGCCGACGGCGGCCTTTGGGGGGTGCGGAGAAATTCGGGGGTGACGCCGTCATGTCTGGGTGCCCTTTTCCCCGCGGGATCTCCGTCCCGCCGCCCCGGTATCCGTATGACGAAAGCCGAGGAATCACCGTGCGACGTACGACCTCCGTCCTGCTGTCCCTGAGCGCCCTGCTCGCGGCGTCCGCGCTGACCGTGCCCACCGCCGTCGCCGCCCCGCGCGCCGACGGGCCCGCCGCCGCTCCGGCCGGCTGGGAGGCGGTGGACGCGACCGCCCTGGCGCGGATCACCGGGGAGCAGGACGCCCGGCGGGCCCCGCTCGCCGCCGGGGACACCGCCGCCGCGGCCGCGGAGCCCGAGCTGCTGGCCGTGCAGTCGGCCCGCAACGACCGTTTCGTGGCCACCGAGAAGAACTACGCCGAGCCGAACACCGGTCTCCAGCGGGCCCGTTCGACCGAGTTCGGCGGCTCCTGGGAGAGCTACGCCTTCGAGTGGGACGAGGCCACCGAGACCTACGCGCTGCGCTCCCTGGCCAACAACCGCTACGTGGCGGTGGAGAAGAACTACACCGGCAGCGCGCAGAACGTCCTGCGCGCGCGTTCCACCAGCGTGGGCGGCTGGGAGCGGTTCGTCCTCTACTACAACGAGACCCTGGACCGCTGGGCGCTGCAGTCCACGCTCAACGGGCTCTTCGTCGCCATGGAGAACGGCTACACCGGTTCGCTCCAGTACGCGCTGCGCGCCCGCTCCACCGAGGTGACGGGCTCGTGGGAGGAGTTCGCGCTCTACGACATCGGCGCCTGACACCAGTCCTGCTCGGCGAGGGCCAGCATCGTCTCGATGGTGTCCTCGTCGGGCAGGGGTCCGTGGTCCCCGACGACCTTCAGCGCGGACGCGGCCGTGAGGTGACCCAGCCGCAGGGCCCTGGTGAGATCTCTGCCGCCGCACAGTCCGGCGAGGAACCCGGCGGCGAAGGCGTCGCCCGCGCCGACCGGCTCCACGACCTCGGTGGCCAGGGCTGGCACGGTGCACACTCCGTGCCCGGTGAACGCGGTGGCACCCCGCCCGCCGTCCTTGACGACGAGGACGCGCGGGCGGCTCAGCAGCCGGCGGACGTCCGTCGCGCGCAGGTCGGCGCCCCACAGGCCCTGGGCCTCGTCCAGTCCGACGAAGACGATGTCGGCGCGGTCGGCCAGCTCCCGCAGCACCGTGGCGGCCGTGTCCGGGGGCCACAGTGCGGGGCGGTGGTTGACGTCGAAGCTGACGGCGTGGGCGCGCCGCTCCCGCGGGGTGTGCAGGGCCCGTTCCACCAGGGCGCGGCAGGACGGGGACAGGGCGGGCGTCACCCCGGTCAGGTGGACCAGGGCGGCCCCGCCGATCCGGGCGTCGTCCAGCAGGCCGGGGCCGAGGGCCGAGGCCGCCGAGCCCGTGCGGTAGTAGTGCACGCGGGTCCCGTTGGTGCCCGGGTCCTTCAGGAGCAGGCCGGTCGGCCGCGCCGGGTCGGTACGCACGCCCGAGACGTCCACGCCCGCCCGCGCGACGGCCGAGCGCACCCTCCGGCCGAGCGCGTCGTCACCGACCGCGGAGAGCCAGGAGACGGGTACGCCCAGGTCCGCGAGGTACATGGCCACGTTCGACTCCGCGCCCGCCACCGAGAGGCACAGGGACCCGGCGTCGTCCAGTGACTGCGAGGGGGCCGGGGCCATGGCCGCCATGGTCTCCCCCAGGCACACCACCGGCCCTCGCGGCGGCCGCCAGGGGCTCGTGTCCGGATCGGCGTCGGTGTTCTCACGCTCGGGTGCGGCGGTGTCGCCGTCCCTCTCCGGCATGGGCCGTGCGCCGGTCACGGCCGGGCCTCCCGCACGGCGGCGCGGAAGGAGCGGGCGCGGGCGCGCAGGCCGTCGAGGCCGCCTCCGTCGGCGGCGTCGCCGATCAGCGGGGAACCGACCCCGACCGCGGTGGCGCCGGCGGCGAGGTGAGCGCGGGCCGCCGCCTCGTCGACGCCGCCGACGGGCACGAGGGCCTCGTGCGGGAAGGGTCCGCGCAGGGCCTTCACATAGGCCGGTCCGCCCGCCTGGGCCGCCGGGAAGATCTTCAGCGCGGTGGCGCCGAGGCTGCGCGCCGTGATGACGTCGGTGGGTGTCATGACGCCGGCCAGGACGGGCATGCCCCGCTCCCGGGCCGCCGTGACGCCCTCCCCCAGCCCCGGGGTGACCGCGAAGTCGGCGCCGGCGCGGTGGGCGGCCACGGCGTCGTCGGCGGTGAGCACCGTGCCGGCGCCCAGGGGGCGGTCGGGCCCGAGGGCCGCTCTGGCGCGTTCGATGACCAGGAGGGCGTCCTTGCCGGTCAGCGACACCTCGATGAGCTCCACGCCTTCCTCGGCCAGCGTCAGCACGGTGCGCAGCGCGGCGTCGGCGTCGCCGCCGCGCACGATGGCGACGAGGCGGTGGGCTTCCAGGGCGGCTCGCAGATCCACAGGCGGGTCTCCTACTCCGGGCATCAGGGGTCACAGGCGTCGGCCCGCACACGGCGGCATCCGGCGGCCAGGGTAGAACGCCGCCGCGCCTCGCCCGGAGGCCGGGCGGTGCGGGAGGCGGTGCGACGGCTGGCCGACGCGTCGAAAGGCGTCACCCGGCACATCCAAGTTGCGCGTTTTGCCCCATTTCTGATGGTGACCCGGACGGAGGACATCCACGTACGACGAGGTGAGAGACATGCTGGTGCTGGGCCTCCTGCTCATGGCGGGCGCCGCCGCCTTCGCGGGCCTGCTGATCGCGTACAACCTGTCCGGCGGTCCGGACTACACCGTGACGCTGCTGGGGAGCGAGCCATTCACGATCAGTACGCTCGGGGCGTTTCTCGGCGGCATCGCCCTGACCCTGATCTTCGGCCTGGGCATGTGGATGCTCATGGCCGGGACGGTACTGGCGCGCCACCGCGGCAAGAAGCGCCGCACGCAGCGGGAGACCGCCAGGCGGGCCACCGCCGAGCGTGACGCGATGGCCGGCCGCCTGGAGGGTTCGGGCGGCAGCACGGACACCGCGGACGAGCCGGCGGCCGGACACCGCCGCCCCGCTGCCCACCGGCCGCAGTGGCTGCGGCCGCACGGCCACCACTGACCCACGGCGAACCCGAACACGGCCGACCGGGCCGGCTCACCGCCGGGCCGGCCGGCCGTGCGACCACGTGGTGTCAGCGCGAGGCCCGGCCTATGTGGCGGTCCTGTCCCGCGCCGTGCCCGGCGACCGCGGTGGCGATCCCCAGGACGGCCAGGACGGTGAGCGGCAGGGTCCAACTGCGCGTGGTGTCGTGCAGGATGCCGAGGAGGAGGGGCCCGGCCGCCGCCACGAGGTAGCCGATGGACTGTGCCATGCCGGCCAGCGCGGCGGCTTCGCCGGAGCTGCCCGCGCGCTGGCTCTGGAAGCTCAGCGCGAGGACGAGGCACGCGCCGCCGCCGAGTCCGAGCAGGGTGCACGCCGGGACGGACAGCGCGGGGGCGGCGACCAGTACGGTGAAACCGGCCGCCACCAGGACCGAGGCCCCGGCCGCGATCCAGCGCTGGTCGTGCCGGCCCCGGGTGAGCAGGGGCAGGAGACTGCTGGCGGCCAGCGACACCACCTGGTAGTAGAACAGCATCCATCCGGCCGTGGTGCTGCTCGTGCCGCGGTCGATCAGGATGCTGGGCAGCCACGCGACGGCGGTGTAGAAGGCCAGGGACTGCAGGCCCATGAAGAAGGTGACCTGCCAGGCGACCCGCGACCGCCAGGGCACGGGGCTGTGGGTCCCGCCGGCCGACGCCTGCGGCTTGTCACCCCGCATCCGGGGCAGCCAGGCGAGGAACGCCGCGACGGTGAAGGCGACGCCCCAGGCCAGCGCGGTGTGCCAGGAGCCCGGCACGCTGTGGGCCAGCGGCGCGGAGATTCCGGAGGAGACCGCGGCCATGAGGCCCATGACCGTCACGTAGAGAGCACTGACGCCCTGGATGCGGTGCGCGGGCACGTTGCGTCTGATCAGGGCGGGCAGCAGCACGTTGCCGAAGGCGATGGCCGCGGAGAGGATCACCGTTCCGGCGAAGAGGCAGATCACCGAGGGGAGGGAGCGGACCACCGTTCCGACGGCCAGCACTCCGAGCGCCGCCACCAGCAGGCGGGCGCTGCCCCACCGGTGGGAGGCCCGGGCCACCAGGGGCGAGGTCGCCGCGAAGGTCAGCAGCGGGAGGGTGCTCAGCAGCCCTCCCCAGCTCGACGTCAGGCCGCTGCCGCGCTCGATCTCCGGCAGCAGCGCGCCGACACCGGTGAGCGTGGTGCGCAGGTTGGCCGCCACCAGGCAGATGGCGATGACGAGCCCGACCGACAGGGTGGGCCCTGCGGTGCCGGCACGGTCGGCGACCGGTGACCGGGAGGCGGAGCGCTGACGGGATGCCGAAGGCGACTGCGGACTCACTGTTCCTCCACCGCTCGTGACGCGTCGTTCTCGTGGTCGCGGGTGAGCCGGACGATCGCGGCCGCCGCGGTACGGGCACCGCCCGCGTCCCGGGCCTCGATCGCGTCGACGAGCCGCCGGTGCAGGCGGGCGTGGTCCTCGGCGAGGGCGGCGTCCCAGGGCAGACCGCCCAGGGCCGACGTGAGTGCCGTACCGAGGTGGTCGTACACCTCCATCAGCAGGTCGTTCCCGCTCGCCCGGACCACGGCCCGGTGGAACAGGGCGTCGACGCTCGTGGCCGCGGCCGTGTCCTCACCCGCGTTGGCCGCGTCGGCGTCGGCGACCAGCTCCCGCAGCTGCCGCAACTGCTCCTCGCTCCGGCGCAGGGCCGCGGCTCCCGAGGCGTACTCCTCGAGAACGGTCCGCAGCTCCAGCACCTTGTCCCGCTGCACGGAACTCGCCCGCCGCACCATGACCGACTGGAGCTCGCTGGAGGAACGGACGTAGGTGCCGTCCCCCGCCCGGGGCTCCAGCAGCCCCAGGTGCACCAGGGCGCCGATCGCCTCCCGCAGCGTGCTGCGTCCGACCCCGAGCTCCTCCATGAGGACCTGCTCCGGCGGGATCCGCGTCCCCACCGGCCAGCCCCCCGCCTCGATGTGTGCCCGGAGACTGTCCACGAGCTGGGCGGACAGGCTGGCCGCCCGCCGTGGTGCGCTGATGCGTTTCATGACCGCACCCTACACAAACATCAGACGTTTGAACATCACACCTTGCGGCGCGGCACTCCTGAACTCCGGCACCGCCCGCCCTGCCGCGCAGGTCAGCTCACGGAGCCGGGGCCGGCCGGGACCGTCCTGCTGGCCCGTGGTGTCCTGACCCGAGCGGATCCACCGCGGGCAGCTGATCGGCCTGGGCGCCGTCGCCGTCAGCCTCCTCGCCCTCACCTGACCCCACGCCCCGGAAGGGAACCCTGCATGTTCATCCACCCCTGGGACGCCGCCCTGGACGACGCCGAGTGGCAGACCTGGATCGCCGACGGCCACGACTTCGGCATCCTCGGCGTCAACGGCCTGCCCGGGCACGCGCCCACCGTCGTGCCCACCCACTTCATCGTCGACGGCGGCACCCTGCTGATCCACCTCGCCCGCCCCAACCCCGTCTGGGAGTCGATCGAGGCCGACCCGAACGTCACCTTCACCGTCACCGGCGACTACGCCTTCATCCCGGGTCCGTGGCGTGCCAAGCCCGGCACCCCGCCCACCGACGGCGTCCCGACCAGCTACTACGCGGCCGTCCAGTTCACCTGCCGGGCCACGATCGTCGACGACCCCGAGGACAAGGCCGAGCTGCTGCGCCGGCAGATGGCACACTTCCAGCCGGAGAGCGACCACGCCCCCGTCGAGGCGGACCAGCCCCCGTACGGGCGGATGCTGTCCGGCATCCGCGGACTGCGCCTGGACGTCACCGAGGTCCGCGCGAAGTTCAAGTACGACGACCACAAACCCGTCGAGCAGCGCACCGACACCGCCCGACGGCTCACCGAGCGCGGCCAGGGTCTGGACGCGCCCACCGCCCACCAGCAGTCGCGCCGCCTGGGCCGCGTCGGCACCTGGAAATCCTGACCGCTCACCCCCTCGCGCTCCGCACCACCCTCCTGAACGGACCCCCTGTGACCACCTTCCGCCTCAGCCCCGCCGTCACCGACGCCTTCCCCGACACCCTCATCGCCGTCGTCACCGCCACCGGCCTGCGCGGCCACGAACCCTGGCCGGCCACCACCGCCGCCCTGGAGGACCTGGAACGGGAGCTCGCCGACGGGACCTGGCGGCCCGCCGACGAGAGCGACCCGCGCATCGAGGCATGGCACATCGCCTACCGTTCCTTCGGCACCAACCCCCGCCGCGTCCGCCCCAGCGTCGACGCCCTCGGCCGCCGCCTGGCGAAGAAGGGCAGCCTGCCCCGGATCAACCCGGCCGTCGACTCCTACAACGCCGTCTCCGTCCGCCACGGCCTGCCCGCCGGTGCCTTCGACCTCGACCGGGTCACCGGCGACGTCGACATCCGTCACGCCGACGGCACCGAAACCTTCACCCCGCTCGGCGAACCCGACACCACCGAGCACCCCAGGCCCGGCGAGGTCGTCTACACCGACACCACCGACGTCCTGACCCGGCACTGGAACCACCGCGACGCCCACCGCACCCGCGTCACCGAGGACTCCGCCCACGTCGCCTTCGTCCTCGAAACCCTCCACGCCACCCGCGACGGCCGGCTGCTGAGGACCGCCGCCGCGGAACTGCGCGAGCTGCTCACCCCGCACACCGACCGGACGCAGGTGCTCCACCTCACCCGGGAGCGTCCGGCCGCCGCCTGGAACGGCGACCGCGCGGGCGTCAGCCCAGCTCCGGCACCAGCAGCACCTTGCAGGCGTCCCCGGTGAGCAGGTCGATCGCCTCGTCGACCTGGTCGAGGCGGAGTCGGTGCGTGATCAGCCAGTCCAGGTCCAGACGGCCGGAGTTCAGCAGGAGCAGCGTCTGCTCCCAGGTTTCCCACAGACGGCGGCCGAAGATCCCGCGCAGCGTGATGCCCCGCTTGTTGATCTGGGCGGCGACGTCGATCGCCACGGGTCGGCCCGGGTGCCCGACGGTCACGACCGTGCCCTCGCGCCGTACGGCGCCGAAGAGAGGCGGGAGCGCGGAGGCCGCTCCGGAGCATTCGAAGGCCACGTCGGCACCTCCGCGGTGGCCGCTCAGCTCGCGGCTGCGCTCGGCGACCCCGTCCCCGGGCTCCATCGTGATCACCCCGAGCCGTTCGGCCTCGGCGCGGCGGAACGGGTTCGGCTCGATCACGATCACATAGGCGGCGCCCATGAGGGACGCCAGTCGCGCGACGACCATCCCCACCGGTCCGGCGCCACTGACCAGTACGCCGCGGCCGGCCACCGAGTACCCGGCTCGCTGGACGGCGTGCACCGCGACGCCGGCCGACTCCAGGAGCGCGCCGGTCTCCAGGGGCACGCTGTCGGGAAGGGGGACGCAGATGCGCTGGGGCACGGCGACGCGTTCGGCGAAGACGCCGTCGAAGTGCATGCCGAGGATGCGGGTGCGCTCGCAGGTGTGGGCGTCTCCGGTGCGGCAGGCGAAGCACTGGCCGCACGGCAGGTGGCTCTCCAGCGCGACGCGGTCACCGACACGCAGGTTCTCCACGCCGGCGCCCACCTCGACGACGGTGCCCGCCGCCTCGTGCCCCAGGACGACGGGGAGTCCCAGGTTGAACGCCTGGGCCGCCGGTGACCACTCGTAGCATTCGCGGTCGGTGCCGCACAGCGAGGCGGCCGCGACCTCGACGACGACCGCGCCGTCGCCCGCTTTCGGTTCGGGCGCGTCGGCGGTGTACTCGACTCCCCTGCCGGCGGCTGCTTTGACGACTGCCCTCATGGGTTTGGCTCCTTCGTTGCTGGTGCGTGCCGGGATGACCGGCGGGTTCGGTGATCGGTGGGTCAGGCCGGGCGGGTCGGGTGCGCGAAGCGTTCGAGCACGTCGACCGGGCCGACCTGGCCGCCCTTGAGCAGCAGTCGGCAACCGGCTGCCGCGGCGTTGTCGTCGGTGCGGCAGACGGGGGCGGCCGTGACGAACTGGGAGGAGACGCGCAGCTCGCTCACCCCCATGGCCAGGAGTGCGTGGCTGGAGGTGTCGCCGCCGAGTACGGCGATGTCCCGGGTGAGTCCCTTGACGGCCATGTTCCCGGCCAGGGTGCCCAGCAGTTCGCCCACGTAGGAGACGTCGAGCGGGCCGGTCGCGGCGTAGCGCGGGTCCTGTGTTCCGCGGGTGGTGTGCGCGACGACGTTCCGTCCGGCGGCGAGCCAGGCTGCCGCGCGCTTCTCCAGGTCGCCCAGCAGGGACGGGTCCTGCCCGTTGAGCAGCTGGGCGGGCACGGCCAGTTCGGCCCAGCCGTGTGCGACGGCGTCGGCGATCTGGGCGGCTGTCGTGCTGGAGGCGGAGGCGCTGACGGCCAGCACCGGCCCGGAGGCGGGCTGGGCGCCGTCCGCGATGCCGGCCCGTCCGGCGGCGGTGCGGGCGAGGGCGGCCATGATGCCACCGGAGCCGACCACGATCGCCGGGCGCCGTCGGGTGCCGTCCTCCCGCAGTGCCAGCGCGAGGGCGTCGAGGTGTCCCTCCTCGACGGCGTCCACGACGAAGGCGGCCCGGTCGGAGCGGCGCAGCGTCGTCCACTGCTCGCGGAAGGAGCCGTCGGTGTGGGCGGTGAGGTGGAGGGCAGCGGGGGCCTCGCCGGTGCGCAGCTGTGCGGCGAGCACCTGCCGCAGGTCGGCCTCGTGCATGGGGGTCGACGGATGGTGCGCCATGACGGGATGCCGGTCCAGGCGGTGCACGCCGCCGGAGTGGCCGGCGAAATGGTTGCTGAAGGCGGTGTACCGGCCGAAGTCCGGCTGCGCCGGCGCGACCGGGACCGGGCCGTGGTGGGGGAACCGTTCGTGCAGGAGCTCGATCCCCCGGCCGATGCTGCCGCGTGCGGGGGAACTGTCGAAGGTGGAGCAGACCTTGTAGATCAGTACCTCCGCATCGGCCGCGGTGATCTGCTCCAGCTGTGCGCGGACCAGTTCGTCGAAGGCGGACCCTCCGAGGGAACGGGACGGCCCGGCGATCCCGACGACGTCGCAGTCGGTGGGGAGCGGCCTGCTGCCGTCCCCGAGGACGAGCACGGCGTCGAGGCCGTGGCGGTGGGCCTGGGCGAGGACGTCGCTGGCACCGGTCAGGTCATCGGCGACGAAGCTGACGTACGGCATGTCAGGCCACTCCCCCGAACGCGCGACCGGCGTGGAGGAGGGCCGGGTCGCCTGCCCGAGCCGCCGTGTGTGCGGCCGTGTCCAGGGGGACGCCGTCGACGGCCGCCGTCCAGGCGGCGCGGAGGCTGCGTACGCCGGCGGCCGGTCCGTCGGGGTGCGCGGCCACGCCGCCGCCCGCGAGCATCAGGAGGTCGGTCGAGCCGGTGGCGGCGAAGGTCGGCGCCGGGGTGGTGACGTTCTGCCCGGACGACAGGGTCGGTACCGGGTTCAGGGTCTTCCCCAGTGGTTCGAGCAGACTGTGCACGTGCGCGGCGACCTCCGCGTCGGTCTCGTAGAACTTGCTGCCGAGTCCGCTGACGTGCAGGTGGTCGGCTCCCGCCAGGCGGGCCAGCCGCTGCCACACCCGGTACGACATCCCCAGGGCCGGTGAGCGCATCGCCCCGGCCAGACCGGCACGGTGTCCGTGCACGGGGACTTCGCAGAACTCCCTCAGCCAGGCCAGTGCGGGCAGTCCCATGACGGGGACGTTGAGCATCACGCACCGGCCGCCCGCCCCGACCACCATGTCGTGTCGGCGGCGCAGCCCGGCGAGGTCACCCGTGATGTTGAACGCGTACATGACCGGGTGGCCGGTGATCTGTTCGGCCTCCCGGATCTCCTCGGTGGCCACGGCGATGCGGCGTTCCAGCGGAAGGTACGCGGGATCGGTCATCAGCTCGTCGTCCTTGATCAGGTCGACCGAGGCCCTGGCCAACTCCCGCACGATCAGCCGGAATTCGTCCTCGGCGAGGCCCACGTTCGGCTTGACGATGGTGCCGATCATGACACCCTCGGCGTCCCCCATCAGCCTGCGGGTGCCCGGGACGCCGAACGCCGGGCCCGGGTGGGCGGCGACGAACTCGTCCGGCAGCTCGATGTCCTGCACGCGGCAGGCGAAGAGGTCGCCGAGCTCGAAGAGGTTCCCCGCGATGGTGGTCTGCAAGGTGGCCAGGTCCGTGCCGATGTTCTCCATGGGGAACTCGACCACCGCGAGGGCGGCCCGCACCTCCTCGGGGCGGGTGCGCGACGGCAGCGACGGGCTGCGCACCCCCAGCTCCCGCACGTCGACGACCTGCGCGGCATGCCGTTCGCGTATGCGGGGGGACTCACCGGGCACGGCGACGAAGGTGCCGCTGGACTGCTCCCCGGCCATGGCCGCGGCAGCCTGTTCCGGATCGATCGCCGACTCCAGGTAGTACGTGCAGCGCACGACCCTTTGGTCACGCATGGTGCTCTCCGTTTCTACTGCTCTGGTGCGGGGGGGGGCGTACGGCTCAGCCGGCGTCGCGCGGTGCGACGGCTGCCGGATGTCCGCCGGGCAGGTGCTGCGGGGCGGGGGACGGCGTCCCGTCGTCGGCCGTCGGTTCGCCGGCCTGGCCGGGGCCGGAGGGCTGTTTCAGGACCCGCCGGGCCCAGAGCGCGGTGATCAGTGGGCAGAGGATCGACGTCACCACGACCGACGAGGCGATGAGCACGGTCGCGGACTGGGCGGCCGGCGCGTAGACGGGATTGGCGGCGGCCACGATCGAGGGGACCACGGCCGCGTTGCCGGCGGTGGTCGCCGCGGCCAGGCCCGCGATGCCGTCGCCGCCGCTCGCCTTGTCGGCCAGCAGCAGGACCGCCCCGCCGACCAGCACCACGAACAGACCCAGCCCGACCCCCAGCAGCCCGGCCTTCCAGACGGCGGTCAGGTTGAGGGTGAGTCCCAGTGACAGCCCGAGGAACGGCACGAGCGCCGGCACGGCGGGGGCCAGGAAGCGGCGCATCTCGGGATCGAGGTTGCCCAGGAGCATCCCCAGCACCAGCGGCAGGATCGCCCCCACCAGGGTCTGCCAGGGGAAGACGGAAAGCCCGGCGGCACCGAGCGTGACCATGGTGAGGAACGGGCCGGACTCCAGACTCATGACGCTGTAGGCGCCGACGTCGCGCTTGCGTCCGAACTGGGCCATCAGCGACATGTAGAGGCCGCCGTTGGTGTCGTTCAGCGCCGCCACCACCGCCAGCGTGGACAATCCCGCGAAGGCCCCGCCGCTGACCGGCGACTCCCCCAGGAGCCGGCCCAGGACTATGCCGACGAGCATCGCGAACAGGACCTTGCTCCCCAGCAGCACGCCGCCCTTCTTCGCGATGTAGGGCGTCGCCTTCACATCCAGGGTCGCGCCGAGACACACGTAGAAGACGGCCAGGATCGCGGGCAGGCCCGTGTACAGGGCCCCGGTGAAGGAGCCGAAGAACTCTCCGGAGTCCGGCGCCGCCGTGTGCACCACGGCTCCGACGAGCATGGGGACGAGCATCAGCCCGCCCGGCACCTTCTCGATACCGGCTTTGATGGGCACAGCCATGGGGACCTCCGAACGGCGATGTTCGAATGAACATTGAGTGGCTCGGACCGTAGCCACGAAAATCCCGCAGGTCAATAGGTCGCCACTTGCGTATCGGTCTGTGAACAGTCGGCTGCATCCGCGCGAGCAGGCCCCCGAGTGTACGATCGGAGCACAGAGGATGTTCATATGAACATCGCTGGAAGCGAGGAGACAGGACGCTCCACCCCTGGTTGGAGCGCGCGACAGGAGGCCGGATAGCGTGAGGAGCGTGGCTCAGGACGAGGTGGAACCCGTGCGCAACTCCCGGCAGAAGGCCATCCTCGGCGTACTGCAGGAGTCCCGGCAGGTCGACGTCGGCACCCTCGCCGAGCGCTTCGGAGTGTCCGGTATGACGATCCGTCGGGACCTGGCCGAACTCGACCAGGCGGGGCTGCTGGATCGCGTGCACGGCGGCGCCGTGCCCCGCCGGGCACCCGCTTACGGAGCCCGTTCCTCGACGATGACGCTGGAGAAGTCGAGGATCGCCCGGTGTGTGGCGGAGCTGGTCGGACCGGGTGCTTCGGTGGGCATCGACACCGGCACCACCTGCACGGCGGTCGCCGCACAACTCGCCGGCCGGGACGATCTGACCGTGATCACCAACTCGCTCCACGCGGCGTTCGAGCTGCGCGACACGAGGAGCCGGGTCCTCGTCCTGGGCGGGCTCATGACACCCGAACTGAGCCTGGTCGCCCCCACGGCCGTGCAGGAGAGGCCGCAGATCCATCTGGACCTGATGGTCCTGGGCTGCGGAGGACTGTCCGTCGACCGCGGGATCACCTACTTCGACCCCGCCGAGGTCGAGGTGCGCCGCACACTTCTCGGACTCGCGGACCGAGTCGTGGTCGCCGCCGACCACACCAAGTTCGACCGCAAGAAGGCGATGGCCCTGGGCGGCCTGTCCCTCGTCGACGTCCTCGTCACCGACCGGACGCCTCCCGCCGAGCTGGGCTCCGCCCTCGCGGAGGTCGTCGTCGCTCCGTAGCCGTTCGAACCGCGAGGCCGGAGCGCGGGAGGTTCACCCCCGGCGGACGGGGACCCACGCGTCGTCGACGGGCTCGCCGCACGACGCCGGTTGCCCAGGTCCTCGCCGCCGGGGAGCCCGCCCTCGTGCGCAAGGTCGTCCTCGCGGGCACCGGCCCCGCCGGAGGCCCCGGCATCGACCGGGTCACCGGACTCACCGTCCGGGACACCCTCAAGGCCGTTCTGACCCGCCGGGACCCGAAACAGCTCCCTTCTTCACCGGCGCCCCGGGCGGCCGCAAGGCGGCGCGCGCCTTCCTGGACCGACTCAAGGAGCGCAACGGCGCCCGCGACAACGCCCTCTCGCTACCGTCGTTCCGTGCCCAGTTGAAGGCTATCCACCAGGGGGATTCCAGGCTCCGGCGGACCTGTCGCGCCTCCGGCAGCCGGTCCTGGTGGTGAACGGCGAGAGCGACCGGATGGTGCCCAGCGAGAACACCCTCGATAGCCTCCCGCGGCGTGCTGCTGCCGCGCACCGGCGACATGCTTTCGCCGCCGGGCGGTGCACCAAGGTGCCCGTGCTCTCCCGTCAGGTGTGGGCCAGGGGGCCGGCCGTCAACTCGGCGAAATCCGCGAGCATATGGGGCGTGTGGGGTGGTAGCCCGGTGATGAGCCGGAAGGCACTGGCGGCTCCGTTCACCAGCGAACCCCCACCGTGCTGCACTCGGCACCCCAGGGATCTACCAGCGAGCAGGAGGGGCGTGGGGACCCGGTCCCACCGTGTGTCGAAGATCCACAGGCCGTGATGCAAAGCCTGAACGAGACTCGTGTCCGCGGCGACAGCATCTCCGCCGTCGGCGGCATATATCAGGCCGTCGGCGCGCCGCAGCCGCTCCGCGAGGGCCTCCGCGGGAACAGGCTCGGCCCACGAGACATCGGCTTGCTCGTTGAGTCGCGCCGCCAAGGCCTCGGCCCGACCGGGCTCCGCGTCCAGTACGGTCAAGCGCTCCACTCCCAGCTTGCTGAGGGCCCCGGCCACGGCGAAACCCGTGGCTCCGGCTCCCCACTGCACGACGTGGCCGAGGGGAGCTTCCGGCAGCCCTCGCCCGAAGGCCGCCTCGACATCGGCAACGTCCGTCGAGTGCCCGGTCGACCGTCCGTCGCGGGTGAACACGACGACGTCGACGGAGCCCCGACACGCGGCCGCCTCGGTCAGTTCGTCGACATAGGGGCTGATGAGATGCCGGTAGGGATGGGCCAGGGCCAGTCCCGAGTACCCGAGATCCCGTGCTCTGGCGATGAAGGCCGCGATGCCCCGGCGTTGAGGAGGCCCGGTCTCGATGCACAATCGCCTGCAGAGATACCGCACTCCGTGCCGGTCCGCCTCCCGCTGGTGCAGTTCGGCCTCCAGGAAGGAGCCGGTGACCGGTCCGAAGAGCCCGACAAGATAGGAGTGTTGCGTCACGGCATGGCTCCCGCAGCGAATGTACGAACTGGTTCGTTATGAATACCAGGCGGGATGTGCCACGGGAAGAGGACGGCGCGCAAGGGAGTGCCGCAGGCTGTCGCCATGCCGGTCCCCCTCCGCCCGGTCAGCCGAGCAGTGCGCGGGGATCGGGGTCACAGCCCCAGGTACACCTCCCTGACCCGCGGATCGTGGCTGAGTTCGGCGGAGGTGCCGCTCATGGCGACCTCGCCGTTCTCCATCACGATGCAGTGACTGGTGGCCCCGAAGGTGAGCTTGGCGTTCTGCTCCACGAGCAGCAGGCTCAGGCCCTCCTCGCGCAGTCTGCGCAGGACGTCGAGGATGTTGCCCACCAGCTTCGGGGAGAGGCCCATGGACGGTTCGTCCAGGACCAGCAGACGCGGCCGGGTCATGAGGGCTCGGCCGATCGCGAGCATCTGCTGCTGCCCGCCGGAGAGCGCTCCGGCCAGGCGCTCGCACATCTCCTTCAGAACGGGGAAGAGGGCGTAGACCTCGTCGAGCTGCTGGTGCGTGTGCTTGTCCCAGGTCCGGGAGTACGCGCCCAGCATCAGGTTCTTCTCGACGGAGAGGCCGGGGAAGACGTGCCGGCCCTCGGGGACGTAGCCGATGCCGTGGCGCACCATGTCCTTGGCCTTCACCTTGGTCAGGTCCCGGTCGCCCAGGCTGATGCGGCCGCTGCTGCGGGGCACCAGGCCCATGAGAGCCTTGAGGGTGGACGTCTTGCCTGCGCCGTTGGCGCCGATGATGCCCACCGACTGGCCCGGCTCCACGGTGAAGCCGATGGAGCTGACCGCGCGGACGCCGCCGTAGTGCACACTCAGTTCCTCGACACACAGTCGCTCCACTGCGTCGGCTCCGGTGACCTTCATGGGGTTACTTCCTTCGCGCGGTCGGTCTGTTCATCGGTAGCGGGTGTGTCCATGCCGATCTCTCCCAGGTCGGAGTCGCCGAGGTAGGCCTCGACGACCTCCGGTGCCGACACGACCTCCTGGGGTGTGCCCTCCGCGATGACCTTGCCGCTGGACAGGACCGTCACCTTCTCGCACAGGGACATGACCAGGCCCATGTTGTGCTCGATGAGGATGACGGTGGTGCCGCTGTCACGAATGGAGCGGACGATGCGGATCAGTTGCTGGACCTCCTCCCCGTTGAGACCGGCGGCGGGTTCGTCGAGCAGCAGCAGCCGGGGGCGCGACGCCATGGCGCGTGCGATCTCGATACGGCGCTGGATGCCGTAGGGAAGGGCGGAGGGGTCGGCTTCCGCGAAGTCCGCGAGGCCGAAGCGTTCGAGGATCTCGTCGGCTTGGACACGCAGCCGGCGTTCGCGGGCGAGGACTCCGGGCTGCCAGATCGCGTACTGCCAGATCGCGCGGGTGCGGGTGCGGTCCAGGGCGACCAGGATGTTCTCGCGGACGGTGAGCTGCCCGAACAGGCGTAGGTTCTGGAACGTGCGGGCGAGGCCCGCGAGGGACAGGGCATAGGGGCGGGCGGTGGTGGTGTCCGCGCCGGCGAAGCCCACCGATCCCGCCGACGCCCGGTAGAAGCCGCTGATGACGTTGAACAGGGTCGTCTTCCCGGAGCCGTTGGGGCCTACGACGCCGCGGATCTCCCCCTCGTGCACGGTGAGGGAGACGGCGTCCAGCGCCCTCAGTCCCCTGAACTGCTTGGTGACGCCCTCGACGGACAGCACGGCCGGCCGCGACGAGGGCCGCTCCACGGTGTCGTACGGGGTGAAGGGACGCAGTTCGGCACGAGAGGACCGGGTACCGCGGCGCCGCTCGAACTGGTCGCGCAACCGGGCGGGGACACCGGCCAGTCCGGTCGGGGCGAAGACGACCATGAGGACCACGACGACGCCGTAGCCGAGCTGGGCGTAGGTGGAGAAGTCCGAGAGCCATTCCCGTATCAGGGTCAGGCCGATGGCGCCGACCACACAGCCGACCAGCGAGCGGCGGCCGCCGATGACGACCATGGCCAGCAGGATGAACATGTTGCCGATGGAGAAGGTCTCCGGGGCCACGTAGCGGATCAGCCCGGCGTACAGGACACCGGCGAGGCCGCCGTAGAGACTGGCGAGGAGGAAGGCCGTCATGCGCAGCAGCGGGATCTCGGCGCCCATCGCTCCGGCCGCCAGCGCGTCGTCCCGCATGGCGCGCAGCCGGCGGCCGAGCGAGGTGTGGACGACGAAGAGGCCGAAGAGGAGGGCCAGGCCGAAGACGACGACTTCCAGGTAGTAGTAGAGGTACTCGCTGGACAGGTCCACCCCGGGCAGGCTGGGGACGGGGACCCCCGAGATGCCGTCGGCACCGCCGGTGAGATGGGCGTTGGTGACCCAGTTGATGAAGCCCAGCGCCAGGCCGAGGGTGACGATGCCCAGGTAGTGGGACTGCATGCGCAGGGCGGGGATGCCGACGAACATGCCGACGACGACCGTGGTGAGCACCGCGAGCGCCGCCGAGACCCAGAAGCCGTACCCGTAGTGGGTGGTGAGGATGGCGACGGCGTAGGCGCCCACCCCGAAGAACGCCACCTGGGCGAGGTTGATCTGGCCGGAGATGCCCATCGCGAGGCCCATGCCTACGGCGAGGAGGGCGTAGATGAGGGCGATGTTGACGACGTGGATCGTGTAGCCGCCCAGGCCGTAGGGCAACGCCCACGCGGCTGCGGCGAGGATGCCGGCGGCGGTGAGTCGGGACCTCATGCGCGGCTGACCGTCCTTTCACCGAAGATGCCCGTGGGCCGGATCATGATCGCCACGGTGAAGACCAGGAAGGTGACCAGGACCGAGTAGCCCTGGAAGTGGCCCGCGGCGTAGGAGTCGAGGACCCCGATGGCGATGCCGCCCACCACGGCGCCGTGGATGGAGCCGAAGCCGCCGAGCATCGCGGCCGCGAAGCCCTTGATGCCCAGGGCGCCGCCGAGGGCCGCGTCGACGTAGAGCATGGGGCCCACCAGGCCTCCGGCGAGGGCGGCGAGCCCGGCGCCGATGGCGAAGGCGAGGGCGTTGCTGCGGCCCACGTCGATGCCGACCGCGGTGGCGGCCTCGTGGTCCATGGCCACGGCCTGCATGGCGGCGCCGCGCTTGGTGCGGGAGAGGAAGAAGGCGAGGGCGACGACGGCGAGCGCGGCCACCGCCATGACCAGCAGGTCGTAGGTGCGGACCCGAATGCCGAGGATGTCCAGCGGTGCCGAGTCGAGCGGTGAGGGCACGGCGCGGCCCGTGGTGCCCCAGATGATGACGGCCAGTGCCTGCAGGACGATGCCGAAGCCGATCGTGCCGATCAGCATCAGGTCGAAGTCCTTGTTCTCCAAGGGCCGCAGGACACGCTCGATGACCAGGCCGATGGCGCCGGTGATGACGATGGCCAGCACCATGGCGGCGGCGAAGGGCAGCTTGGAGGTGATGTAGAACGTGGATGCGGCGTAGGCGCCGATCATGGCGATGTCGGCGTGAGCGAAGTTGACCAGTCCCATGGTGCGGTACACGAGGGAGAAGCCCATGGCGACCAGGGCATAGACGGCGCCGAGACTCAGGCCGCCCACGAGGGTCTGGAGGGTGTTCTGCACGTCGCTCTCACTTCTGCTCGACGAGCTTGCCGTCCCGGATGACGCCGATGGTCGTCCGGGTGATGCCGACGCCGTCGGGGCCGTAGGTGAACTGGCCGAGCAGGCCCTCGTAGGCGGTGGCGCGGATGGCGTCGGCGAGCTTCTTGCCGGTGGCGACGTTGCTGGTCTTCAGGGCGGTCAGGAGGATGTTCGTGCCGTCGTAGGCCTTGGCCCCGTGCAGCTCGGCCTCTTCGCCGTAGGCCGCCTTGTAGGCTTCGGCGAACTTCCGCGCGGCCGGGCTGATGTCGTTGCTCAGGTAGGGGGAGCTGACGATGGTGCCCTCCGCGGCCTTCTTCCCCGCGGTGTCGATGAACACCGGGGTGCCCTGGGGAGCGGCGCCGGCGAACGGGACGGTGATGCCGAGGTCGCGGGCCTGTTTGACGATGAGGCCCGCCTCGACCTCCTCGGAGCCGATGAAGACGGCCTGCGGCTTCTTGGCCCGGATCGTGGTGAGCGCGGCGCTGAAGTCCTTCTGATCGGTGGTGACGACCTGGTCGGTGACGGGGGTGACACCGAGGTCCTTGGCGGCCTGGAGGAAGGCGTCGTGCTCGCCCTTTCCGAAGGAACCGTTGTTGGTGATCACCGCGATCTGCCGGTAGCCCTTGTCCTGGATCAGGTACTTGGCCAGCGTGGAGTCGTACGTGGTGCTGGTGGGGCCGTTGAGGAACAGGAACGGGCTCTTCAGGTCGATGAGGCCGTCGGCCTGGCCGGACGTGATGTTCGGTATCTCGGCCTGCTTCAGCACGGGCGCCATGGCGATGGTGACCGCGCTCTCCGCGGTGCCGATCATCGCGATGTAGTTCTCGCTGTCGATCTTGCGGGCCAGATTGGTGCCGGTGGTCGGGTCGCCCTGGTCGTCGAAGGACTTCATCTGGATCTCGCGTCCGTCGATGCCGCCCTTCTTGTTCCACTCGTCGATGGCGAGCTTGGCGCCCTTGTACTCCCACTCGCCCAGGGAAGAGAGCTGGCCGCTGCGGGCGTTGACGACGGCGATCTTGATGGGGCCCGAGTCGGACCGGGTGTCGCTGTCGGACTCGCCGGGGGCGCTGCAGGCCGCCAGGGCTGCGGCCAGCGCCACGGCGCCGGTGACAACGGTGCGTGGACGGGTGGAGAGGGTCATGAGGGTCACCTCGTGGTAGACGGTGGATGGGCAGTGACGGCGTGGGGGAGGCGACGCGTCCCGGGCCGGCTGCCGTGGTCCGGTCGACGGGGTCGGTGCGGCGGGCGGGGCCGTCGCGGCAGGAGCGGCGGCCGTCGAGATTCAGACCGCGTCGGACGGGAAGTGGCCGGCGTAGATGTCCTTGATGTTCCAGTGGCCGGGGGTGGGCACCGGCTCGTTGACCATGGGGACGTCGAGCACGGCGGGGCGGCGGCGGGCGACGGCGTCCTCGAGGGCCTTGCGCAGTTCGCCCGGCGCGGTGACGGTGTAGCCGTCGGCGCCGCAGGACTCGCCGTACTGGGCGAAGTCGGGGCTGTAGGAGCGGCCCTCGGCATCGGTGAACTCACACCCGTAGGACCGCCCGAAGGAGGAGGCCTGCAGGTCGGCGATGGTTCCGTGGGTCCGGTTGTTCATGACCACGAAGATCACGGGCGCGCCCTGTTCCACGGCCATCGGGACCGCGGGCAGTTGGGCACTCATGCCGCCGTCGCCGATGAGGGCGACCACGACGCGGTCGGGCTGGGCGATCTGCACGCCGACCGCGGCGGCGGGGCCGAAGCCCATGGTGGAGGCGCCTCCGGGGGTGATGAAGCGTCCGGTCTCGGGGAGTTCGTAGCACTGGGCGACGCCGTTCTTGTTCCAGCCGACGTCGGTGACCAGGACCGCGTCGTCGGGCAGCGCCTCGCGCAGGTCGGTCAGGATGCGCTGGGGCCGCAGCGGGAAGTCGTCGCTGCGGCCGGCCTCCCGTGCCGCGGCGAAGACGCCGCCGCGGGCGGCCCGGATCGACTCGCGCAGCCCCGGGCGGGTGAGGGCGTTGCCCCGGCGGGCACGGACGGCGGCGTGGATCTCGGCCAGCGCGAGTTCCACATCGGCGACGGCCCCGATGTGGACGGGGTAGTTGCGGCCGATCTCGGCGGGATCGATGTCGATCTGGATGAGGTGACTCGGCGGGAAGTTCCAGGTGTGGGCAGGATCCCAGGAGCTGGAGTCGGTCTCGGCGAAGCGGGTGGCCAGCGCCAGGACGACATCGGCGCCCTTGGTGTGCTCATGGGTCTTGGCCAGGCCCCAGAAGCCGGGCATGCCCAGCAACAGGGGGTGGGTGTCGGAGACGGTGCCCTTGCCCATCAGGGAGTGGGCGAGGGGGATGTCCAGGTGCTCGGCCAGGGACAGCAGTTCGGCGCGGGCGCGAGGGCCGCGCAGGCCGCCGCCGAAGTAGATCAGGGGGCGTTCCGCTTCCAGCAGGGCCTCGGCGATCCGCTCCGCGGTCGAGGTGTCCAGGCCGGGGCGGCCGAGGTGGCCGGGCAGGGGATGCTCGCCGGCGTAGGGCGTCACCGGCCGGTTGAACAGGTCCATGGGGATGTTGACCAGCACGGCGCCGGGGCGTCCGCAGGTGGCGGTGAAGAACGCCCGCTCGGTGACACGCGGGAGGTCCCGCACCCGCTGCACTTCCCAGGTCCGCTTGCAGAACGGCCGGTAGATGGCGGTCTGGTCGGCGTCGGCGTGGAGGTTCACCTCCTGGTGCGGGTGCCGGCCGTAATAGTAGGAGGGGATGTCACCGGTGATGACGACCAGGGGTACGGAGTCCAGGGCCGCGGTGGCGACGCCGGTGACGGCGTTCATCATGCCCGGGCCGACGTGGGTGAGCAGGACGCCGGGGCGGCCGGTGGCGCGGGCGTATCCGTCTGCGGCATGCGCGGCGGCCTGTTCGTGGCGGGCGATGACGAACTCGATCGAGCTCGGTCCGAGCGCGTCGAGGAGGGCGATGTTGGTGTGTCCACAGGTGCCGAAGACGTATTCGACGCCGTAGGACTCCAGCTGGGCGACGAGGGCTTCGGCGGCGGTCACGGTGGTCACAAGTCCTCCTTGGGCAGCTCCCGGCTGTCGCCCCAGACGGACAGTCCGCGCAGCATGAGCGTCTTGACGACGGTGTAGTCGTCGATGAGCCAGCGGGGGGCCTCACGGCCGAACCCCGAGTCCTTCACCCCGCCGAAGGGCACGTGGTCGAGACGGAAGTTGGAGGAGCCGTTGACGATCAGTCCCCCGACCTCCAGTCGCCGCCAGGCGGTGAGGATGCGGGTGAGGTCATGGGTGAACAGGCCGGCCTGGAGTCCGTACCTGCTGGTGTTGCACTGGTCGAGGACGGTGTCGAAGTCGTCGTAGGGCAGGACGGCCACCAGGGCTCCGAACACCTCGTGGACGACGACCGATGCGTGGGCGGGCGGGTCTGCGACGATGGTGGGGGCGGCGGTGGCGCCGTCGCGGGTGCCGCCGCGGATCACCCTCGCACCGAGGTCCCGGGCCTCCCGCGTCCAGGTCACGACGCGTTCGGCGGCGGTCTCGTCGACCATGGAGCCGATGTCGGTGCTCTCGTCCAGGGGGTCGCCGACGACCAGCGCGTCGACGGCCGCGGTGAAGGCGTCGAGGAACTCCGCGTAAAGGCTGCGGTGCACGTACACGCGCTGGACGGAGATGCAGCTCTGACCGGAGTTGCTGTAACCGGTACGCGCGCAGACCCGGGCGGCCGCGGCGGCGTCGGCGTCCTGGCAGACGACGGTGGCCGCGTTGCCGCCCAGTTCCAGGGCGAGCCGTTTGGCGCCGGCCGCGCGGGCCACCGCCGACCCGGTCTCGGCACTGCCGGTGAAACTGATGACGCTCACCGGGCCGGCCGCGCACAGGGCGGCGCCCACTTCTCCTCCGCCGTGCAGCAGTTGGACCGCCTGGTGGGGCATGCCGCTGTCGATGAGCAGGGCGACCACGGCCGCCGAGGTGGCCGGGGCCTGGGGCGGTGCCTTGACCAAGGTGGTGTTGCCCGCGGCGAAGGAGGCGCCCAGCTTGTGGGCGAGCAGGTTGGCGGGCGCGTTGAACGGGGTGATCGCCACGGTCACCCCGGCCGGTGCGCGGTAGGTGAAGGCGGTGTTGCCGATGCCGGTGGCCCAGCCGGCGACGGGCAGGGTCTCGCCGTCGATGCGGCGGGCCTCGGCCGCGCACACGGCGAAGGTGGAGGCCACCCGGTCGATCTCGGTGCGGCTGTCCTTCAGGGGCTTGCCCAGTTCGAGGGCGAGGATGCGGGCCAGCCGGTCGCGGTGGGCGGTGGCGTTGCGGGCGGCGGCCTCCAGGATGTCGGCCCGGGCGGCGGGCGCGAGGTCGGCCGTCTGCCGGGCGTAACCGACCGCCCGGGTGACCGCGGTGTCGATCTCGGCGGCCGTCGCGGTGGGTGCGCGGCTGACGGTCCGTCGCAGGTAGGGGCCGGTTCGGTCAGCGGGTGGACCTTCGCCACCCCAGGAACCGGAGAGAAAGGGAAGGGCCTCGACGACATCGTTCGCATCGGCGGCCTTGAGCAGGTCTTGCAGCATCACGTCTCCAGAAAAAACCATCTAGTGGTTTCCGTGGACTGCTCTATGGACTGGCGTGTAACGTACGGGCGCCGAGAGGCCGTGGCAATAGGTCGGCGCAAGGAAGTTGAAGCCATCGATTTCCGAACGGAGCCGCACTGGTGAAGGCTGTCGCCCCGGACGCCGCGCCCTCACGGCGGGCGGCGGCACCCCTCACGAAGGAGATGACGTGGACGCGGAGCAAGGAGTGGGCGGTGGCGTACGAAGTGTGCGCCGCGCTCTGGACATCCTGTCGCTGCTGACCGAAGATCAGCCCACCGTGCCCTTGAAGGACATGGTCGATGCCACGGGGCTGCCCAAGACGACGGTGGTCCGCCTGGTCCAGACGCTTGAGCAGTACGGTCTGTTGTGGGCGACACCGGGCGGCTACACGGCCGGCCCCGGGCTCTGGCGCTGGGCTCATCTCGCGCACACGTCATGGGAGTTGCCTCCCGACACCCAGAAGCTGCTGCGCGAGCTGGTCGACCGTCGCGGTGAGACGGCGAACCTGATGATCCGCCGGGACGTGCACCGCGTCTGCGTCGCCCAGCAGGAGAGTCCGCAACCGCTGCGGCACGTGGTGCGGGTGGGCGACGAACTCCCCCTGTGGGCCGGCGCCTCCTCCAAGGTCCTGCTCATCGGAGCCACGGACGGACTGCTGCAACGAGTGGCCGCCGAGTCCCCGCACGGCGTCGCACACGTCCAGCAACTGCGCCTGTGGGCGGACGAGGCGACCGCCCAGGGGTACGCGGTCAGCCACGGTGAACGCGACATCGGCCTCACCGCCGTCGCCGTACCCATCCGCACCCAGTCGGGCGTGGTCGTCGCCTCACTCTCCCTCAGCGGCCCGAGCGCGCGCATCCCGGAAGGAGCCACCGAGGACTTCGCGCGCGACCTGCTCGACACGGCCGCCCGCATCGCCTCGCACGGCTTCCAGCACCCCCTGGGGCCGCGCACCTAACCAGTACGCCGACAGCGGCGCCCGACACGGCGCCTGCTGGAAGGAGACCCGTATGCACGTTCGCCCACTCGACGGAATACGCGTTCTGGACCTCACGAACGTGCTCGCCGGACCCTACTGCAGCTATCAGCTGATGCTCATGGGGGCCGAGGTGGTCAAAATCGAACGCCCCGGCCAGGGCGACCTCGCCCGCAACCTCGGCCCCGACCCCGCGCTCAACCGCGAGGGCGTCGGGGCGTCGTTCCTCGCCCAGAACGCGGGAAAGAAGTCGCTCGAACTCGATCTCAAGGACACCGCCGACCGGGCCCTGTTCGAGGACCTGCTGGCGGGGACCGACGTCCTGCTGGAGAACTTCCGGGCGGGCGTGCTGGAGCGCATGGGCTACGGGCCCCAGCGCCTGGCCCAGCTCAACGAGCGCCTGGTCTACTGCTCCATCTCCGGCTTCGGGCACACCGGCCCGATGAGTGATGCCCCCGCCTACGACCAGATCGTCCAGGGCCTGACCGGCATGATGAGCGTCACCGGCACCGAGGAGACGGCACCGCAGCGCATCGGCTTCCCGGTCTGCGACACCACCGGAGGACTGATGGCGGCCTTCGCCATCAGCGCCGCGCTGCTGCGCCGCGAACGCACGGGGGCCGGCGGCCGGCTCGACGTGTCCATGCTGGAGGCGTCCCTGTCCACCATGGGCTGGGCCGTCTCCAACTACCTGGTCAGCGGCGTGCCCCCGAAGCCTCTCGGCGACCAGAACCCGACCGCTGCCCCGTCCGGCACCTTCACCGCGGCGGACGGTCCGCTGAACATCGCGGCCAACCAGCAACAGCAGTTCGAGACCCTGTGCCGCCTGGCAGGCGTCCCGGAGCTCATCACCGACGCCCGCTTCGGTGAGCGGGAGCAGCGCAAGGTGCATCGAGCCGAGCTGAACGCCGAGCTGAACCGGGCGCTCGCCACGCGCCCCGCCGCAGACTGGGAACGCGACCTGAACGCCGCCGGGGTGCCCGCGGCCCGGGTCCTGACGGTTCCTCAGGCGCTGGAGCAGCAGCAGCTGGCCCACCGCCGCTTCATCAGCGAACTGCGGCACCCCGGGCGAGCCGGGCAGCCGCTGCACGTGGTGGGCAACGGGGTGCTGGTCGACGGGGAGGCGTTCGGTCCCCCCTCTCCCCCGCCGCTGCTGGGCCAGCACAACGCCGAACGCACGGCACTCGCGAAGCGCTGGTCGGCCACGGCCGCCAGGGACGCCACCGCGGTTGCCGGAGAGGCCACCGCGTCATGAGCGCCACGGAGGACGAGGCTGCCCTGTGGTGGGCCACGGCGGTCAGTCACATCGAGCCCGGCAGCATCGAACTGCGGGATCGCCCGGTCCAGGAGCTGATCGGCTCCGCGAGCCTGGTGGACGTCATTTGGCTGCTGCTGCGCGGCGACCTGCCTTCGCCACGCCAGTCAGCCCTGCTGGAGGCCGCCATGGTGGCAGGCGTCGACCACGGCCCCCAGGCGCCCTCCATCGCCGCCGCCCGCATGGCGGCGACCTGTGGAGTGGGGCTCAACAACGCCGTGGCCACCGGCGTCAACATGCTCGGTGACGCACACGGCGGAGCCGGCCAGCAGTGCGTGGAGATGCTCACCGACATCCGGCGTCTGCGCATCGGGGGACGTTCCTGGGAAGAGGCGGCCCGCGAGACCATGGCGGACTGGCAGAGCCGTTCCCGCTACCTGCCCGGCTTCGGACATCGTTTCCACCCCGTCGACCCCCGTCGCGACCCGCTCCTGTTCCTGGTGGAGGGGGCGGTGTCCGACGGCACCGTGAGCGGTGACTTCCTGCAGGCCGCGCTGGCCGTCGAGACGATCCTCGAACGCCGCCGGGCCGGCGCGCGGCCGGTACCGATGAACATCGACGGGGCAACGGCCGTCATCTACGCGGAACTCGGCTTCTCCGCACCGCTCGCCCGGGGGCTGTTCGTCCTCAGCCGCTCCGTGGGCATCCTCGCCCACGCCTGGGAGGAGACCGGCCAGGGCCGCCGCAACAAGGGCCCCATCCCCCGCGGCGTGCTCCCGGCCCGGCTGCCCCAGCCGAAAAACGCGTAACCAATCCGCGTCACACCCCTTGCCACGCCCCAAGGGCATCCCTAACGTGGCTTTCCGCCGATCGGCAACCACAGTACGGGCCATGCGAACCGTACAGCGGACCATGATCCGCCTCTCCCCCTCTTCCTCCCCATCCGGGAACCGTCAGCCTCGTCACGGACGGGTCATCAGGATCCGTCACGAAAGAGGAACCATGGACAGACGCAGCTTCCTCACCACCACCGCCGCCGGAACGGCCACCACCGTCGCCATGCTGCACGGCACGGCCGCCGAGGCCGCCACCTCCGACGGCCTGGCCCGGCCCGTCCCCGCGCAGGCCCACGCCGCGACCGGCAAGGACTTCCCCAAGGCCGGCGGCAACCTCGGAAACCACAACTACTCCGCGCTGAAGCGCATCACCGCCGCCAACGTCGCCAAGCTGCGCGGCGCCTGGCACATCAACCTGGAGAACGGCTCCACCTCCAACCACCAGCAGTGCGCCGTCATCGCTCAGAACGGCGTGCTGTACCTCGCCACCGCCCAGCAGAACGTCTTCGCCGTCGACGGCCGCACCGGCCGGGTGATCTGGAAGACGAAGGTCGGCACCGAGACCACCAACATGCGCGGCCTCGCCCTCGGCAAGGGCCTGGCCTACACCATCACCGGCGACAACAAGGTCGTCGCCCTGAACCAGCGGACGGGCGACCTCGTCTGGAGCCGCGAGCTGCTGGTCGAGGACCAGGGCGACCCCGACTGCGACCCCGCCTCGGGCCAGTGCGGCGGCAGCAAGGGCGGTCTCGCCGGGGCAGCCGTCTACTGGGACGGACTGGTCTACATCGGCACTCAGGGCAGCACCGCCGGCGCCCGGGGCCGCGGCTACGCCCTCAACGCCGAGACGGGTGAAGTCGCCTGGGTCTTCTGGGGCGCCCCCGGCCCCGGCGAGTACGGCCACGACACCTGGGAGGGCGACTCCTGGAAGACCGGTGGCGCGGTGTGCTGGATCCACCCCGCCGTCGACCCGGAACTCGGCCTGGTCTACTGGACGTTCGGCAACCCGTACCCCCGCACCGACGGCTCCACCCGCGGCGGCGACAATCTCTTCGCCAACAGCCTGGTCGCCATCGACGCCAAGACGGGCAAGCGACGCTGGCACTTCCAGTCCGTCCACCACGACATCTGGGACTACGACAACGTCATGTCCCCCGTTCTCGCCGACCTCCTGATCAAGGGGAAGAAGCGCCGGGTCGTCGTCTACGGCAGCAAGACCGGGATCTACTACATCCTCGACCGGGCGACGGGAGAACCGGTCCACGGCATGGAGGAACGGCCGGTGCCGCAACACACGGCACAGAAGACCGTCCCCACCCAGCCCTTCCCCGGGGGCGAGCCCTTCGTGGAGTCCGAACCGCGCCTCGACAAGGCGACCCGGCCCGTGCCGTTCTATCCGACGGGCGGCCTCTTCGAGGTCCACTGGGACCGGGCCACCATCCTCTACCCGGGCGCGGGCGGCGGGGCCGACTGGTCATTCCCGTCCTTCAGTCACCGCACCGGCATGGTGTACGTCGGATACGGCCTCATCAACTCCGCCTACTCCAACACCCACGGCGGCCGGGTCAACACCTCCCGCCCCCTCGGTGAGTACTTCGCCGGCGGAATCGCCGCGGTCGACCCGCGCACCAACACCGTCGCGTGGCGGCAGGAAGGCGACTGGTCCCTCGCCCACGGCAACAGCATCCTCAGCACGGCCGGCGGTGTCCTCTTCCAGGGCCGCCCGGACGGTGTCCTCACGGCCCTCGACGACCGTGACGGCGGCGAGTTGTGGACCTGGCAGTGCGGGGCGGGCGTCAACACCAGCCCGTTGACGTACGAGATCGACGGCGAGCAGTACGTGGCCGTGCTGGCCGGCGGCAACGGTCTGCCCTACCCGGACGTCCCCAAGGGCGACCACCTGTGGGCGTTCAAGCTCGGCGGCCGGGTCGGGCCCGCTCCCGCCCCGACCCCACCGTCCCGGCGCAACCAGATCCGCGCCGCCGCGGTCACCGGCGACACCGCGAAGAACACCGTCACCCTGGGCCGCATCTGGGACACCGCGAAGAAGGCGCCGGGCCCCACGGAAAACCTCGTCTCCCAGAACGCCATGTCACCCCAGCACCTGGTCGTCGCCAAGGGCACCACCGTCACCTTCGTGAACCCGGCGGACAACACGTCGGCACACGGCGCGGTCTCCTTCTTCGAGTCCGAGATCGACACCGGACTGCTCATGCCGGGCCAGTCCTTCACCCACACCTTCGTCACCCCCGGCGAGTACTTCTTCAACGACCCGGTCGCCCCGCAGAACACCGGCAAGGTCGTCGTCGAGTAGCGCCGGGGCGCACCATGCGCCTGCTCCTCTCCGCCCGCACCACCAGACACCACCACGAGGAGGGCTTCATGAGATCTTCCCGACCCCGGCGCCGGCTCCGGCCACTGGCCGCGGCGCTGACCGGCGCCGCCGGCACCCTCGGCATCACCGTCGCCCTGATGGCGACCGGCACGCTCAGTGTCGCCCAGGGCCGCGTCGGCCCGGGTGCGCAGCAGCTCGGCGATCCCGACTACGGCGTGTGCCGCGGCGCCGACGCCCGCTGCTACCACGACTGGGGCAACTTCGACACCTCCCAGGGCTTCAAGGTCCTGCTCTACACCCGGACCGCCGGCCCGCGGCACGCCAACCTCGGTCCCGCCCTGGCACCGGGCATGAACCCCGCGCTCACCGACGCCAACGTCGTCCAGAAGAGCGTCGTGAAGATGGGTGCCGACAACGGCTTCCAGGTCGACTACACCGAGGACGTCTCCGAACTCGCCTCTCCTGCCGACCTGTTCAAGTACAACGCGGTCATCTTCTACTCGACCAGCCGCGACGCCCTGGACGACGCGGCCCAGACCTCGTTGCGCCAGTACATTCGCGGCGGCGGCGGCTTCGTCGGCGTCCACAACGCCTTCGGCACCGAGTACAACTGGCCTTGGTACGAGGGCCTGTTGGGCAATGCCAACTTCTACGACCACGGACGTAACCAGTCCGGCACGGTCCGGACCGTGAACCGCAAGGACGTCTCCACCAAGTCTCTGCCCGACCGCTGGACCATCTCCGACGAGTGGTACAACCTCGTCCCCGCACCCACCCGGGTCCGTGTCCTCGCCGAGGTCGACGAAAGCACGCTGGCCGGGGGCGTCTCGGGCAACTACCACCACCCCGGCCACGGGAAGGACCACCCCGTCACCTGGTGCCAGTACTACGACGGCGGCCGTGCCTGGCTGACCACCCTCGGGCACGACGCGAAGGACTTCTCCACCGACGGCTCGTTCCCGGGAGCCGCCGAGTTCCAGAAGATGCTGCTGGGCGGCGTCGAGTCGGCCATGGGCAAGAAGCCGTTCTGCACGTGACGTCCGGCGCCGTCATGCGGCGGCGGCCGGGGCCGCACGACTCCGCGCGGCACGTTTCCCCTCCCACACGAAAGGTGATGTCACCATGCACGACGAAGCAGCCACCCAGTACCGTCCCGAGCCCGCCGACCAGCAGTCCGCCGGCTGGCAGACCCCCGACTTCACGGTGATCGACACCGCTCTGGAAGTCACCGCCTACTTCCTGCGCGACAAGTAGGCGTACGCCGTGCTGCTGCGCATACTCGGGACAGCAGCCGGTGGCGGCCTCCCTCAGTGGAACTGCGCGTGCCCCGGCTGCGCCGGGGCACGCCGGCACCCCTCCCGCCGCCGCCTCCACGACGGCCTGGCCGTGCACGGGGGCGGCGCGGGTGACTGGTTCCTCGCCAACGCCACCCCGGACGTCGCCGAGCAGTTGGAGAGTCACCCCGCTCTGCGGCCGGACGTCGGACAGGGCCGCACACCTGTGGTCCGGGTCGTCCTCACCGACGCCGAACTCGACCACACCCTGGGGCTGCTGCGCCTGCGCGAGGCCGCCAGGATCGACGTGTGGTGCACCGAACCGGTGCGCCGTGCCCTGACCACCCGCCTGCCGCTGACCGACATCCTTTCCCCGTACACGACGCTGGCCTGGCACGACCTCCCGGCGGACGGCTCCGGCCGACCGGCCGAGGTGGCGGGTCTGGAAGTGAGCGTGCTGCCTCTGTCGGACAAACGTCCTCGTTACGCGGCCGGCGAACCGTCCCATCCCGCCTGGAGCAGTGCTCTGTCGGTCCGCGATCCCGGCTCCGGAACCCGCGCCGTGTACGCACCGGCCCTGGCGGCCTGGAACGACGCCCTGGACGAGGAGATCGCCGCCGCCGACTGCCTCCTGCTCGACGGCACCTTCCTCGACGAGGACGAGCCCTCGCGCAGCGGCATCTCCCGGCGGACCGCCTCCGGCATGGGTCATCTGCCGATCCGGGGTGCCGAGGGCACCGCGCGGCGCCTGGCCGGCGCGGAAGCGCTCTCGTACTACACCCACCTCAACAACACCAACCCGCTGGTCGACCCCGACGCACCGGAGCACGAGCGGCTCGCCGACCTCGGTCTGCGCGTCGCCGAGGACAGGATGGTGGTGTCCCTGTGACCACGACAACCGTCGGAACCGAGACCTTTGCCGCGTCGCCGCGGGGCGCGCGAGTGGCCGCCCCGTGGAGCGCCGGGGAACTGGAGAGCCGACTGCGGGAGCTCGCGGTCGCCCGCTACCACGACCGCCACCCGTTCAACCGGCGCATGCACCGGGGCGAGCTGAGCCCGGGCGAACTGCGCACGTGGGTGGCCAACCGCTTCTACTACCAGTGCAACATCCCCGTGAAGGACTCCCACATCCTGGCCAAGCTTCACGAGCCCGGCCGGCGCCGGTCCTGGATCCGCCGGATACAGGACCACGACGGGATCACCGACGGGGACGGCGGCATCGAAAGATGGCTGCGGCTGGGCGAGGCGGTGGGCCTGGACCGGCAGGACCTGCTGTCGCACCGGCGTCTGCTGCCCGGTGTCCGGCTGGCCGTGGACGGCTACGTCAACTTCTGCCGCAACGGCACTGTCCTGGAGGCGGTGGCCTCGTCCCTCACCGAGTTGTGTGCCCCGTCCATCATGACGGTCCGCCTGGAGACGTTCCCCGTGCACTACCCGTGGATCGACTCCGCCGGTCTTTCGTACTTCCGCGAGCGGGTCCCGCAGGGACGCCGGGACGGCAGCGAGGCTCTGGCCTGGGTGAAGGAGTGGGCCGTCACCCGCGACGAGCAGGACAGCGCCCTGGCGGCGCTCTCCTTCAAGTGCGACGTGCTGTGGAGCCTGCTCGACAGTGTGCAGCAGGGGAACACGCGATGACCGGCGACCGGCTGTGGAAGCCCGCTGTCCCCCCTGCCGCGCTGCTACGGCACGACCGGACGCGGGGAACCGACGTCCTGCTGCTGCCCGAGCGGGTGGTCGTCCTGCACGGTTCGGGGCGCGGCGTCCTGGAACTGTGCGACGGCACGCGCACCGTCGAGGAGATCGCGGCGCTGCTCTTGCCCGACGGCGTCCAGGAGGAGCGGGTACACCGCGAGATCTCCTCGTTCCTGCACCGCATGCACACGGAAGGCTGCCTCCGTTGACGGCTCCCGCCCCACCTTGGGCCCTGCTCTCCGAACTCACCCATGCCTGCCCGCTGCACTGCGGCTACTGTTCCAACCCGCTTGAGCTCACCCGGCGTTCGCGGGAGCTGACCGCGGCCCAGTGGGCGGACGTCTTCCGACAGGCGGCCGGTCTCGGCGTGCTCCACACCCATCTGTCCGGCGGCGAGCCGCTGCTGCGGTCCGACCTCGTGGAGATCACTCGTGCCGCCGTGGACGCCGGCCTGTACACCCAGCTGGTCACCAGCGGCGTGGGCCTGTCCGCGGACCGTCTCGACGCGCTCGTCGCCGCGGGTCTGCACAGTGTGCAGCTCTCCGTGCAGCACTCCGATCAGGTCCGGTCGGACGAGATCGCCGGCCACCGGTCCTTCGGGGCCAAGGAGGTGGCGGCACGCCTGGTCAAGGAGCGGGGCCTGCCGCTCGGCGTCAACGTCGTCCTGCACCGGCACAACCTCGACGTCGTCGACGGCCTGATCGAGCTGGCGGTGCGGTGGCACGCGGACCGCGTCGAGCTCGCCAACACCCAGTTCTACGGCTGGGGCCTGCTCAACCGCGCCGCGCTCATGCCGACCCGGGAGCAGCTCGCCGCCGCCACCGACGCCGTGGAGCTCTGGCGGGAACGTCTGGCGGGTGCCATGGACATCACCTGGGTGGTGCCCGACTACTTCTCCGGCACGCCCAAACCCTGTATGGGCGGCTGGGGCGCGGTGTCCCTCACCGTCGCGCCCGACGGCACGACCCTGCCGTGTCCGGCGGCCGCCTCCCTGCCCGGACTGGGCGCGCCCAACGTCAAGGAGACGTCGCTGCGGTGGATCTGGGAGGAGTCACCGGCGTTCAACGCCTATCGCGGCACCGACTGGATGCCGTCACCGTGCCGTACCTGCGACCGGCGTACGGAGGATTTCGGTGGCTGTCGCTGCCAGGCCCACGCGCTCACCGGCGACGCGGCCCGGACCGACCCCGCCTGTTCCCTCTCCCCCGACCATGCCGTGTTGACGGGCCTCACCCGGGTCGATCCCGGGCGGGAGATCGTGCCGCGGTTTCCCTCGAAGGCCCCGGGCGCCGGTCCCCGTGCCGGGTAGCCGCCGAAGTGCGGAGACGCCCGCGCATGCTGCCCCGTCCCGAAGCACCGCCGTCGTGGTTCCGGTGGCGGTGCTTCGGGAAGGAAGGCGGCCCGGGGTGTCAGGCCCGCACCGCCTCCGGCTCGGGCCGTGCGCCTTTCCGGCGGGCATCCTCGCCGAGTTCCTCCGTCGGAACCGTATGGGTCTCGCGGGCCGAGAACGCGGCGATCACCGGCGGTACGCACAGCGCCGCCGTGAAGAGCGCCACCGCGAACCAGTCGTCGCCGTCCGGGCCGGCGATCTGCGCGGCGAAGGTGACCGCGAACCCGGCCACCGCGAAACCGATCTGCGTACCGATCGCGACGCCCGACAACCGCACCCGGGTGGAGAACATCTCTCCGTAGAAGGCGGGCCACACGCCGTTCGCCGCGCTGTAGACGACACCGAAGGCGACGATGCCCAGCAGGAACGTCAGCGCGTAGGAGCCGGTCGAGATCGCCCACAGGTACAGGAACATCGTCACCGCACTGCCGACCGCGCCGATCAGGAACACCGGGCGCCGGCCGATCCGGTCGGACAGCATCGCCCACAGCGGGATCGCGGCAAGCGCGGCGACGTTGGCGAGGGCGCCCACCCACAGCATCGCGGTGCGGGACATGCCGACCGAGTCACTCGTGGCGAAGGCCAGCGCCCACACCGTGAAGATCGTGCTGACCGAGGCGATCAACGCTCCGGCGACCACCCGCAGGACGTCCGCCCAATGGTCACGCGCCAGCACCGCCAGCGGCATCTTCACGACGCCCTCCGTGGCCACCTGCTGGGCGAAGGCCGGAGTCTCGTCGAGCCTGCGGCGGATGACGTAGCCCACCGCGGCGACCACGACACTCAGCCAGAACGGCACGCGCCACCCCCAGGCCAGCAGCTGGTCCTCGGGGAGTGCGGCGACCGGGAGGAAGACCAGGGTGGCCAGCAACTGGCCGCCCTGGGTGCCACTGAGGGTGAAGCTGGTGAAGAAGCCACGTCGGTGGGGCGGCGCGTGCTCCAGGGTCATGGAGTTGGCGCTGGCCTGCTCCCCCGCCGCCGATATGCCCTGGAGGACACGGCAGAGCACCAGCAGGACCGGGGCGAGGACGCCGACCTGATCACGGGTGGGCAGGCACCCGATGAGGAACGTGGACACGCCCATGAGGACCAGAGTGAAGACCATGATCTTCTTGCGGCCCATGCGGTCGCCGATGTGCCCGAGGAAGAGCGCGCCGACCGGACGCGCGGCATACGCGACGCCGAAGGTGGCCAGCGACAGCAGCGTCGCGGTGGCCGGGTCGGACTCGTCGAAGAAGACCTCCGGGAAGATCAGCGCGGCGGCGCTGCCGTAGATGAAGAAGTCGTAGTACTCCAGCGCGCTGCCGATCCAGGCGGCGGTGGCGGCCTTCTTCGGCTGGCCGGGCGGGGCGGCGCCCTGGGAGGCGGGGGCGGGGACGGACACGGCGTACTCCTTCGGGGGACTCCACCGGGGGACGGAGTGAGCGGAGGGGAGGGGTGCCGGACGACTAATTAACCCACTGGGTAGTTAGTCGCGGTTGGGAAGGGATGTTGCGCCGACGTGTCCCGCCTGTCAAGGGGTGGTGTCCTGAGCGAGCGCCCTCCCTCAGTCCGTCGCGCGCTCCGCGGTCAGGTAGGCGATCACCATGTCCCCCAGCATCGCCCGGTAGTGCTCGCGCTGGTCCGGGGCGACCAGGTCGCGGCCGAACAGGGCACCGAAGGTGTGCCGGTTGGAGACCCGGAAGAAGCAGAAGGAGCTGATCATCGCGTGCAGGTCGACGGCGTCGACGTCGGCCGTGAACAGGCCGGAGCGCCGCCCCTCGTCGAGGATCCGGCGGATCACGTCGAGCGCCGGGGAGCCGATGCTGGCCAGCATCTCCGAGGACGCGATGTGCGCGGCGTCGTGGATGTTCTCGATGCTGACCAGGCGGATGAAGTCGGGGTGCCGCTCGTGGTGGTCGAAGGTCAGCTCGGCGAGGCGCCGGATGGCGGCCACCGGGTCCAGGTGGTCGACGTCGAGCTGCTGCTCGGCCTCCCGGATCACGCCGTACGCCCGTTCCAGTACGGCGGTGAACAGCTGCTCCTTGCCTTCGAAGTAGTAGTAGATCATCCGCTTCGTGGTGCGGGTGCGGGCGGCGATCTCGTCCACGCGGGCCCCGTCGTAGCCGGCCCGGGCGAACTCCCGCGTCGCCACGTCGAGGATCTCGGCCCGGGTGCGGGCGGCGTCGCGGGTGCGGGTGCCGGATCGTGCCGGTTCGTCGACGCTGGTCATCGGGTTCCTTCGGCTGGGCCTGGACGGGGTGCGGGCAGGGCGTGTCGGTGATTGTAGAAGCCTTGCGCTTCCCTCCCGCCGCAACCTCCTGCTATGACTAACGTACTGGTTCGTACATTGTTCGCTCGGGTCCAAGCCCGAGCCGCTCAGGAGGTCGTCCCCAGGTGGCCAACGACTCGTATCTCGTCGGACTGATCGGTTCCGGCATCGGACCCTCGCTCACCCCGGCTCTGCACGAGCGGGAAGCCGGTCGCCAGGGCCTGCGCTACCTGTACCGGCTGATCGACATCGACACCCTCGGCGTGCCGCCCGAGGCGGTGGGCGACCTCGTGCGGGCCGCGCGGGACCTGGCGTTCGACGGGCTGAACATCACCCACCCGTGCAAGCAGCTCGTCATCCGGCACCTGGACGCCCTCTCTCCGCAGGCCGAGGCACTGGGCGCGGTCAACACCGTCGTCTTCGACGACGCCGGCCGCGCGATCGGGCACAACACGGACGTCACCGGCTTCGCCACATCGTTCGCCCGCGGTCTGCCGGACGCGCCGCTGGAGCGGATCGTGCAGCTCGGCGCGGGCGGGGCGGGCGCAGCCGTCGCCCACGCCACCCTCACCCTGGGCGCCGGACGGATCACGGTCGTCGACGCCCTGCCCCAGCGCGCCGTCGACCTCGCCACCTCGCTGAACCGCCACTTCGGGGACGGCCGTGCCGTCCCCGCCACCCCGGACCGCCTGCCCGAACTGCTGACCACGGCCGACGGCATCGTGCACGCCACCCCCACCGGCATGGCCGCCCACCCGGGGCTGCCGCTGCCCGTCGACCTGCTCCACCCGGGGCTGTGGCTCGCCGAGGTCGTCTACCGCCCGCTGGAGACCGAGCTGCTGCGCACCGCACGCGCGCTGGGCTGCGCCACGCTGGACGGCGGCGGCATGGCCGTCTTCCAGGCCGCGGACGCGTTCCGGCTGATCACCGGGCGGGAACCCGACGCGGCGCGGATGCTCGCCGACATCACCGACCTCGCCGGTGCCGCCACCGCTCCGAAGTAGAAAGAGGAACCGACGTGCGCACGTCCATCGCCACCGTCTGCCTGAGCGGCTCCCTCACCGAGAAGCTCACGGCCGCGTCCCGGGCCGGCTTCGACGGCGTGGAGATCTTCGAGAACGACCTTCTGGCCAGCCCGCTGGCCCCTGAGGAGATCCGTGCCCGCTGCGCCGACCTCGGACTGACCATCGACCTCTACCAGCCGATGCGGGACGTGGAGGCGCTGCCCGAGGAGGAGTTCGCCCGCGCCCTGCGCCGCGCGCGGCACAAGTTCGAGGCGATGCGCAGGCTCGGAGCCGACACAGTCCTGGTCTGCTCCAGCGTCTCCCCGCACACGCTGGACGACGACGCCCTCGCCGCCGAGCAGCTGGGCCGCCTCGCCGACCTGGCCCAGGACCACGGGGTCCGCGTCGCCTACGAGGCGCTCGCCTGGGGCCGGCACATCAGCACCTACGACCACGCCTGGCGCGTCGTGGAGGCCGCGGACCATCCCGCGCTCGGCACATGCCTGGACAGCTTCCACATCCTCTCGCGCGGCAGTGACCCCAAGGGCATCGAGGACATCCCCGGCGAGAAGATCTTCTTCCTCCAGCTGGCCGACGCCCCGCTGCTCGCGATGGACGTCCTCCAGTGGAGCCGTCACTACCGCTGCTTCCCCGGCCAGGGCGGCTTCGACGTCGCCGGACTGCTGCGGCACGTGATGCGCGCCGGCTATGACGGCCCCCTCTCCCTGGAGGTCTTCAACGACGTCTTCCGGCAGTCCGAGGCCGGTCCCACCGCCGTCGACGCCCGACGCTCCCTGCTGGTCCTCCAGGAACAGGTCGGCCTCGTCGCACCGCCCGCGCCCGCCGTACCCACCGGCGTCGCCTTCGCGGAGCTGGTCACGCCCGACGCCGCCCCCGTCTCGGCGGTGCTCGGCGCGCTCGGCTTCGCCCGGACGGCACGGCACCGGGGCAAGCCCGTCGACCTGTGGCAGCGGGGCGACGCCCGCGTACTGGTCAACACCGGTCCCGCCGAGCGCCGCGACGGCACCCGGCTGGCCACCATCGGCCTCGAGTCCCCCGACCCCGCCGGCGCGGCCCGCCGCGCCGAGGCCCTGCTCGCCCCGGTGCTGCCACGCCGCCGCGCCCACGGGGACGCCCTGCTGGAGGCGGTCGCGGCACCCGACGGCACGGAGCTGTTCTTCTGCGCCACCGAGCGCCCCGGACTGCCCGACTGGCGCGCGGACTTCGAGAACGTCGGGGGCGCCGGTCCCGACGCCGGAGACGAGGGTGGCTGGCGCATCGACCACCTCTCCCTGACGCAGCCCTGGCACCAGTTCGACGAGGCGGCTCTCTTCCACCGAGCCGTCCTCGGGCTGCGCTCCCAAGGGAGCGTGGACGTCGCCGACCCCTACGGGCTGCTGCGCAGTCGCGCCGTCTCCACCGACGACGGCGCCGTCCGGATCGTCCTGACCGTCGGCGCGGCCCCCATCGACGACACGGCGCACGCCCAGCACATCGCGCTGGCCACCGACGACGTGGTCGCCGCCGCACGCGACCACCGTGCGGCCGGTGGAGAGCTGCTGCCGATCCCGGCCAACTACTACGACGACCTCGCGGCACGCTACGAGTTCGCCGACGGCGAGCTGGAGACGTACCGGGAGCTGGGCATCCTCTACGACCGCGACGAGCACGGCACCTTCCGGCACTGCTACACGCTCACCATCGGCCGGGTCTTCTTCGAACTCGTCCAGCGCGACGGCGGCTACCGCGGCTACGGCGCGCCCAACGCCCCCGTGCGGCTGGCCGCACAGCACACGGTGCGCGGGTTCACCGGCGGCTGATGCGGCTCGTTGCGCCGCATCAGGCGAGGGCGCGGTTGGAGGACGTCTTCGGGGTGGGGTCACCGGGACCCGGGGTGCGCCGGGCCAGCCACCAGTACAGCAGCGCGGGCACCACCAGCCCCACGATCCACGACACGTCCGCCCCGCCCAGCGGCGCCACCAGCGGACCGGTGTAGAAACCGGTTGCCAGGAACGGCAGTTGTGCCAGCAGACCCACCGCGTACACGGTCAGCGCGTCCCAGCGCCAGGCCCCGTACCGGCCGCTCGCGTCGAACAGCGCCGGGATGTCGTAGCGCTCCTTGGAGATCAGGTAGTAGTCGACCAGGTTGATCGCCGACCACGGGGTGAAGAAGGTCAGCAGGAAGAGCAGAAAGTCCTTGAACGAGGTGAGGAAGCTGTCCTTGCCGGCCAGCGCGACCACCGTCCCCGCCACCATGATCAGCGCGATGTACGCCGTCCGGCCCCGCTGCGAGAGCACCTGCCGCTCCCGGAAACCGGTGACGCCGGTGACCAGCGACATGAAGCCGCCGTAGGTGTTGAGGACGTTGACGGTCAGTTTGCCGAGCGCGATCACGAAGTAGAGGAACGACGCCATCACGCCCGTGCCGCCCAGCCCCACCACATAGCCCACCTGGCTGTCCAGGAACGCCTCGCCCGCCGTCGCCGCGACCAGCACCCCGAACGCCATCGACCACTGCGAACCGAGCGCCGATCCCGACAGCGTCCACCAGAACGTCGCCCGCGTGGACGTCGTGCGTGGCAGATAGCGGGAGTAGTCCGCCACGTACGGGCCGAACGCCAGCTGCCAGGAGGCCGACAGCGATATCGCCAGCAGGAACATCGGCAGCGAGAAGTGCGCGTCGCCGAGCAGCGCGCCGAGGTCGGCGCGCTCCAGCAGCCGGACGCCCAGGTAGACGAAGGCAAGGGCACAGACGACGCTCGCGATGCGGCCCAGGGCGTGGATGATCCGGTAGCCGACGGTCGCCATGACCCCGGTGACCAGCGCGAAGGCGATGATGCCGGTCGTCTCGTCGGTGTGCGTCAGCTCGCCGACCGCCTGCCCGGCCAGCACCGTGCCGCTGGCGAAGAAGCCGACGTACATGACCACCACGAGCAGCAGCGGTACGACCGCGCCGCGCACCCCGAACTGCGCCCGGGACTGGATCATCTGCGGCAGGCCCAGCTTCGGACCCTGCGCGGAGTGCAGGGCCATGACCGCGCCGCCGAGCAGGTTGCCCAGCAGCAGACCTGCCAGCGACCAGACGACGTCCCCGCCGAAGACCACCGCCAGGGCGCCCGTGACGACGGCCGTGATGTGCAGGTTGGCGCCCAGCCACAGCGTGAACTGGGAAAAGGCGCTGCCGTGCCGTTCGTCGTCGGGGACGACGTCGATCGAGCGCAACTCGACGAGTTGGGTCATGGGAGCCTCTTGTCCGGTGGTAACGGTCGACTTGCTGTATGAAAGTATGCGGCGCCAAGATGACTGAATAGGATGGGTGAATAGGTTGTCAATGCCTGCCCGACGATCCGGGGTGACGTGGTGTGGGTGACGGCGGACGAGGCGTGCCCCTCACCTCCCGGGACGGGCACCGGGAGGGGCAGATGTTGGGGGACGTGCATGAGCAAGCACGGCAGCCCGGCCGCGCGGCCGCAGGCCCTGTTCGAGGGACACGAGCCGGCCCCTGCCGGTCCTCGGACCGCGTGCCGTTCGTGAGGTCGTCGACGCCCTGACCTACGCCAAGGAGGCCGGGCTGACCGTCGTCAGCCTCGCCGACTCCGCGTTCGCGCCCGTCGCCCAGGTCTGCGACCTGCTCCCGCCCGCCGCCGCTGGCACCGGGCTCGCCTTCGACAGCGCCTGCGCACCGATGCCGCTCGGCCGGGTGCTGCCGGGGGCCATGTGCGACGACCGTCCCGACGCCCAGGCCCGCCTGGAGGAGTTCGACACCCAAGCGGCGGCGCGGGGGCTGTTTACAAACAAGGCCGGGGTCACGGGCAGTCGGCGCGTGAGGGGCGGGCAGGGCGGCAGGCCGTGACCAATGTGCTGGCCACCTACTGGCTGCGCGACGTCGGTTCGGTGCAGCAGCGCGAGACGGCGATCTGCGCCCGGCTGCGGGACCTCGGCGTCACCGAACGCCTGGTCGGCACTCGCACCGTGAAACGAATGGGACATCTGCTGGACGCCGACGGGCGACGCGTCGGATTCCGGCCGATCCGGCCGTGGTGAGACCGCCGGACCGATCCGGGGGGGGAGTCGGGCCCCAGCCGCGTGGCCTCTCCCTTCCGGCCCTGCGGAGGCGTGTTCGGCGACCGCACGGCGGAGCCCTTCCGTGACGTGCTCGCCGAGGCCTGCCGAAGGACGCGCTCTCCCCCGCGACGGGAGCAGGGGGCAAGACCCGCTGAAGGCCGGCCACCGCGGCGCGGATGCGCGGCCGCGCGGTTACCGGTTGACCGAACGCATCCCCGCCTCGTCGTACCGCTCCCCCGCCGCCTCCGGCAGCTCCTCGGCGATGCGAGCCAAGTCGTCCTCGGTCAGCTCGACCTCGACCGCTCCGGCGTTCTGCTCCAGGTAGGTGCGGCGTTTGGTGCCGGGGATGGGCACCAGGTGCTCGCCCTGGGCCAGTACCCAGGCGATCGCCAGCTGGGCGGGGGTCGCCTCCTTCTCGGCGGCGATCTCCTTCACCTTGGCCGCCAGGCGCAGGTTCGCCTCGAGATTGACGTCCTGGAAGCGCGGGTTCTGACGACGCCAGTCGTTCGCATCCAGCTCGTCCGGCGTGGTGAACCGCCCGGCGAGGAAGCCTCGCCCGAGCGGCGAGTACGGCACGAAGCCGATCCCCAGCTCCCGGCAGGCGGGCAGCACCTCGGCCTCCACGTCCCGCGACCACAACGAGTACTCGCTCTGCACGGCCGTGACCGGGTGCACCGTGTGAGCCCGCCGGATGGTCTCCGCGCTCGCCTCGCTCAGCCCGATGCACCGCACCTTGCCCTCGGTCACCAGCTCGCCCAGGGCGCCGACGGTCTCCTCGATGGGCACCTTGGGGTCGACCCGGTGCTGGTAGTACAAGTCGATGTGGTCGGTTCCCAGGCGCCGCAGGGAGCCGTGGACCGAGCTGCGCACGTGCTCGGCCGAACCGTCCTGCGGGCCGATGGTACTGGTGTCGCCGGGTACGGCATCGTCCATCCGGTTGTTGAACTTGGTCGCGATCACGTACTCGTCGCGGCGGCCCCGGATCGCCTCGCCGACCAGTGACTCGTTGGTGAGGGGACCGTACATCTGGGCCGTGTCGAGGAAGGTGATGCCCAGGTCGAGGGCGTGCCGGATGGTGGCGATGCCCTCGTCCTCGTCGGCGGAGCCGTAGAACGCGGACATGCCCATGCATCCCAGGCCGACGGCCGACACCTCCAGGTCCCTCAGACTGCGCTTCCGCATACGTGTCCAGCCCCTTCCCGCATGTTCATTCGTAGTCCCAGAGGCAGGAGTGCCACTCGTCCATCTAGCGACAGATGGCGCCTACCGGCATCTCGAGCCGGAGCAACGTGCCCGGCGCGTCCTACGGTCGCTGCTTCCCCGTCCTCCTCGGGCCGGCGCCCCGCGGTGACCGCGTCCAGGGGTCACTCCACGATCGTCCGTCTGCTCGGCTCGCCGGCCGGAGTGCCGGCCTGCGTACGCGACGCCCGCTTCGACATCGTCGAAGCCAACGCGCTCGGCAGCGCCCTGTACGCACCGCGGCGACCGCCACGTCGCCGCGCTCCGGGCCCGCGGCATCGGCGCCGTCGAATCCCTGGTCTCGTAGGACGATCGGGCGCCAGTCCCCCAGCCGCTGCGCTCTGCCCCCTACTCCTGGTACTGCGTCAGGTCGATAGCGAATACGGTCAGGTCGTCACCGTGAACCGGATGCTGTGCGGCGCCTTCCGCCCGCATGCCGAGCTTGTCGATCACAGAAGCTGAAGCACTGTCACCCGTCCGCAGGACCGCGATCACTCGTTCCAGACCGCGGTCCTGCAAGGCGAATTCCAGTGCGGCGTGGGCCGCTTCGGATGCGTATCCCTGTCCCCAGAAGACTCGCCCGAGCCGCCAGCTGATCTCGACCTGACCGGCTGCCTCCGTCGGCGCGTCGGCAACAGACAAACCCACGGCACCCACCAGTTCGCCCGAGCCCAGCAGCTCGACCGCGAACACCCCGAATCCCTCCTCGTCCCACTCCTCCTCCCATGCCTCGATGTCCCCGGCGGTCTGCTCCGCCGAGCGCGGCCTGCCGTCGCCGATGCTCCGCATCACGACGGGATCGGCGTGGATCTCGGACAACGGGACGAGGTCTTCCTCCAGCCATCGGCGCAGGACGAGACGAGGGGTGCGGATTTCGGTCATGCCCCCATCCTGCCGACGCGGCGGCGAAAGCGCGAACTGCGACGTCGCACGCCTGGCACGGCAGCGATGCGGCCGACGGCCCGACGTCCGCAGCGTGCAGGGGAGCCACGGCCGACTCCCACTCGATTCGGGGCGGCTGCGAACCGCTCCGCGTCACGGCACAGCTTCCGCCGCCACCGCTCCGGACCGCTTCCGTACCGGCGGGCCCGACGCGCACGGGTGAGTCCTGGCAACGACGGCTTCGCCGCACGCACGGCATGCACGGCCGGCCTGCGGGCGTGAGATGAGCCCCGACCGTGTGGAACCGGGCACTCAGGCCCACACGTCCCCCCGTGCGTGCTGATCACCCTGGGGATACTCTTCGCCGTCGCGCCCGCCGTCGTCTGGACGACGATCGCCCGTACCCGCCCCGTCGGCTTCGCGGTCGGCGGCACGCTGCTCGCCGGAGCCAGTCTGCTGATCAGCGTCCAGCGGGGCTGGATCGACGCCCCCGGACCCGACGCCCACCTCGTGTTCACGGCTCTCGCGCCCCTGCTCATAGCCTGCGGAGCGGGACTGGAAGGACGCCGCGAGAGCTCTCCTCCCCCGCAATGGACCTCCCGCCGCAACAGAGCGATCGGCTTCCTGGGGGCGCAGTTCGCCGTCACTCTCGTGATCGGCCTCCTGTACGCGCTGATGCTCGGCGAGGGCTCGGAAGCCCCGCCGTCCGAGGCCCTCCCCTCATTGCCGCCAGGCATCAACATGGTTGACGAGAGCACTAGTTGCGGTTCCGGCGGCTGCTGGCGCGCAGCGACGGTCACCAGCGAGGACGGCATGTCCCGCCCGGAGATCATCCGTGAACTGGACCTCCGGAAGGAGAGGTGCCGCTCCAGCGGCTGGCTGCTCGACTGGCGTGACGTGTGCGTCGGAGCCAGGGACAATGGCAAGAACATCACCATCTACGCCGGCTGGGGATACTGAGAGATCGTTCACTGGCCGGCCACGGTGCAGCCCTGAGCGCCAGGCCCGCCAGGCCCGTCCCGTGTGGCAGAGGGACACCCCTGCCGCTCTGCCAGTGGCAGAACATCGTCCGGACCGGGCTCGACGCTCATTACAGTCCAGTCTCATGACGAAGATCACGACGCGTACGGTCGAGTACCCGGCCGACGGTCTGACGATGAGCGCGCACCTCGCACTGCCGGCCGGCGCCGACCGCCGGCCCGCGGTGCTGCTCGGGCCGGAGGGCATGGGGCTCAGCGACGTCGAGCGCGGCCGGGCCGATGCTCTCGCCGAGCTGGGATATGTAGCGCTGGCCTTCGACCTTCACGGCGGGCGCTATCTGGGTGATCCCGAGGAGATGCTGGCCCGTTGCATGCCGCTGCTTGCCGACCCCGACCGGATGCGGGGCATCGGTCTTGCGGCGCTCGACGTGTTGCGCGCCGAACCACGGACCGATCCTGACCGGATCGCCGCCGTCGGCTACGGCACCGGGGGCGCCGTGGGGCTGGAACTCGGGCGCGCTGGCGTCAACCTGCGCGCGATCGGAACGGTCAACGCACTGACCACGGGCCGACCGGGCGAGGCGGCGCGCATTCGCTGCCCGGTGTGGGCCGGGGTCGGATCGGAAGACCCGATCATGCCGCCCGCGCAACGAAACGCGTTCACCGCTGAGTTGCAGGCCGCGGGCGTCGACTGGCGCCTGGTGGTCTATGGCGGTGCCTTGCACGCCTTCCACCACCCGCCGGTCGACCACCCCGTGGTCCCCGGTGTCGGCTACCACCCACGGCACGCGCGGCGAGCCTGGCGCGACGTCGTCGACCTGCTCGCCGAGTGCTTGTCGTGACGGGGGACCCGGGGGGTGTCCCCGTCACATCACGGAGCCTCCCGACAAGCGTTACGGATGGCCTTCCACAGCGCTGAGATCCGTTGTGAGACTTGGCAGATGATGCCGTGGACCCGGTCCTCCTCATCGCGGGTACAGGGCCGGCCGCTCCCCCACCCAGCCGCTCGCCGTCTCCGGCGTACAGCGGGCCCGCAACATCATCGTGGTCGCGGGCGGCGCCGACGGCAGCCCGGATGGCCCGCGACCATCGCACCGGCGCCAGCGGCCTCCCATTGTGCGTCACCGGCGTGCCGGATGGTCTCCGGGGGACGTTTGCGGCCGGAGGGAAGGCATGGTCAGGTGCCACCAGTCGGCCAGTCGGTCGTTGAGGACGGTCGTACCTTCAAGGGCCTCGGTGAGGGTGCACAGGCCGAAGAACGCGGGCACGAGAGCGCGGGCCGTGCGAGCGGGGCGGACGTGCTGGTTGACCTGCCCTGCCAGCCGGGCCTGTGCGAGCAGTCGCGTGGCGGCGGCGGTCCACAACGCGAAGGGGTCGGGTACGGGAGCTTTGATGACGGTGCGCTCGGCCCACAGACGAGCACCGGCACGCGTCATGGGATCCCGGGTGAGGGCGTGCGCGATGTCGTAGCTGAGAGCGACGAGCCGTTCGAGCGGGGGGAACGTCTCGTCTCCGTAGCGTGCGGCAAGCTGAGACCAGGTGGCGAACCGGTCCTCGACGACGGCGACGGCGATTCCCTCCTTGCCGGTGTAGTGGAAGTAGACCGCGCCGCTGGTCCGGCCCGACCTCGCGCTTATGTCATTGACGCTGGTGGCCGCGTATCCCTGTTCAGCGAACAGTTGGGCAGCCGCTTCAAGCAGTGATCTGCGGGTTGCCTTCGCCCGTTCCTGCAATGCCCCGTCCGCCCTCGCTCTGTTCTGATACCGGCCACGAATTTAGTGCGCCAGCGTACGCCTGGCGTTCAAAAGGGGCACTTTCGTGCACTGATTACATAGTTCTTTCGAATGCGAACGCCTGCGAGTGGTATTGGAAGCAAGGCGCTGCGGACCCGTCGCGCTGCGGCACGTGCGCCAACCGACGTACCCGGACACGGGGTTGAGGGGCTTGATGGCCGCGTCAGGGACGTCGCCGCCGCACAGCCATACGCCTGCATCCGGCGCACGTCGAGTCACCAAAAAGGGTTATTGCCTGATTTGCCTGGACGGAAATAACGTAGTGGACGCTATCTTTCCGTTTCCTGCGGATACGGAAATGCCACATACATGCGAAGGCATGGGAGACCTCAGTGACCCCCTCGGACCACGATCTGCTCGACTGGTCGCCCGAAGCCGTCGTCTTCGACTGCGACGGCACCCTGATGGACAGCGAACGCCACTGGCAGGAGGCTCGCAGCCAGGCGTTCCGGGAGCACGGACTCCAGCCACCGCCCGGGTTCGCCGAGCAGGCCCTGGGCCTGCACTACGAGGACTGCGGCCGGCTCATGGCGCAGTCCGTGCACAAGCCCGAACTGGCCGAGGATCTGACGGCCGCGCTTCTCGACCACTTCCTGGCACTCGTCACCGACGAACCCGTGACGATGCCAGGCGCGGTCCGGCTCGTACGGCTGCTCTCCGGCCGTTTGCCGCTGGCGGTGGCCAGCAACTGCCCGAGGGTCGTGGTCGAAGGGAGCCTGGCACGGGCCGGGCTGCTCGAGCACTTCCAGCACCTGGTCGTACCCGACACCGGGGACCGTGTGCGCCCCAAGCCGCACCCCGATGTGTACGCCGTGGCGGCCCGGCTCTGCGGTGTCCCCCCGCACCGGGCACTGGCGGTGGAGGACTCGCTGACCGGAGTGGAAGCGGCCCGACGGGCCGGCCTGCGGGTACTGGGCGTCGGCCCCCGGCCGAAGGATGACGGCAGCCCCCGGGCCGACGGGTGGCTCCCGACGTTGGACGCTCCCGAACTGCTGACCTGGGCCGACACGCTTGGCAGCCCGCCGTGCCCGTGATCGGACACCGGCCCCGTTCCGGCCCCGCAGTCCCTGCCGGCACGTCGTCCATGACGGCACAGTGCAGAGTGGCACCGGCAGCAGGGCAGCGCCCGCCCCTTCTGCCAGATGCGGGCGCTACCGCGGTTGCGGCTCGACGAGGCGGTCAGGCTTCGTGGATGTGGACGCCGTCGTCGGTGAGGGTGCCGTCGTGCTGTTCGTAGTGGGAGAGCGCGAGACCGAGGCCGAAGAAGGTGGGGGCCCATTCTCCGACGAAGAGGCCCCATCGGTCGGCGCGGTCGACGTTGACACCGGGTTCGACCTTGAGGCTGGTGGCCCAGGCGGCGACGGTCAGGCCGATGGAGGCGAAGGCGGCGAGATAGGCGTGCTCGCTCTTGACGCCCATGTCGTGCATCTTCTTGACGATCATTGGGTGGCTCCGTTCCGTGTGGGGATCCACGGGCCGGGGTGCCCTCGATACGCGCCCCTATTCTCCGGTTCTGTCATGTTTTGCCGCCCGCGATGTGACTGTGTCACTCGTAGGCGAATGCGCTCGGGCTGTCACAGAGGTCCGTCGCGCCCGAGGCCTTCCGGTTCGGCGCCATTTCGTTTGCCCAGGTCGCCGCCCCCATCCGCGTCATGTCGGCGACGGAGCCATCGCTCTCCACTCACGGGCACGGCCGGCGAGCACGCGGACGCCCACGAGAACCCCGGCGTCGGCGCGCCGGGGCCTGTCGGTCAGGTCGTGGCCGATCGACCCGCGCGGCTCATGCGGTGTGGATCTCCAAGGCGGTGCGCACGGCGGACTCCACGGCTCCCTCGATCCACGCCGGTTTGACGGACGTGTGGTCTCCGGCGAAGTGCAACGGCCCCTCGCGTTCGGGGATGGCGGGCAGCAGCTCCGTGTGCTGCCCGGGCAGGAGCACCGACGCCTCTCCGTAGGCATAGGGGTCGCGCAGCCAGCTCTGGGTGCGGCCCGCTCCGGTGTAGAAGACCTCGATGCGCTGACCGTAGACCTGCTGGAGGCCGCACAGGGCGTGGGGGTACCGGGCGTCGTCGTCCAGGGAGTCCCAGCGCAGAGCGTCGTCCGCCCAGCTGTAGGAGGCCAGGACCACACCGCCCGCGCTGCCCGTGACCGGATGGGACGGGTGGAACATGAACCGGTTGGCGTTGTCCGACAGCGAGCCGCCGCCCACGACGTCAACCGCGTCGGGCTGGTCGCGCGCGATCGAGCGGTTGGCGGCGTAATGGGTGCGCTGACCGGCCGTGATGTGCCCGCCGGGCACGGAGGGATGGGCGCCGAGCAGACTGCCGTCGGCGGCGGCGTGTCCCTTGCGGTAGTCGTCGTACAGGCCCGGGTCGACGGCACGCAACTCGCGTTTCCAGTCCGCCTCGTCGAACTCCCACCAGCGGCGGCTGAACTCCAGCAGGACCTTGGTCGCGCTGTCGTAGTGCAGTTCGCAGACCGCCCGGCGCTTGCCGTAGGACATGGGCGGGTCGATCTGCACGTGACGCAGTCCGGAGAACGGCACTGTCACCACGGCGACGTCAGCGGTGAACTGCTCGCGCACGACGGGTCCGTCGCGGCCCTCCGACACGGTGTCCACCCACACGTGCGGGCCCTTGCCGCGGACGTGCTCGGCGTCGGGAGCGGGGCGGTCGGGGTGGTGGTACTGGACGCGGGTGACGCGGCGGTCGAACCGCACCTCCTTGCGGACGCGTTCCAGCAGGGCGTCCGGCAGTACGGCCGTGCCGCCCTCCAACTCGTAGAAGGGCGTGTCGGGGCTGATGAGGGAGGAGCCGATGAAGCTGTGGATGAAGGACAGGGGGAGGCGGGACGTCAGATTCTCCAGGGTGCCGATCAGGTCGATGGTCCGCTCGTCCAGGCCGGCGTGCTCGGTCAGGAAGCGGAACATGGACCAGTCACCGAAGCGCTGCACCACGCGGGCCCAGCCCCGCAGTCGCTCGGGGAGCGGCTTGTCGACGCGCTTGCCGTCACGGCCGACGGAACTGAACTCGTCGCGCACCGGGTCCAGCGCGGAGCGCAGGATCGCGGCGGCGGGCGTGTCCCAGTGGGCCTTGGGGACGCCGAACGACCGGTTCACGCGCCGGGGCGCGCGGGCGTAGTCGGCGCGCCGCACGCGAATGCCGTTGACGTGGATCCAGGTGCGGTTGGCGGGACGTCCCTCGCCATCGACGTCGACGTAGTGGAAACGCCGCTTCTTCAGGCCGAACTGGTCGATCAGCTCCATCACCAGGGGATGGCTGCCCGGGATGCGCATCGCGCCCGCCTCGGCGTACTGGCGGGGATCGGCGAAGGGCTGCTCGGCGCGTTCGTGGCCACCGCTGCGGAAGGTCTTGATGCGTCCGCCCGCCCGGTTGCCGTTGGCCTCCAGCACGGTCACCCGGTGCCCTGCCCTCTTCAGCAGCCAGGCGGTCACGAGACCGGCCGGTCCGGCGCCGATGACCAGGACGTCCTTGGGCCGTGCCCGCCGCTGGGCCGGCAACCCCTTCTGCAGGACGCTCTGGTAACGCGGGACGAGGGGGCGGTCGTCGGAGTCCAGTACGAGGAGTGCGCGGGCGACGGCCAGGCACCGGTCGTAGTCGGCGCCGCGGCCGTCGCTCGGTGCGGCGGGTGCGGGCGAAGCCGTGGCGGTGCCGCCGGTCAGGGCCGTGGCCACCGTGGCCGTGCCGGCCACCGCCGCGAAGTTCCTGCGGGACATACCGCCCCCTGGACCCACCACTGCGTGGTCTTCAGTCATGGTCGTCTTTGTACCGGCGGCCCTGACCGCGCACCCGCCCTTCGCTCCGGCGTTGACTCGAAGGAGCTAAGCCCCGGCCGACCCTGACGTCACGACGGGGTCGCGGACGTGAAACGGGCCGGTGAACCCGAAGTGATGAACGCTGCGCGATCTTCGTCGGGCACGGTGCCGGATCGCCCACACTGCGACATGCGTATCCGCATACGTGCCCTCGGACGGGCCACGCGGCCACCCCGCCCACGCGGGCCGCCGTGGTCCTGCCGGGAGCGCGGGCGAGGGAGGGGGGAAGGTGGCAGAACGGCGCACCCCGTTCGGTGACAGAGTCCGCTATTGGTTCGACAGCACGCTGGCCAGAGGCGCCGCCGCTCTCATCGGCTGGATGGCGCTGCTGTGCCTGGCAGTCGTCGTCCCGGCCAGTTCGGTGCTGGTGTGGACCGACTCGGACGTCCCGGTGTCGCTGACGGACCGGCTGGCGGAGGTGTGGCGCCTCACCGGGGAGACCCTGCGGCTGGGCGGTGCGACGGGGACACCCCTGCGGGTGGTGATGTCGGTGCTGCTCGCACTGGTCACCTTGCTGTACGTCTCGACGCTCGTCGGCCTGATCACGACGGCGCTCACGGAGCGGCTCACCGCGTTGCGGCGGGGCCGGTCCACCGTTCTCGAACACGGCCACGCCGTGGTCCTGGGGTGGTCGGAGCAGGTCTTCACCGTGGTGAGCGAGCTGGTGGCCGCCAACGCCAACCAACGGCGTGCCGCGGTGGCGGTGCTGGCGGACCGGGACAAAACGCTGATGGAGGAGGCGCTGAGCACGAAGGTGGGCGCCACCGGCCGTACGCGGCTGATCTGCCGCAGTGGCCCCACCACCGACCCGGCCATGCTCCTCCTGACGAGCCCGGCCACGGCCGGTGTCGTGCTGATCCTGCCGCACGACCGGCCCGACGCCGATGCCGAGGTGGTCAAAACACTGCTGGCTCTCAGGACGGCCCTGGCCGGGGCGAGGAGCCGTCCACCCGTCATCGCCGCCGTCCGTGACGACCGGTACCGCCTGGCCGCGCGTCTCGCCGCCGGGCCGGGCGGCATCGTCCTGGAGAGTGACACCATCACCGCCCGGCTGATCGTCCAGGCCGCCCGCCGGCCCGGGCTGTCACTCGTTCACCAGGAACTGCTCGACTTCGCCGGCGACGAGTTCTACGTGATCACCGAACCGGGCTTGGCGGGCCGCCCGTTCGGTGAGGCGCTGCTGTCGTACCCGACGTCGAGTGTCGTCGGGTTGGTGCGCGGAGGCTCTCCCCTGCTCAACCCGCCGCCGGCGACGCCGATCGCTCCCGACGACCTCCTCGTCGTCATCTCCCGCGACGACGACACGGCCTGGCTGGACGACTGTGCGGAGTGGGTCGAGGAAGCCGCGATGGCGTCCGGCCCTCCGACGCCCGTGCGGACGGAGCGGGTCCTCCTGCTGGGGTGGAATCGCCGGGCACCGCTCATAGTCGACCAGCTGCGCCGCCGGGCCCGGCCGGGATCCGTCGTCGACGTGGTGGCGGATCCAGGTGAGACGACAGACCGGCAGGTGAACGAGGCGGACGCGGACAGCGGTACCGATCTGATTCTGACACTGCACCACGGGGACCTCGCCCGCCCCGAGACCCTGCGACGCCTGGACGTCCACTCCTACGACAGCGTGATCGTGCTCGGCCGGGATCCCGTCCCCGGGCAGTCGTCGGAGGACCCGGACAACCGCACGCTCGTCACCCTCCTGCTGCTGCGGCAGCTGGAGGAGGCCACCGGGCGCGAACTGCCCGTCGTCACCGAACTGATCGACGACCGGAACCGGGCGCTGGCCCCCATCGCGCCCGGGGCCGACGTGATCATCAGCGGCAAGCTCATCGGCCTGCTCATGGCCCAGATTTCCCAGAACCGACATTTGGCGGCGGTGTTCGAGGAACTGTTCTCGGCGGACGGCACGGGGGTCCGCATGCGCCCGGTCGCCGACTACGTACTGCCCGGACGTGAGACGTCCTTTGCCACAGTAGTGGCCGCGGCGCGTCGCCGCGGCGAGTGCGCCATCGGCTACCGAAGCCACGTCGACTCGTCGACGAGCCCCGGCCACGGCGTGCGGATCAATCCGCCGAAGGACGAGCGGCGCCGCTGGGCGGCCGAGGACGAAGTGGTGGTCATCGGCACGGACTGACGGACGGCTTCCGTCGACGTGAGTTCGGCGACCAGCGGGCCGAGCCCCCTCTGAGCACAGGCCCGCGCGCCCGCCCCTGGCCGACCATGTGGGCCTCGGAACGGCTGGCCCAGCCCCGGTGACCCGCCCGGGCCACCTCTCGCGCAGCCGTGCCGGGAAGGCACCCGCAGGTTCGCCGGCTTCGCCGACTGCGTCGAACGTGTATGGCGCTGACCTACCGCTGCCGTACGAGGAGTTGGCGGCGCTGTCCGACGCGTAGCAGATCGACCGTGTACAGCAATTCCACCGGTCGAGGACGCGGGCGCGTCGCCGCCCGAGGAAGCTCGCGTCTCCAGGTGGCAGCCGCAGCAGGTGGCCGCGGCTCCTGCCGCCCCGGGGGGCAGGACAGGGCGCTCGCCCGGTCAGCGCGGGCAGGCAGGAAGCCGCAGCCGCTGGAGGCTCGGCCGACGCACCCGCCCTTCCCACGCGCACACGCCGGACGGAGTCCTTCCGTCCACCACACGTGCGGGAGCAAGCCCCCGTGGCCGCGGCAACGCCAGGGCTCGCAGCCGCCTTCCGCAAGGGCCTCCAGGCCGGCGGGACCGCCGGTCCCCCTCCCGCCTCGACAGAGCGCTCCGCCCCCTGATCCGTCTTGCCGCGTTCCCGGTGGCCCGGTACATCCGCCGGCCCTTCCCCCTTCTGGAGCGATCCCTATGAGCACCCACCCCGCGATGAGCAACGTGACCGGTGGCACGTCCGCATCCGAGGCGACCGCAAGCGGACAGCGGGACAGCATGGTCTGGCTGCCGCCCGTTCGCCTCCGAGACGCCGGGCGTCACGCACGGTGTCCTTGGACGGGTGATCGAACGAGGCCAACGGGTCGGAGAATTCGACGACCGGCTCCCCGTCGACTGGCTCGTCGCCTCGACCATGGCGCTCGGGCACACAGCGACCAAGGAGCAGGACGCCGGCCGACTTCCCGATGCGGTGGCGCAGGATGTGCTGCGCGTCAGCCTGCTCCGCCTGCTCGGCGCCGCCGAACCAGCGGATGCCCTGAGCTAGCGCACCGTCCGCGTCCGATACGAATGCCGGGGACTACTGCGGTTGCTGTTGTCAGCAGCAGTCACAACCCTTGGCGCAGCCGCAGGTTGCCGCGGTATTCGCGGCAGAGGCGCGAGTGGTGGGCGCGCAGCATCCCTTCCCGTGCCAGGCGTCGCGGCCTTCCTTCACGGCGATCGCGGCGATGACGAGGGCGGCGATCGGGTCGGCCCAGGACCAGCCGAGCAGCAGATTGACCAGCAGGCCGACCAGGAGCACGGCGGAGAGGTAGGTGCACAGCAGGGTCTGCTTGGAGTCGGCGACCGCGGAGGCGGAGCCGAGCTCGCGGCCGGCCTTGCGTTGGGCTGCCGACAGGAAGGGCATGATCGCCAGCGAGAGAACGGCGAGGACGATGCCGGGGATCGAATGGTCAACCTCGCCGGTACCGGTCAGCGCGCGGACGGCATCGACGGTGACGTAGGCCGCGAGCGCGAAGAACGACACGGCGATGATCCGCAGGGTGCGCTGCTCGCGGGCTTCGCGGACGGCGGGGTCGCGGGCGGAGAACTGCCAGGCGACGGTTGCGGCGGAGGAGACCTCGATGACGGAGTCGAGCCCGAAGCCGATCAGGGCGGTCGAGGAGGCCACGGTGCCGGCGGTGATCGCGACCACGGCTTCGATGACGTTGTAAGCGATGGTCGCGGCGACGAGCAGGCGTATGCGCCGGGTGAGCGTGTCACGGCGGGCTGGGCCGGGGCTGAGGGATATGGCGGTCATTCAGCAGCAGCTCTTCGCGTCCGCGTCTGGGCAGGTCTTGTCTGCCTCGACGGCGACGACGGCTCTCCGCAGGTCGTCGAGCGCATGGCCGAGGCGTTCGTCGGCGAGTTCGTAGCGTGTGCGTCGGCCGTCGGGGACGGTGACGACCAGGCCGCAGTCGCGCAGGCAGGCCAGGTGGTTCGACAGCCGGGTGCGGGAGATGCCCAGGGAGTCGGCGAGGTCGGCCGGGTAGGCGGGGGCCTGGCGGAGGGCGAGCAGAATGCGGCAGCGGATGGGGTCGGCGAGGGCGCGGCCGAACCGCGCCAGCACCTCGATGTCAGCAGCGAGTGTCAGCACCCCTTGAGAGTACATCGAAGCCTGAATTCATGAGAACGTGGATTAAGCGCGGCTGGCCGGCCGAACGGGCCGTTGGCCCACGCAGCCGACTGGGCCCGCACCTACGTCGAAGCGGGAGCCGCGCTGTCCCGTCCAGAAGTCCGCCGGTCAGTGGCCCGGCCAGCGACGCCATTCCCATCGTGGCACCGAACAGTCCGAGAGCCCGTGGGCGCCGGGCAGCGGGGACGGCGACCTGGATGATCGACAGAACCTGCGGGACGACCAAGCCGCTGCCCGCGCCCTGGACCAGCCGGGCCGCAATGAGGAATACGGCATCGGGAGCACACGCGGCGGCTACTGAACCGGCTGTGAAGACGACGGTGCCCAGCACGAACAGCCGGTGGTAGCCGTACCGGTCGCCTAGGCGCGCGGCCGTGATGAGCAAGCAGGCGTAGGCCAGGGTGTACCCGGCCAGGATCTGCTGCACGGCACCTGAGTCGGCACCCAGGTCGGTCCGGATCGCCGGGGCGGCGATCTGCGCGACGGTGACGTTGAGCAACTGCACGAATGTCGCGCTCAGCACGACCGGCAGTACGAGCCGCCTGCCGTCGGCTTCGAGCCGTCCCCCGCTCAGACGACGGGGAACCCTTCATGGGCCGACGCCGGCTCAGGAGGCGAGGGCCGCGGCGAGTTCGCCCGGCCGGGCTGCGAACGGGCTGTGGCTGCCGGGCAGGGTATGCACGGTGAACGGGTTGCTGGGGAAGGCCTGGTCGGCTTCCGCGATCATCAGGTCCTGCGCGGCCGGTGCCAGCGCCCGGTCCTCGGCGCAGCGCAGGAAAGTTCGTGGAACTCGTCCCCACCGTGCCGCGGTCAGGGTGACCGGAGTCGTCGGGATCGCCAGGGGCAGGTCAGGGCTCAGCGAGGACCGCCACCGGTCAAAGCGGTCCAGGGGGGTGTCGTGGTAGTGGGTTTCCCGCAGATCGTCGACGTAGGCGGGATCCGGTGAGAGCGGATTGATCCGCACGGCGCCCAGGGCCTCGGGGTCGCCCAGGTTCAGGTTTCGGCCCAGCGCGGTGGCGTTCTCGGGTGAGCCCAGATAATCGAAGAACCGCGGCCGCCCGCCCGGGACGAACGCGGACAGGTAGACGATCCGGTCCACCAGTTCGGGTGCCCGCTCCGCCGCCAGGGACGCGGGACCGCCGCCCGCGCTGTGCGCGACAAGCACGACAGTGCGGTGGTGACGCACCTGGTGCAGGATGCTCAGTACTGCCTCGGCGCAGTCGTCCATCGTTATCGTGGCGAGCGGTGACTTCTCGGTCAGCAGGCCCGGCTGGCCGGGCAGCAGGTATCCGGTGGGCAGAGGCGCGTCGAAGCCGTGCCCCGGCAGGTCGACGGCAATGGTCGCAGCGCCCAGTCCGGCCAGCGCGCGCTGCGTCGCCGCCCACTGTCCGGAGCTGTGCCAGGCACCGTGCACGAACACGAAGACGGTGTCGGTCAGAGATACGTTCTCCATGGCTCCATTCCAGACAGGAACCACCGCGCCATCCATCTATAGATCTGGTAAGTGGCCTGGCCATATCTTTGAGGTATTGCCAATAGCCGATGAGATAGGGGGCGGGTCATGGAAGCGCGACACCTGCGGTACGCGGTTGCTCTCGCCGAGCACGAACACTTCGGCCGGGCGGCCGGCGAGCTGGGCATCGCGCAGCCGCCGCTGTCCAAGCAGATCGCCGATCTGGAGCGCGAGGTGGGGGCCCGGCTGTTCGACCGCACACGCCAGGGGGTCTTCCCGACCGCCGCCGGCGAGGCGTTCCTCGCGCGGGCGCGCCGGGCGCTCGACGAGATCGCGGCAGCCACGGTCGACGCGGGCCGGGCCGCGCGCGGCGAGACAGGACGTCTGCGGCTCGGCTTCATCGCCTCGTCACTGCTCGACCCGCTGCCGGGCGTCCTGAGCCGGTTCGGCCGTGAACGGCCCGACGTGAGACTGGAACTGCACGAGATGGCGACCAGCCGCAGCAGCCCAGCGCTCATCGCCGGAGAGCTGGACGTGGCCCTCACCCTCGGTCCCCCACGGGGTGCCGGAGCCGAGCGTCTCGTGTCCGTCCCGATCGGAAACGACCACGTGATCGCTGTGGTAAGTACGGCGCACCCGTACGCGGGTCAACAGTCGGTAAGCGCCGACCAGCTGCGGCGACAGCCGCTGATCGTGTCGGCCGGCGAGGACGAACCCGCTGTAGTCGCCGGACTGCGCACCCTTCTGGGCACGGACTCATCGGCTCTTGACGGCGCGACCGTGGCGAGGGACGTGCACACGATCATCGGCCTCGCCGCCTCCGGCGTGGGCGTCGGCCTGGGGCCGTCCCGCATGAGGATGGTCCCGCGTCCGGGAGTACGGTTCTGCGAAGTGACCCCACGCACACCCCTGCCCGATCTCGTCCTGTCCTTCGCGGCCCGCGATCACTCCCCGGTGCTGCGCGCCTTCCTCGACACGGTCCGGGAGAACTGCCCAGAAGTCGGTGCCGCACTCAACGACCGGCTCCGACCTCACACTTGATTCGGGCCGGTTCACCCCTTCCCATGGCCGACGGCTCATGCCAGGAGATCGACAATTGCTCCCCTTTCCGCTGCCTCGGCCTGCTGGAAGACCAGCCAGCTCAGGGCCAGGTCCTGCCAGGGCAGGCCGACGGGAGCGTAGCCGGTGAGTTCCCGGCTGTGGTTGCGGGAGAGGGCTTCACCCCGGATGACCTCTCCGAGGGAGGTGGCAGCCGTCGAGGAGGGCAATCCAGCGTTGGCGAGGACGCCGTGCGTTGCGACAAGTAGTGAATGCCCGCCGTGCGAAGGCGGCCGACCAATGCGTCCACGATGCGGCGTGCGTGGCCGCGGCCGCGGGCGGGGACGTCGGTCACGATCCCGTCGAGGTAGCCGCGGCGCCCGTCGGGCCAGCGCGAACTGGGCAGATGGTAGGTGATCCAGGCCATGCCGCAGAGGAGGAGAGGGTCACCGGGTTCGCCCCCGACGACCAGGCAGGCACAGTCGTCACGGTGGTTGATGCGCTCCTCGAACCAGCCGTGGGCGATGCGTCGCCACGGTGTGCCGGCCGGCCCGGGATCCATGCCCAGGCTCTCCAGCGCGACTGCGCGCAGCCGGATCAGTTCCGGTATGTCGGCCGTGACGGCCTAGCGAGGTTGCATGTTCCTGGCTCCTCCTGTTCGGCCGGTTTCAACGGTCCATGCTGAGCAGGACACGGCCGAAGGGCCGATCCTCGATCAGATGACGCTGCGCCTCGGCCGCCTGGTGCAGCGGCAGCACACGAGCGACAACGGGGTTGATGCGGCCCGCGTCCAGCCACTCCAGCAGAGTCACCCGGGAGGCCCGGGCAACGTCGGGTGGGGTCGTCGTGAACGTGTAGCCGCAGGCCGTGGCGTTCTTCCATATCAAGTCGGTGATGTTCACCGTTCCTTGGATGCCGCCGGCGTATCCGACGCCGACATAGATGCCTCCGTGTGCGAGGGAGGCCAGGCACTCACCGAGCAGTGGACCGGCGACGCCGTCGACCACGATGTCCACGCCCCGGCCGTCGGTGATGCGTGCGACACCGTCGGTCAGCGATTCGCGGGACAGGTCGATCACGTGCTGGTGACCGGCGGCGCGAGCCTGTTCCGCCTTGTCGGTGCGGCTCGCGGTGGTCACGACCAGGGACGCGCCGAGTTCGCGGGCCACCTCCACGGCACCCATGCCGACAGAGCCGCCGATGCCCGGTGCCAGGACGGTGCATCCGGCGCTCACTTCTGCCACCCGGGTCAGTACGAGGTAGGCGGTGCTGTATCCGGCACCGGCGAACAGAGCGCAGGCGGCCTCGTCGGTCACGCCGTCGGGGACCGGTATCAACTGGTCGGCGTTGGCGGTCAGTTGCTCGCGCCAGGTGCCGTCGGTGCGCCAGCCTAGCCCTCCGCCGCCGACCACCACGCGCGTGCCCTCCGTCAGGCCGGTTGCCCCGGGATCGGCGATCCGGCCCACTCCGCCGCCGCCGGGTACGAGAGGCGGCGCCCGGTGCAGCGAGGCGTCCATTCGGCCCGCTCTGATGGTGTTGTCGGCCGGGCTCACCTCGGCGTAGATGAAACGGGTCACCTGGCGCGGCCACGACGGACGCGATCGACGAGTCACCCTGTGAAGGCGGCCATCGCCAGATCCCGGCCGGGCACGAGTTGACCCTCCCCCTACGTCAGGCTTGAGGCTTGTGTCGACGAAAGGGCACGTGGATGAGCTACTCCGTGGGACAGATCGCGGCCATGGCCGGCGTGACGGTACGGACACTGCATCACTACGACAAGGCAGGACTGCTCTCACCCAGTGACCGCAGCCACGCCGGATACCGGCTCTACAGCGAGCCCGACCTGGTCCGGCTCCAGCAGATCCTCTTCTACCGCGAACTCGGCTTTCCCCTCGACGAGATCGCCGCGATCTTCAAGGACCCGCAGGCGAACGCCCTGGAGCGGCTCCGAGCCCGGCAGCGGCAGCTGAACGAGGAGATCGCCAGGCTGCAGCGGCTGGCCGAGGTGGCGGAACGGGCAATCGAAGTCCAGAAGACCGGGGTGCCCCTGACACCCGAAGAACGCTTCGAGGTCTTCGGCGAGGTCGCCTTCGACCTGAGCTACGCCACCGAGGCAGAGCTGAAGTGGGCGCACTCCGAAGGACAGCGCGAGGCGATGGCGCGCGCCGACGCCCACACCAAGGAGGACTGGCGCCGGCTCATGGGCGAAGCCGCCGCCTGGCGCGCGGAACTCCTCGCGGTGTTCGACGAAGGGGAGCCGGCCTGCAGCGACCGGGCGATGGACCTCGCAGAGGAACACCGCTTGCACATCGCACGCTGGTTCACCTCCTGCCCACCCGACATGCACCGGCGCATCGCGGACGACTTCGTCGCCGACCCGCGCGCCTTCGCACTGGTCGTACCTCCCTCACAGCAACGCCCGGGCCTGGCCGCCTACACCCGCAAGGCCGTCTACGCCAACGCCGCCCGCCACGCAGGCGACAGCACCGATGCCAAGGAGCCCCGATGAGAATCATGATCGCCGCAGCCGGATCACGCGGCGATGTCGCGCCCTACACCGGCCTGGGCGCCGAACTGCAACGAGCAGGCTGCGACGTCGCCCTCGCCGCCACCGACACCTTCGCCCCCCTCGCACACGACGCGGGCCTGGAATTCCGCAGTCTGCCCGCCGACACACGGGCGCACGGCGACGGCACGGGCAAACGCGACCTGATGCGGACCGCCGCAGCGTTCGTCAACGAACTGGGGCAGGGCTTCGCCGACGCGGTGGACAAAACCACGGACCTGCTCCTGCTGTCGACCACCACGGCCCCCCTCGGCTGGCACCTCACCGAGGCCACCGGCACACCCAGCCTCGGCGTGTACCTCCAGCCCACCACGCCGACCGGCGACTTCCCACCCGTCGTGACCGGCTCCCGCTCACTGGGCCGACTCGCCAACCGGGCAACCGGACGCTTCTCCCTGCGCATGGCCGACCGCATCTACGAACAGGCGGTCACAGAGCTGCGCCGACGTCTCGATCTCCCCCCGACCCCCCCTTCCGAAATGCGCCGACGACAGGAACGGGCGAACTGGCCCATCCTGCACGGCTTCAGCACGGCCCTGGTACCCCGCCCCACCGACTGGCGCCCCGGCCTGGACGTCGTAGGCAACTGGTGGCCCCACCACGATCCGGCCGAACGGCTGCCCTCCGTGCTCGAGGACTTCCTGTCAGCCGGACCCCGGCCCGTCCTGATCGGCTTCGGGAGCATGGCATCCGGTGACGGAGAACGACTGAGCGAAATCGCCGTGCGAGCCCTGCGCCGCGCCGGGCTGCGCGGCATCCTCCAAGCCGGCAGCGCCGGGCTCAGCGCCGACGGGGACGACGTGCTGACCATCGGGGACGTACCACACGCCCTGCTGTTCCCACGGTTGGCCGCCGTGGTCCACCACGGCGGGGCCGGCACCTCCGCCGCCGCGCTACGCGCCGGAGTACCCGCCGTCACCGTGCCGGTCACCGCGGACCAGCCGTTCTGGGCAAGCCGACTCGCCACCCTCGGCGCCGCCACAGCCCCGATCCCCTTCCGGTCCCTCACCGTCGAACGACTCGCCGACTCCCTTCACCAAGTGGTGAAGCAGCAGACACACAGTCGAGCCGCCGCACGAGCGGCACAACACATGGCAACCGAAAACGGAGCACAGAAGACACTCGGGGCCATCCAGCAACTGACCGGTCAGTAGAGTTGGCAAAGGGTTAGCAAGTGTCCCGCCACAGCCACCCACAGATGGACAGACCCTCGACGGGCACGGCACAGCGCAGCGGGCTCACGGCGGACCCAGCCGCATAGTGCGCGCGAGGATCCTGCAAGGGATGAGGAAAGACGACCGACCGACTGACCGTCACCGGCTGGTCAGTCGTTCTCCCAGGTCAGCGAACCCTTCCGCGCGGCTTCAGCGGCACCGGAGGCAGTTCGGGGGCGGGCAGCGGGGCGCCGTCGTAGCCCTTCACCGTTCCGAATCTTGCCCCTTCCACCCAGTCCCGCCGCGCCTGTACGATCTCCTCCTGCGACCGTCCGATCCAGTTCCAGAACATGATCAGCTCCTCCTCGAACGGCTCGCCGCCCAGGAGCATCAGGCCCGCGTCCGAGTCGGCGCGCAGGGGCAACTCGTCGCGGCCGCAGCCGAGGTAGAGCATCGAGCCCGGCACCAGGGGCACGCCGTCGACGTGGGCCTCGCCGCTCATGGCCAGGACGGCGTACTCGAAGTCCCGTTCCAGCGGCAGGCGTACCTCCGTGCCGCCGGTGAGGGTCAGGTCGGCGCCGACGAGAGGCGTGTACGTGGTGCCGGGCGAGGTGGCGGTGTCGAGGGTGCCGAGGAGCACGGTGGCCGACAGGCCCGGGGCCGTGACCCGGGGCAGCTCGGCGTGGAACTCGAAGCGGGGGTCGGTGTGGCGGTGGGCGTCCGGGAGGGCCACCCACAGCTGCGCGCCGTGCAGGAGGCGGGCGTGCGGGCGCGGGCTCTCCTCCGAGTGGCTGATCGCGCGGCCGGAGGTCATCAGGCCCAGCTGGCGCGGGCGGATGGTCTGCAGGCTGCCGGTGGAGTCGCGGTGCAGCACCTCGCCCTCGTGCAGCCAGCTCACCGTCTGCAGGCCCATGTGGGGGTGCGGCGGCACCTGCATGCCGGGCTCGTCGGCGATGTCGTCGGGGCCGTAGTGGTCGACGAAGCACCAGGCGCCGACCATCCGCCGGCCCAGGTTGGGCAGCAGTCGGCGGACCTCGGTGGACTCGCCGAGCTTGACGTGCCGAGGGCTGAGAAGCTCCCGTACGGGCTCCGTCACCACGAAGCCGCGGCCGCCGCAGAGACTGGGTACGGCCTCGCGATCAAGGTTGCTCATGCCGCCCAACCTAGACCCGGCGGGCCCTTCGCGTCAGACGGACCGCGGGCCGTCACCGTGGCGGGGGACGGCGCCTCCACGCGCACCTCCATCAGTAGTGGAATGTTCAAGCGTGTGCCGTGGTTGGAGGGGCCGAAGGAGGTCGCAGTGGACATGACGTACTACGACCACGGAACGCCGGCGGAGCGCTGGGAGCGTGCGCGGATGTTCTTCGACGCCAAGGACTACGCCGCCGCGGCACGCGTCCTGGACGCACTGGTCGCGGAGGTGCCCGAGCAGACCGGCCCGCGGCTGTTGCTGGCGCGTTCCTACTACCACTCGGCCCAGCTGCGGCGGGCGGAGGCCGAGCTGCGGAACGTCGTCGAGCGCGATCCCGTCGAGCACTACGCCCGGCTGATGCTGGGCCGCACCCTGGAACGGCAGGGGCGGCAGGAGGAGGCCGACGCCCAGCTGCGCATCGCCTCGGCCCTCACGGGCGACTTCGCCGACCTCTGAGCGCGAACTCCGTGCGTGGCATCCTGGCGCGATGGGAACCGCGATGGGAACTCCGAGTGATCGTGCCCCGCTTGCCGAGCGGATCGAGGAACTGCTCGCCGTCGGCGGCCCGTTGCCGATCGTCGCGGCCGGGGACCCGGTGCTGCGGCGCGCGGCCGAGCCGTACGACGGGCAGTTGGCGCCCGTGCTCTTCGAGCGGTTCGTCGAGGCGCTGCGGCTGACCATGCACGCGGCGCCGGGCGTCGGGCTGGCCGCGCCGCAGGTCGGGGTGGGGCTGAGGGTCGCGGTGATCGAGGACCCGGCGCCGGTGCCGGACGAGGTGCGGGTGGCGCGGGGGCGGGTGCCGCAGCCGTTCCAGGTGCTGGTCAACCCCTCGTACGAACCGGTGGGCGCCCGGCGGGCCGCGTTCTTCGAGGGCTGTCTGAGCGTGCCGGGCTGGCAGGCGGTGGTGGCGCGCCCTGCCGAGGTGCGGCTGCGGGCGCAAGACGAGCACGGGCGGGCCGTGGACGAGGTGTTCGCGGGCTGGCCGGCCCGGATCGTGCAGCACGAGACGGATCACCTCGACGGCACCTTGTATCTGGACCGGGCCGAGCCGCGCTCGCTGGCCTCGAACGCGGCGATGGCGGACCTCTGGTCCCAGCCGACGCCGGAGCGGGCGGCGTCGGCGCTGGGCTTCGAGCTGCCGGACCCGGCGGCCTGACCGGCCCGCCGGGTCCGTTTTTCCCGTGCGGTGCCCCGTCAGTTGTCCCGGTACGCCTCCAGCAGCCTCAGCCACACCTCGCTGATCGTCGGGTAGGACGGCACCGCGTGCCACAGCCGACTGATCGGCACCCGGCCGGCGACGGCGACGGTCGCGGAGTGGATCAACTCGCCGACGCCGGGGCCGACGAAGGTGACGCCGCGGACGATCTCGTCCTCCAGGTCGACCACCATGCGGGCGCGGCCCCGGTAGCCGTCGCCGTACAGGCTCGACCCCGCCACCGCGATGGGGACGTCGACGGCGCGCACGCGGTGTCCCGCCTGCTCGGCCTCGGCCAGGGTCAGGCCGGCGGACGCGGCCTCGGGATCGGTGAAGACCACCTGGGGAACGGCGTGGTGGTCGGCGGTCGCGGCGTGCGCGCCCCAGGGGTCGGACTCCAGGATCGGCACCCCGGAGGCGCGGGCGGCGATGGCGGCGCCCGCGATGCGTGCCTGGTACTTGCCCTGGTGGGTGAGGAGGGCGCGGTGGTTGACGTCCCCGACGGCGTAGAGCCAGTCGTGGCCCTCCACCCGGAGGCTGTCGTCGACCGGCAGCCAGGAACCCGGCTCGAGGCCGACGGTCTCCAGGCCGAGGTCGCCGGTGCGGGGCGTGCGGCCGGTGGCGAAGAGGATCTCGTCGGCCTCCAGACGGTCGCCGGTGTCGGTGACGGCGACGACGGTGCCGTTCTCGCGGGTGACGGACTCGACGGAGACGCCGGTGCGGATGTCCACGCCGGCCTCGGTGAGCGCCTCGGCGACCAGTTCCCCGGCGAACGGCTCCATCCGCGCGAGCAGGCCGCCGTCGCCGCGCACCAGCATCGTGACCCGGGATCCGAGGGCCTGCCAGGCGGTGGCCATCTCCACGGCGACGACTCCGCCGCCGACGACGATGAGGCGGCCGGGCGCGCTCTTGGCGCTGGTGGCCTCGCGGCTGGTCCAGGGGCGCACCTCGGCGAGTCCGGGCAGTGGGGGCAGGGCGGCGGCGCTGCCGGTGCAGACGGCGACGGCGTGCCGGGCGGTGAGGGTGCGGCGGCTGCCGTCGGGGCCGGCCACCTCCACGGTGCGCGGTCCGGTGAGCCGTCCCTGTCCGCGGTACAGGTCGGTGCCGATGCCCTCGACCCACTGGACCTGGCCGTCGTCCTTCCAGTGCGAGGTGAACTCGTCGCGGCGGGCGAGGACGGCCTGCGCGTCGAGGGGGTCCTGGACCCCCTGGGCGAGACCGGGCAGGCGGCGGGCGTCCGCGCGGGCGATGACCGGGCGCAGCAGGGCCTTGCTGGGCATGCACGCCCAGTAGGAGCACTCGCCGCCGACCAGTTCGCTCTCCACGATCGCGGTGGACAGCCCGGCCGCGCGGGTGCGGTCGGCGACGTTCTCTCCGACGGGGCCCGCGCCGATCACCACGACGTCGTACGTGAGGGAATCCGATTGCGTCATGGGGTCAGTCTGGTGGGTGGTGTGCGCCCTGGCCACACGGGTACGTGCGCGGAATACCCACCAGGTCGGCAGTGTTGTGCCGACGGCTTCTCCCCCGAAACCAGGAAGAGGGATCACCTCATGACCAGCACCGTGGAACTCACCAAGGAGAACTTCGACCAGACGGTCACGGACAACGAGTTCGTACTGATCGACTTCTGGGCGGAGTGGTGCGGTCCGTGCAAGCAGTTCGGGCCGGTCTACGAGAAGGCCGCGGAGGCCAACCCGGACCTGGTGTTCGGCAAGGTGGACACCGAGGCGCAGCCGGAGCTGGCGCAGGCCTTCGGCATCCAGTCGATTCCGACGCTGATGATCGTGCGGGACCAGGTGGCCGTGTTCGCGCAGCCGGGCGCGCTGCCGGAGGCGGCTCTCACCGACGTGATCGGTCAGGCCCGGAACCTGGACATGGACGAGGTCCGCAAGGCGGTCGCCGAGCAGCAGGCGCAGGCCGGGCAGAACGACCAGGAAGGCCAGTAGCGGGCGGTCCGGCCGCCGGTCAGCTCGATTCCCGGTGCACCACCGTCGCGCCCAGCACCTTGTGGCGCTCGGGCGCGGCGCCCGGGTCGTGCACCGCCCGGTCGACGAGTGCGGCCAGGTCGCGGCCGGAGGGCAGCTCCAGGTGGACGGTGCTCAGCCGGGGCCGCAGCAGCCGGCCCAGCATCAGGTCGTCGGCGCCGATCACGGCGGCGTCGCCGGGGATGTCGAGGCCCTCGTCCTGAAGGGCCCGCATCAGCAGCATCGCGTACTCGTCGTTGTACGCGAACACCGCGTCGAGTCCCAGGGGACGCCAGCGCGCCGCGAGGCGGGCGGCGTCCCTCTCGTCGTAGGCGAGGGGCAGCTCGGTGACGGTGGCGTCGGTGCCGGACACGGCCTCGCGGGCGCCCGCGAGGCGCGGTGCCGAGAAGACGTCCAGACCGCGTTCGGCGGGCACGACGACGCCGATGCCGCGGCGGCCGCGGTCGTACAGGTGGCGGGTCGCGCCGCGGCCGACGCCCTCCTGGTCGGTGAGCAGGGCGTGCGCTCCCTCGACGGCCTCGGGACCGAGGGTGAGGACCGCCCGGGCGCCGGAGCGTTTGAGGATCTCCACGCCCCGCGGGCCGAGGTCGGCACCGGGGACCAGGACGGCGACCGGGCGCAGCTCGGCCCAGGCGCGGGCGGCCTCGTCGCCGTGGACGCCGACGGTGCCGTGCTGCACGACGGTGTAGTCGAGGCGGCCGAGCGCCCACTGGAGTTCGGTGAGGAAGCGGCTGTAGAGCGGGCCGGCGGGGAAGGACGGCGCCGGCATCAGGACCATGCGGCTGTGTCCGGCGCGCAGGGAGCGGGCCGCGGCGTGCGGGACGTAGCCCAGTTCCCTGGCGGCCTCGCGGACGCGGCGGCGGGTGGGTTCGCTGATCCGTACGGCGCCGGTGTTGTTGAGGACGTAGGAGACGGTCGCGCGCGAGACGCCGGCCAGGCGGGCCACGTCGGCGCTCGTGGGCACGGAGCGCGCTGCGGAGGGCCTGGGGGGCGGCGGATTCGGTATCTGCACCATGACGTACGGCATCCTGGCAGAAGCCGGACGCGGGGCGGCGGGCGGGGCAACGTCGTCCGAGACGGACGGAGTTCAGGCCGACGGGGCGGTGGCCGTGGGCTGGGTCCCGGGGGCCGGGGTGTCGGTGCGGGTGACCCGTGCGACCAGGTCGAGCCAGCCCGCCCGTACGCGTTCGGCGGGCAGCCCGCACTGCTGGGTGAGGTGGTGGATCAGGGCGGCGTCGAGGTAGGCCATGAGGGTGTGCGAGAGGAGTTCGCTGTCGGCGTCCGGCACGGCCTCCCTCAGTAGCAGTGCCACGTGGTGGCGCAGGAAACGGCGCGGCGGGAAGGTGTGGCGGCGCTCCGCGCTGGGCTCCCCCGCCAGGAGCAGGTCGAGCTCGTCGATGGAGCGGCGCAGCAGCGCGCAGCCGAAGGCCCGCAGCCGCTCGACCGGCGGTGCGCCGGGACCCAGCGGCGGCGGACCGCTCAGGAGCGCGGCCTGGAACTTCCGCTCGGAGTGGTCGAGCAGCGCCGCGAGCAGCCCGGTGCGGTCGCCGAAGCGGCGGAAGACCGTGCCCTTGCCCACGCACGCCGCGGCGGCCACCGCCTCCATGGTGAGGGCGCCCGCGCCGTGCTCGGCGACCAGCCGCTCGGCGGCCTCCAGGAGCCGGGCGCGGTTGCGCGCGGCGTCGGCCCGCAGGCAGGGCTCGTCCTCGTCGGTCCCGGTGCCGAGTTGCAGCAGCTCGGGGGGACCGGCGTTCTCCTGGGGCTGCGGGAAGTACGGCGGGGCGGCGGACATGAAGCCAGCGTAAAGCATCGGGAAGAAAACTGGACCGCGGTCCGTTTGGGATGTTAGAAATTAAACGGACCCCGGTCCGGATCGTTGCCGCAAGGTTTCGGCCCGCCCGTCACCATCTGTTCCAGTAGTGGGAGTACTCATGTCTGTCCGCATCCTCGCCCTCGTCGGCAGCCTTCGCGCCGGTTCGCACAACCGTCAGCTCGCCGAGGCGGCCGTCAAGTTCGCACCGGAGGGCGCCGAGGTGCAGCTGTTCGAGGGGCTCGCCGACATCCCCTTCTACAACGAGGACATCGACGTCGAGGGCAGCGTCCCGGCCGCCGCCGCGAAGCTGCGCGAGGCCGCCCAGGGCGCGCAGGCCTTCCTGCTCTTCTCGCCCGAGTACAACGGCACCATCCCGGCCGTCCTGAAGAACGCCATCGACTGGCTGTCCCGCCCCTACGGCGCCGGCGCCTTCACCGGCAAGCCCGTCGCCGTGGTCGGCACCGCCTTCGGCCAGTACGGCGGCGTGTGGGCGCAGGACGAGGCCCGCAAGGCCGTGGGCATCGCGGGCGGAAAGGTGATCGAGGACCTGAAGCTGTCCATCCCCGGCTCGCTCACCCGCTTCGCCGAGACCCACCCGGCCGACGACGCCGAGGTGGCCGCCCAGCTGGCCGAGGTCGTCGCCCGGCTGCACGGCCACACGGACGAGGCCATCGCCGCCTGACCGGCGCGAGAGCACGTCGTACGGGACCGGAGCTCGGCAGAGCTCCGGTCCCGCCGTGTGTCAGGCCACCGCCGCGGCGGCAACCGTGCGCAGCTCCTCCAGCGCGGCCGCGACCGCCGCACGGCGGTGGCCGCCGCTGCGCGTGCAGGTGAGCAGCTTGCGGTGCGGCCGGCCGGCGCAGGGCACCCGGACGATCGGCAGCTCGGGGGTCAGCCGGGCGAGCCGGGGCACCAGCGCGACGCCGAGCCCGTGGGCGACCAGGTGGGCCGTGACGTTCCAGTCCACCGCGAGATGGACCACGTCGGGGGTGAACCCGGCGGCACCGCACGCCGCCACCATGTGGGTCCGGCACGGGCTCTGCGGCAGCGGCGCGATCCAGCCCTCGTGGGCCACGTCGGCGAGGTCGGCCTCCTCCCGTCCGGCCAGCGGATGGTCCGCGGGGACGACCAGGTCGAACGGCTCGTCCAGGAGGGGCCGCTGCTCGAAGCGCGTGTCGGCCGACGGCGGGCTGGCCGGGGTCGCCTCCACCACCGCCAGATCGCTCTCCCCCTCGAAGAGCAGGTCGAAGCTCTCCGCCACCTCGACCTCCCGGATCCGCACCGACAGCCGGGGGTGCCGCTCCCGCAGCCGCGCCGCCATCGGGGCCAGCAGAACCGCGACGGCCACCGGGAACCCCGTCACCCGCAGCGGCCCGGCCGGGGTCCCCTCCCCCGCCCGCAGATCCTGTTCGGCCTCGTCCCAGCGGGCCTCGATCGCGTCGGCGTGTTCCAGCAGGCTCTCCGCGGCGGCCGTCAGCCGCACCCCGCGCCCCTGCGGCTCCAGCAGGTCGACGCCCAGGTCCCGGGCGAGCTGCCGGATCTGCTGGGAGGCGGCCGAGGGGGTGAAGTGCAGGGCGCGGGCCGCCGCGGTGACGGTGCCGTAGTGGGCGACGGCCCGCAGCACGTGCAGCCTGCGCAGATCAATCATGAAGTGCACGCTTCACGGTGGAGTCCGTAAAGTCAACCTGGACGTGAACGGATCCGTGGCCGCACGCTGTCAATGGCGCCACGGTGGGACCGAGGCCCGCACCAGCATCCCGACGTACCACTGACGAGGAGTCGCCATGCCCAGCACGACCGGTGTCGTCTGCCCGCACTGCGGGTGGCCCGACGGTGCCGAACCCTTCCAGGTGCTGTCCGCCCACTCCACCGGGGCGGGCGGCACCCTGTGGACCCGGTGTGCCTGCGGTTCGCTCCAGGCCCGCGTCGTCGACGGCCACGGCACCCGGGTGGTCTCGCGCGGCAGGCCCACACCGGCGGTCCGCTGACCCGCTACCAGGGCAGCGGACCCGCCGCGTCGAAGTAGCCCCCGGTGGGTCCGTCCGGGCCCAGCCGGGCCATCCGGACGATGACCTCGGCGCCCTCGGCCACGGTCTGCGTGCCGGTGTTGCCGTTCAGGTCGGTCGCGGTGAAGCCCGGTTCGACCGCGTTGATCCGCATCCCGGGGAACGCCTTCGCGTACTGCACGGTCAGCGCGTTGACCGCCGTCTTCGACGCCGGATAGGCGAGGCCCGGGTAGCCGTACCCGGGGCTCTCCGGTGAGGTGAGTCCGGTCAGCGAGGCCAGCCCGCTGCTCACGTTGACCACGACGGGCGCGGCGGAGCGGCGCAGCAGGGGCAGGAACGCGTGGGTCACCCGCACCAGGCCGAAGACGTTGGTCTCGAAGACGGTGCGCACCAGGTCGGCGGTCGTGTCCGCCGCCCCGGTCACCGAGTTGTGCTCGCCGCGCTGCTCGACGCCGGCGTTGTTGACCAGGACGTCGAGGCCGCCGTCGGCCGTCACGGTCTTCACGGCGGCGGCGACGGAGGCGTCGTCGGTGACGTCCAGGACGAGGGGGCGCGCGCCCAGTTCCTCGGCGGCGCGGCGGCCACGCTCGGGGTCGCGGGCGGCGGCGTAGACGGTGTGGCCGGCGGCGACGAGGCGGCGGGCCGTCTCGAAGCCGAGGCCCTTGTTGGCTCCGGTGATCAGTGTGGTCGTCATGGGACCGAGCCTGCGGCGCGCCGGCGCCGACAGCCAGGCGTCCGGTCTTCCTGGGACCACGGGTACCAGGAAGACCGGACGCCCGCGGTGTTCACTGGGGTGCATGACGGCTACGGAGTTCGGGCGGGCGTTGCGGCTGCGCAGGGACCGCGTCTCCCCCGAGTCGGCCGGGCTGCCCGCGGGCGGGCACCGGCGGGCGGCGGGGCTGCGGCGCGAGGAGCTGGCCCTGCTGGCCGGTGTCTCCGTCGACTACGTCACCCGCCTCGAACAGGGCCGGGCGGCCAACCCGTCGGCACAGGTCGTCGAGGCGCTCGTACGGGCGCTGCGGCTGCCCGCCGAGGAGCGCGCGCACCTGTTCCGGCTGGCCGGGCTGGTGCCGCCGGGGCCCGAGACCGTTCCGGCGTACATCCCGCCGAGCGTCCACCGGCTGCTCGACCGACTGGCCGGCACCCCGGTCGCCGTGTACGACGCCGCGTGGACGCTGCTGCTCGCCAACCCGCCCTACGCGGCGCTGATGGGCGACCCGTCCCGGTGGCGGGGCCCGGAGCGCAACGGCGTGTGGCGCAACTTCGTCGGGCCGGGCAGCCGGGCCCGGTACACGCCCGAGGAGCGCCGGGCCTTCGAGGCGGCCCTCGTCGCGGACCTGCGCGCCACCGCCGCCCGCTACCCCGCCGACCGCGAGCTGGCCCGACTGGTCGCGGAGCTGCGTGCCCGCAGCGAGCGGTTCGACGAACTGTGGCGGGTGGACGCGGTCGGCCGGCACGAGGCGGCCCGCAAGGTCGTCGACCATCCACGGGTGGGTCCCCTCACCCTGGACTGCGACGTGCTCGGTGTGGCGGGCAGCGATCTGCGGATCATGGCCTACACGGCCGAGCCGGACACCGCCGACGCGGAGCGGCTCGCCCTGCTCACGGTCCTGGGCACCCAGGAGCTGGTGGAGTAGCCCGTCAGCCCGAAGGCGTCACGCCCGCTCCCGCCGCCTGGTGACCCACAGGCTGCTGGCCGTGGTGACCGCGAGGACCAGCACGATGAACCCGAGCGAGAACGGGATGCCGATCTCGGGCACGTGGACGCCGGACTCGTGCAGGGCGTGCAGCACCAGCTTGACGCCGATGAAACCGAGGATCACGGACAGGCCGTAGGAGAGGTGGACCAGCTTCTTCAGCAGGCCGCCGATGAGGAAGTACAGCTGGCGCAGGCCCATCAGGGCGAACGCGTTGGCGGTGAACACGATGTACGGGTCCTGGGTCAGCCCGTAGATGGCGGGGATGGAGTCCAGGGCGAACAGGATGTCGGTGAACCCGATGGCGAGCATCACGACCAGCATCGGGGTCATCACCCGCCTGCCGTTCTCCTCGATCCACAGCCGGGTGCCGTGGTACCGGTCGGTGACACCGAAGCGGCGCTCGATCGACTTCAGCAGCTTGTTCTCCTCGTACTCCTGCTCGTGCCCGCCCTTGCGGGCGTCCTGGACGAGCTTCCAGGCGGTCCAGATCAGGAACGCGCCGAAGAGGTAGAACACCCAGGAGAAGGCGGAGATGATCGCCGCGCCGGCCGCGATGAACGCGGCGCGCAGTACCAGGGCCACCAGGACGCCGACCATCAGCACCCGCTGCTGGTACCGCGAGGGCACCGCGAACTTCGCCATGATCAGCACGAAGACGAAGAGGTTGTCGACGCTGAGCGACTTCTCGGTGATGTAGCCGGCGAAGAACTCGCCCCCCGGCCCGCCGCCACCGACCATTAGCAGCCCCACCCCGAACAGGCAGGCCAGGGCCACCCAGACGGCCGTCCAGATCCCGGCCTCCCGGAGGGACACGTCGTGCGGCTTGCGCCCGATGAAGAAGTCGGCGGCGACGAGGACGCACAGGCCCGCGACGGTCAGCAGCCAGACGCTGAGGGAGACGTTCACCGGTGCTCCTCGTGCGGGACGGATCGCATACGGGTGGTTCTTGGTCAGGGTGTTTCCGGGATGCCGCACAGGCAACCCGGCACCGTGCGCGGCCCCACGCACCGAGACCGGCGCGCACCGGCCGATTCCGACGTGACGGGAGCCCCCGGATGAACCTTCGGCCCTCGCATCCGCTCCCCGCCCGCCGCGGCCCGCGCATCGGCGTACTGGGCTCCTACGGCGGCTTCAACGTCGGCGACGAGGCGATCCTGACCTGCGTGCTGAGCTGTCTGCGCGCCCGGCGTCCGGACGCGCACCTCGTCGTCCTGAGCCGGAACGCGGAGCACACCCGGGCGCACCACCCCGACGCCGACGAGGTGGTGCCCTGGGAGGGGGTCAGCCGCAACCACGTCCTCGACGTGCTGCCCGGCCTGGACCTCCTCGTACTGGGCGGCGGCGGAATCCTGTACGACGGCCAGGCGCGGCGCTATCTGCGGCTGGTGCGCGCCGCGCAGACCCGGCACGTGCCCACCTTCGCCTACGCCGTCGGCGCCGGGCCGCTGACCGACGCGGAGGACCGGGACACCGTACGCACGGTGCTGGCGGAGATGGACGACGTCGTGGTGCGGGACGAGGAGTCGCGGCTGGTGCTGGAGGAGGTCGGCCTGGAGCGGGAGGTCGCGGTCACCGCCGACCCGGCGCTGCTGCTGGCCCCGGAGCCGTTCACCGAGGCGATGATGCGCGACGAGGGCATCCCGACCGGCACCCGGCTGGTGGGGATGTCGGTGCGCGAGCCGGGGCGGGCCGCCGAGAAGCTCGACGAGGGCGACTACCACGCGCTGCTCGCCGACGTCGCGGACTTCCTGGTCCGCCGGCTGGACGCGCGCGTGGTGTTCCTGCCGATGGAGCGGCACGACGTACGGCACGCGCACGCGGTGCTGTCCCACATGACGGCCCCGGACCAGGGCCGCATCCTGCACGGCGACTACAGCCCCGGGCAGGTCCTCGGCTTCATGCGCCACCTCGACGTGGCCGTGGGCATGCGGCTGCACTTCGTGATCTTCGCGGCGCTCACCGGCGTACCGGTGCTTCCGCTGCCGTACTCCGGCAAGGTCTTCGACTTCGCGCGCCGGCTGGGCGCCCCGGCGCTGGTGGGGGTGGCGCGGGAGCAGGCCGGGCTGCTGCTGGCGGAGGTGGACCGGCTCTGGGACGAGTATCCGCAGCGCCGGGACGACCTGCGGACCCGGATGGGCGAGCTGTCCGCGTCGGCGCGGGAGACCTGCGAGCGGTGCGGGTCCCTGCTCGACGAGATCGGCGCCGCACGAGGATCGGGCGGCGCCCCCGCAACCGATGAAGGGCCGGCGGACGAGGGGCCGACCGGTGACGGGCCGTACCGCGCCGAGCCACGGCCGCTGAACGCCTGACCCGGAGGTCAGCGATGCCGATCCTCGAAGAGCCCCACGACGCCCGCACCGTCACCCTGCCGCCCCGGCCCGCCCGGCACGGGGGCCGCTGCGACGTCCTGGTGGTGGGCGGCGGCCCCGCCGGGTTCGCGGCCGCGGTCGGCGCGGCCGACGCCGGGGCCGACGTCGTGCTGGTGGAGCGGTACGGCTTTCTCGGCGGCAACGCGACCGTGGCGCTGGTGATGCCGCTGATGTCGTTCCACAACGAGCACAAGCAGGCCGCGTTCACCGAGGCCGGGGACACCTCGCGGCTGCTGCCCACCGACCACGGCGAGGGCGAGCCGGTGGTCGCGGGCGTCCTGTGGCAGTTGCTCGACCGGCTCATGGGCCGCGGCGGCTGCCTGCCGCCCTCCCCGAAGACCGGGTACACGGTCCCCTTCGACCCGGAGCTGTTCAAGTTGTCCCTGCTGGAGATGATGGACGAGTCGGGGGTTCGGATGCTGTTCCACTCCTTCGCCTCCGGCGCGCTGCCGCTGGAGGACGGCTCGGGCTGGCGGGTGGTGTTCGAGACCAAGTCGGGGCCGGTGGTGATCGACGCGGGAGTGGTCGTGGACGGCACCGGCGACGGCGACGTGGCGACGGCCTGCGGGGCGCCGTACGAGATCGGGCGGCCGGAGGACGGTCTGGTGCAGCCCATGACGCTGATGTTCCGCGTCGCCGACTTCGCCCGGCCGGACTTCGCCGCGTACGTGCGCGAGCACCCCGACCAGTGGCGGGGTGTGCACGGGCTGTGGGAGCTGATCGAGGAGGCCAGGGCGGGCGGCGAACTGCGGCTGCCGCGCGAGGACATCCTCTTCTTCGCGACCCCGCACCCGCGCGAGGTCGCCGTCAACAGCACCCGGGTGAACCGGGTCCTCGGCACCAGCGTCTGGGACCTCACCCGCGCCGAGTGCACGGCCCGGCACCAACTGGCGCAGATCGACCGCTTCCTGCGCACCCGTGTGCCCGGCTTCGAGGAGGCGTACGTGGTGCAGAGCGGCACGCACATCGGTGTGCGGGAGAGCCGGCGGGTGCTCGGCGACTACCGGCTGACCGGTCACGACATCCTGGCGGCGCGCACCTTCCCGGACGTGGTCGCGCACGGCGCCTATCCGGTCGACATCCACAACCCGCGCGGCTCCGGCACCGTCCTGAAAAGGGTGCCGCGGGGCAGCTTCTACGACATCCCGCTGCGCTGTCTGCTGCCCCGGGGCACCGACCGGCTGCTGGTGGCGGGCCGCTGCATCTCCGGGACGCACGTGGCGCACTCGTCGTACCGGGTGATGCCCATCGCCATGGCCACCGGACACGCGGCCGGGGTGTGCGCGGCGCTGACCGTACGGCACGGGCGCGGACCGCGCGGGCTGCCCTACCGGATGGTCCAGCGGGAACTGCTGCGGCAGGGGGCCCGGCTGCGGACGGGGCAGCCCGACTGAGGCCGCGGGCCCGGTCTCCGGTCAGCCCGCCCAGTCGAGCAGGCGTTCCCGGTGCTCGGGGGCGCGCAGGTGGGCGAGGGACTCCTTCTCCAGCTGGCGTACGCGTTCGCGGGTGAGGCCCACGTGCTGGGCGACCTGTTGCAGGGTGCGGGGGCGGCCGTCGTGCAGTCCGTAGCGCAGGCTGAGGATCAGGGACTCGCGGGGCGCGAGGGTGCCGACGGCCTCCCGCAACTCCGCCGCGAGCGCCTGGAACTCGGCGACCTCCGGGGCCCGCAGCACCTCGGTGTCGGGGATGAGGTCGCCGACGACGGTGTCCCCGGTCTCGTCGACGGGGGTGTCCAGGCTGACCGCGTCCCGTCCGACCCGGCGCAGCCAGACGACCTTGTCCACGTCGATGCCACTCTCGTCGGCGACCTCCTCGGTGGTCGGCTCGCGGTCGAGGCCCGCGCGGAGCTTGCGTTCCACCTTGGCGAGCTTCTGCAGCTGCTCCACGACGTGGACCGGCAGCCGTACCGTGCGCGCGTGGGTGGCCAGGCCCCGTTCGATGGCCTGGCGGATCCACCAGGTGGCGTACGTGGAGAACTTGAAGCCCTTGGTGTGGTCGAACTTCTCCACGGCCCGGATCAGTCCGAGGTTGCCCTCCTGGATGACGTCGAGGAGCGGCAGCCCACGGTGGGCGTGGCGCTTGGCCATCGACACCACGAGCCGCAGATTGGCCCGCACCATGTGGTCCTTGGCCTCCTGGCCGTCGTGGACGGCCTCCTCCAGCGCGCGGCGCCGCCCGGGCGCGGGGGCGGGCTCGCCGGTGTCGGCCGCCTCCAGTTCCTCCCGGGCCCGCACCCCCGCCTCGATGCGGGTGGCGAGCCGCACCTCGTCCTCGGCGGTCAGCAGCGGGGTGGCGCCGATCTGGGTCAGGTACTGGCCGAGCAGATCGGGTTCCTCATCGGGTTCGGGGATCCGGGTGCGCAGCCGTGCGGTGCGGGTGGTGGCGCGGCGGTCGTCCCGGGTGCGTGCCTGGGGTGTGCGTGCCTTGGGCGCCATGTCGTCTCCTCCGTCCCCTTCCGGATCACGGGGCTCCGGTCCCGCGTTCGCTGCTCAGCCGGCGGATCACCACCAGCAGGTCGGCCGCCGCCAGCAGGGCGAGCGCCCCGCACACCACGGCGATGACCACGAGGGTGCCGCGGCCCGGGCTGTCGCCGGAGCCGGTGTCGGCGGCCCACACGCCGAAGAACACGGTCCCGGCGAGGAACAGCGGCACGAAGACCGCCGACAGCAGCAGCCGCAGCCGCAGCGCGCTCCGCGCGTGGACCGGTTCGCTCATGCCGTTCCTCCCCTGCGGTGGGGGTGTGGGCGGGTCAGTGGCCGGGGGCGGCCCGGCTGATGTCCGCGAGCGCGGAGTGCGGGTCGTCGGTGGTCGCGAGGTCGCCGAGGGTGACCACGCCGACCGGGACGCCGCCGTGCTCGACGACCGGGAGCCGGCGCACGGCGTGGCGGCGCATCAGCTCGGCGGCGCGGTCGGTGGTGTCGTCGGGTCCGAGGGTGACGACGGGCGGGGGCGTGCACACCGCTCCGACCGTGGTGGTGTCGGGGTCCCGGCCGTCGGCGACGCCGCGGAGCACGATGTCGCGGTCGGTGAGGACGCCGAACAGGTCGCAGTCGTAGGTCACCAGGACGTCGCCGACGTCCTCCTCGCGCATCAGCCGGGCCGCCCGCGTCACGGTCGTCATGGGCTCCACGGCCACCGCTGCCGGTGACATCACGTCTCGGATGCGCTGTGTCATGTCGCGCCTCCCGGAGTGTTGGTACGGGATGGTCCGCGGGCCGCGCGGCCCGCGCCCGGGCCGGTGAACCGTGCCGCGGCGGCCGGCTCAGCCCAGGTCGATCAGGGCCAGGCCGATGTCGGGACGGTGGGTCTTGGCCAGCTTCGTCGGGCTGTCCCGGACGACGACCTCCAGCGTCGGCCAGACCCGGCCGGACAGCAGGTGGCCGCCGCGGGTGGAGCCGTCGGACAGGCCCAGTACGGCGTGCAGGTGCGGGGTGGGTCCCTCGTCGGCGACGGCGATGTCCCCGATGAGGGACAGCACCTCGCACTGCTCCTGGACCGGGATGGGCCGGTAGTCCTTGGCCTGCCGGTCGAACCAGCCGACGACCGCCTCGGAGAAGGCGCCCACGGCGGTCACCTGGCCGGCTCCCAGCGACCGGTCACGGGCGAAGGCGGTCAGCTCGTCGACCGCGTCCTCTCCCGCGTCGAGCACCACCACGTACACCGCGGACGGGCCGTCCTGGACCTGCTGCCACTTCATGGCCCGGCGGGTACCCGGCACGGGCCGGGGCAACCCCGGTCTCGGCGTGCGCCGGTCCCGTCGGCCTCCGCGCGCCTGTAGGACGCCTCGCTCGACGCCGTCAGGCGTCCAGGGCCCGGCGGATCGCGTCGAGCCAGCCGTCGACCGGTCCGAAGGTGAGCAGTCCGCTGCCCGCGCCCGCGAGTTCACCGGACGCGGGCAGCAGCCTGTCGTACGTCCGCCGCAGCGCCGGACCGTCGCCGAGGGCGAGGGCGAGCGCGGCCTCGGCGCAGCACAGGGCCTCGTAGAGCAGGTCGGGCGGCGGTTCGGGCAGGGCGCGCAGGGCGCCGCCGGCCTCGGTGCCCCGGCCCTCGGCCAGCAGGGCGAACGGCGCGGCCCAGGGCCGGTACGGTCCCCAGTCCGCGCGCGGGTCCACCTGCGCGGGCCGCCCGTGGGCCAGGCGCAGGCCGAGCAGGGCGAGCGGCAGCAGCCCGCGTTCCAGGCCCGGCATCCCCGCGCCGTCGAGCCGCCCGGCGGCCGACCGGTAGGCGGCCTCGGCGCGGTCGTGGGAGTCGGCGGAGGGGCCGGCGGTGGCGGCCTGGCGCAGGGCCGCGTACCAGGCGGTGAAGACGGCGACGAGGGGCCGTTCGTGCCGTTCGGCGAGCCGGTCCACGGCCGTCGCGTGGGCGTCGGCGGCGGTGAGGTCGGCGAGGGCGGAGCGGGCCTGGAGCCGGACCAGGTGGCCGAGGATCTCGTAGTTGACCAGGCCGTGCCGGGTGCCGAGGGCGACGAGTTCGGCGCCGATCGCGTCGCGGCGGGGGGCCAGTCCGGCGCGGGTGCAGGACTGCATGTAGACGCCGTTGAGGGCGAACGCGAGCAGCGCGGGGTCGTCCAGGCGGCGGGCGATCCGCTCGGCCTCGGCGGCGGCACGGGGTCCGCGCGGGGAGCGCACGCCCCGCGACTCCAGGGCGACGGTGGCCAGCAGGCGGCAGCGTGCCGCGTCGCCTGCGGGGTCCTCCGGGAGGGCGGCGAGGGTGCGTTCGGCCGCGGCGACGAGGCTCCGGGCCAGTTCGGGGTCGTCGCTGCGGGTCCAGTTGGCGGGGACGTCGTAGGCGCCGATCACCCGGGCGGTCAGCTCCGCGTCGCCCGTCTCCTCCGCCGCCTGGACCGCCGTCAACCGGTGCTCCCGGGCGGCCTCCAGGCCACCGCCGCCGGTGACCGCGAGGCTGCGCAGCAGGCCGACGGTGGATTCCAGGCGGGCCCGGGAACCGGCGGCGACCGTGCGGTCGTACGCCTCGGTCGCCCGGGCCCACAGCCGGGCCGCCGCGTCCGCCGGTTCGCCGGGCGGGTCCAGGTCCGGGTCCTGGGCGAGGATCCCGGCCTCCAGTCGGCGCAGCCGGGGGCCGGGGTCGATGCCCAGCCGTCCGGCCAGCAGGGCACGGGCCCGGCGCAGCACGGCGAGGGCGTCCGCCTGCCGTCCGGTCCGGTACAGGGCGAGCGCGAGCAGGCGCCAGGACTCCTCGCGCCACGGGTGCTCGGTGAGGTGGGCGTCCAGGTCGGGGACCGCTTCGGCGGCGCGGCCGAGTTCCACGAGCAGCTCCGCGCGGCGTTCGACGGCGCGCAGCCGCAGCTCGGTGAGCCGGGAGCGTTCGCCGCGGGCCCAGTCCTCCGTGCCGAACTCGGCGTAGGCGGGTCCCCGCCACTCCCCCAGGGCGGCCCGCAGCCGGTCGGGTGCCTGAGCGGCCGGCAGCCGGTCCGCCTCGGCGACGGCGGCCTCGAACCGCCACGCGTCCACGGTGGCGGGCGCCGCGCGGAGGGCGTATCCCGGACCCTCGGTGACGAGCAGCCGGGCGGGGGCGCGCGGCGGGCGGTCGGGTTCCAGGGCGCGGCGCAGGTCCCCGACGAAAGTGCGCACCGCTCCCACGGCCCGCGGCGGCGGCTCGTCCCACAGGTCCTCGACCAGCCGGGCGACCGGGACGATCCGCCGCCGGGCCAGGATCAGCCGGGCGAGCACGGCCCGGTGCCGGGGGCCCTTGAGGGCGAGCGCCTGGGGGCCGCGCCGGGCGGTGACCGCTCCGAGCACACCGAACGTGACCGCTTCCATGTTCCGTGTTCCGTCCGCTCCGATCAGCCCTCGCGTGTGCGATCACCACGGTACGCGTGCGGGAGGGCCCCCGGCCGGTTGCTGATCGGTTGCTGATTCGCGCGCGGCAGCCTCGAAGGCGTCACAGGGACATGTGGCACGAGCGGGACCAGACCCGAGCGGGAACAGAGAGGCACTGACCACCATGACCACCACGGAACCGGCCATCCCCGGCTTCACCCGGGAGCGCGTGACGGTCGCCGACGGCATCGGCCTGCACGTGGCCGTCGGCGGCGCGGGCAGCCCCGTCGTGCTGCTGCACGGCTTTCCCCAGACCCACCTGATGTGGCGGCACGTCGCCGCCGACCTGGCGGCCGACCACACGGTCATCTGCCCCGACCTGCGCGGCTACGGCGCCAGCGACAAGCCCGCCGACCCGGACGGCACCGCGTACGCCAAGCGGGCCATGGCCGCCGACGTGGTCGCCCTGGCCCGGGAGCTGGGGCACGAGCGGTTCGCGCTGGCCGGTCACGACCGGGGCGCGCTGGTCGCGGTGCGCGCCGGGCTCGACCATCCCGACGCGGTGACGCACCTGGCCGCGCTCGACGTGCTGCCGACGCTGGACATGTGGGACGTCCTGCACGGCACGACGGCGGCGGTGGGCTTCCACCTGTATCTGATGGCGCAGCCGCCGGGGCTGCCGGAGCAGCTGATCGGCGCCGCGCCGGACGCGTTCTTCGGTCACTTCCTCGACGTGTGGACCCGCGACCCGGACGCCCTGCCCGCCGACGTCCGGGACGCCTATCTGAAGGCCTCCCGCGAGGCGGTGCCCTCCATCGTGGCCGACTACCGGGCCTCGGCCGGTATCGACGTCGACCACGACCGGGCGGACCGGGAGCACGGCAACCGGCTGCGGATGCCGGTGACCGTGCTCCAGCAGGACTGGGGCGCCGCTCTCGGCTACGACGCCGCCGCGCTGTGGCGGGCGTGGGCCCCGGACCTGCGGCACCGGACCGTCGGCTGCGGGCACTTCATGGCGGAGGAGGCGCCGGGCGAGGTCGCCGGGGCGCTGCGCGACCTGCTGGCCCGGTAGGGCACACCGGGGGCATGTACAACGATCGGTTGTACATGCCGCCAGGACGGTTGTTTGATCCGCCCGGCCCGGCTCGCTTTGATGTCGGGCGTGACGGAGTCGGGTGTGGTCGAGTCGAACCTGGTGGGCGGCGAGTCGTTGGGGCGGGGGTTCGGATGGTTGTGGGCGGCGTACGCGGTCAGCACGTTCGGCACGCGGCTCGCCTTCGACGCCTTTCCGTTGATCGCGGTTCTGGTGCTGGACGCCGGACCGGCACGGGTGGCGGCGCTCGCGGCGGCCGGCCTCGCGGTGGGCGCGGTGGTGGCCGTGCCGCTGGGGCCGTGGGTGGAGTTCCGGCGCAAGCGGCCGGTGATGGTTGCGATGGACCTGGTCCGGTGCGTGGTGCTGCTGAGCGTGCCGCTCGCGTACGCCTTCGGCCGGCTCGGCTTCGCCCAGCTGCTGGTCGTGTCGGTCGTCGTCGCCGCGGCCGACATCACGTTCAGGTCCGCCGCCGGTTCCTGTCTCAAGGCGCTGGTGCGGCCGCCGGACCTGCTGCGGGCCAACGGCCGGTTCGAGTCGACGACCTGGACCGCGGCCCTGCTCGGACCCCCGGTCGGCGGGGCCGCGGTCGGGCTCTTCGGTCCGGTGGTGACGGTGGCGGTCGACGCGGTCAGCTATCTCCTCTCGGCGCTGGGCATCCGCGCGATCGGCGGCGGGGAGCCGCGCCCGCGGCGCACGGAAGCGGGCCGGCCGCGCGCCGGCGACCTGCTGGACGGCTGGCGGTACGTGCTCGCCTCGCCGGGTCTGCGTCCGCTGTTCCTCAACACGGTTCTGGTCAACGGGCTGATCATGGCGACGGCACCGCTGCTGGCCGTGCTCATGCTGGGCGATCTGGGCTTCGCGCCCTGGCAGTACTCCCTCGCCTTCGCGGTGCCGTGTGTCGGCGGGCTGGTCGGCTCGCGGCTGGCCGGACCGCTCGTGGCGCGCTTCGGGGAGCACCGGGTGCTGGTCACCAGTGGGGTGCTGCGCGTGTGCTGGCCCGTCGGGCTGGCCTTCGTGGGGCCGGGGACGGCGGGCCTTGTCCTGGTGATGGCCGTCGAGTTCGGGCTGATCACGTCCGTCGGCGTGTACAACCCGGTGTACGCCACCCGTCGGCTGGAGTTGACGCCCGCGGACCGGGTGGCGCGCACCCTGTCGGCCTACACGGTCAGCGGGAAGCTCACGACCGCGGCGCTGACCGCGGTCTGGGGCCTGCTGGCCGGCCTGACCGGAACGCGTACGGCGGTCGCGCTCGCGGGCGCCGTGCTTCTGACGACCCCGCTGTTGCTGCCCCGACGGCCCCCGGCCCCGGCTCCGGCCCTGACGAAGCCCACCGGCGACGCGTGAAGCCCCCGGCACACCCCTCCGCCACGCGGTGACACCGTCACGCCCCCGGCAATGCGCCCCCGCCCAGGCCGGGAAAGCACCGTCGAGCCTCCGCGAACAGGGACGGGTAGTCGGTGCCGTGGGCTGTCGCGGCGGCGAAGAGGGCGCCGAGCGCGGCGCGCAGCGGGTCCGGGTCGGCGGCCGCGCGGAGGGCGGGCAGGGCCAGGGCCCGGCACAGCGGGGCGCCCCGGCCGACGCCGGGCGGGTCCGGCACGGTGAGGGCGGTGCGGTCGTCGGTGAAGAAGCGGTCCCAGGTCCGCCGGGGTTCGTCGAAGGGCGTCGGCAGGGGCTCCCCGCGGTCCAGCGCGGCCAGCGCGGGCGCGATCCAGTCGACGCCGTCCAGTCCGGCGGCGGTGAAGGCGCGGCGGGCGGCCCACCGGGCGAGGCCGCGCTGGGTGACCGGGCACGCCGCGTCGACGGCGTCGAGCAGGTCCCGGTCCAGCGGCACGAGCCCGCGCGCGACATCGCCGGCCTCCCGCACCCGACGGCTGGGCAGCCGCCCGCCCCAGGACCGGATCTCGGCGCGCTCCCGCTCGCTCGGTTCCCCGGAAACGGGCGACCCCAGGGCGCGCGCATGGCGGTGCCGGTGTGCGGCGCCGCGTGACGTCTGCCGGACGACCCGGTCCGCGGTGGGCGGGGCCGGCCAGAACTGCAGCAGGTACTGGCCGACCGGCGCCGCGGAAGACGCCGCCGCCGCACCGCCGTCCAGGCCGCGTCCGCAGTAGCGCACCCGGTGGTCGGCGGGCGGCAGGGCCACCTCGCACAGCGCGCCGTGACCGCAGGGCAGGACCGCGGTCGAGGCGGTCAGCGGCCGGAAGGACGCCTCCACCACGTCCTCCCAGTGGTCGTCGAGGGGCGGTGCGGCGCCGTGCACCTCGACGGTCAGGGCGACTCTCCCGCCGCTCACGCCCGTGCACAGGAAGAGGCAGCCCGGGACGGCCGCGCCGCACAGGCCGTTGGTCTGTCCGGCGCAGGCGTCCGGGGGCACCGGCCCCCGCGGCTCCCGGCGGCTGTCCACGTGGAACCGCCCGTGGGCGACCGGAAGTTCACCCCTGTACACCGTCCGCATCCGCACGGCCCCGTCCCCCTCGCATCCGGTACTTCGAGGCCACCAGTATGCGGAGGGGGTCTGACAACGGTCCTGACACTGTGCGGAGACGGGACGCGTGACGCCCTCGGGGACGCCGGTCAGCAGGCCCCGGGCACGTCCTCCGTGACGCCGTTCAGCGGGGAGGACGGGTCACTGCCGTACGGGCGGGTGAAGGCCTCCATGCCGTGCCCGGACGGGTCGGTGAAGTACACGCCCCGGCCGCCGTCGTTGCGGTTGATCCGGCGCGGATACCGGCCGCGCGGGTCGGCCTGGATGGGGACCCCGCCCTCGACGAGCCGGGCGAGGACGGCGTCGAACTCGTCCTCGGAGACGAGGAACGCGTAGTGCTGCGTGACGATGTCGGTCTCGACGGTGGCGAAATCGAGGGTGACGCCGTTGGCGGTCGTCACGGGCAGGAACATTCCGGCCGGTTCGCCGACCTCGAGACCGAGGACTCCGGCGAGGAAACGGGCGGACTTCTCCCGGTCGCGGGAGAGAACGATGGTGTGGTTGAACTCGACTGACACGGGTCAATGCCTCCACGGGCATCTCCGCGGCGCCTCCATGCCTCACCCGGACGGTGACCGACACGCGATGCCGCGTGGAGATCATATGTCCCGGAGCCGCTTCCCGGCTCCCCATTTGACCGACCCCGATCCGACCCCGATCCAACCCCCACCCGTCCCTGATATGTGTCAGGAATCGCAGCGCCGCACGGTGGAGGAGCAGCGGCAGACCCTCGACGAGCTGACCCGGACCCGGCTCGCGGTCGGCTCGATGGAGAAGATGATGCGCGAGATCGAGTAGCCGCCGCCGACGGACGACGCCGCACGGGTACGGCCGGGAGCGGCAACTCCCGGCCGTACCGCGGCGGACGGTTCTGGTGGCCGGGCGCCCTGTTCCGGCGCCCGGCGGGGCAGGAGGCGCCGTCCGTCAGCCCGCCTGGGAGCTGTCCTTCAGCGCCCCCCAGCCGTGCCAGCGCTCCACCTCGATCCAGGCGCTGACCCGGGGCCGCTCCCGGTTCGGGTACGGGTTGCCCGTGTAGTGCCGGGAGAGGCGGTCGATGCCGGAGAGGTCCTCGTCGTCGCGCATCTCGGCGACGCGGCCGATGAGGGTGACGTGGGTGTACCAGTCGTCGCCCGCGAGGACGGTGAGGGTGACGCGCGGGTCGCGGCGCAGGTGTCCCAGGCGCACGCGGCCCGCGTCGAGGTTGATCAGCACGCGGCCGTCGTCGTCCCACACGTACCAGGTGGGCGTGGTGACGGGGGCACCGTCCTGGCGGAGGGTGGCCATGACGCACGGATTGGGGCGGCGCAGCAGTGCGACGGCCTCGGGCGGCAGCGGCGGCTTGGACATGCGGACTCCTCGCGATTCGGTGTGGTCCGGCACCGGGTCCGGTCGCCGGTGCCGGGGTGGTCTCGTGCACCCGGTACCCCGGGTGGGCTCAGTCGGTCGCCTTCTCCACGAAACTGGCGAAGTAGGCCGCCGCCATGTCCTCGTCGCCGTGCCCCTGGGCGGCGGCCCGGGCGAAGCGTTCCGCGCCGGCCGCGGCGAGGTCCAGCCGGACGCCGTTCGCCTCGCCGGCCTCGACGATCAGCCGGGCGTCCTTCTCGGCGGTGGAGACCGCGAACTGGGCCGGTGTCAGCGCGCCCTCGCGGATCAGACCGGCCTTGGCGCGCAGGTAGCCCATGTCGAGCGGGCCGCCGGCGATGGCGTCGAAGAAGCCGTCCGGGTCCACGCCCAGCGCCTTGGCGAGCGCCAGGACCTCGCCGACCGCGTTGGTGGCGGCGAGGACCCAGCTGTTGGCCACCAGCTTCAGCCGGGTCGCGGTGCCGGCCGCGCCGTCCTCGCCGGTCCACACGGTGCGCGAGCCGACGGCGTCGAACACGGGCGCCACGGTGTCCCGTGCCGCGCCGGGACCGGCCGCCAGCACCAGCAGCTGACCGGCCTCGGCGGGCTGCCGGGTGCCGAGGACGGGGGCGTCGAAGAACACGAGGCCGTGCTCGTGGGCGAAGGCGGCCAGGTCGGCGACCGCGTCGACGCCCGCGGTGGTGGACTGCGCCCACACGGTGCCGGGGCTCAGCCCGGGCGCGGCCCGCCGCATGACGTCGAGGGCGGCCGGACCGTCGTAGAGCATCGTGAGGACGACGTCGGCGCCCCGTACCGCCTCGTCCGGGCTGTCCGCGACGTGCGCGCCGTCGGCGGCCAGCGGCTCGGCCTTGTCCCGGCTGCGGTTCCAGACGCGGACGGTGTGTCCGGCGCGGGCGAGGTTGCGGGCCATCGCGGCACCCATGATGCCGGTGCCCAGGACGCTCACGGTGAGCTGGTCGGTCATGACGTCGCCTTCTGACTCGTACGGTCGTGCCGGGGGCCAGCCTGCCACCGGACGCGGGTCCCCGCGCGTCCGCGCGGACCCGTCCCGTACGGTACGGCCGTGAACGCCTTCACCGACGACATCGACAGCAACGGCGAGACCGTCCCCGGCCGTTACGGCCCCTCCGCCACCACCGAGGCCGACCCGCGGGAGGTGGGCCGGGTGCGGACCGAGTACGCTCCCGCGCACGACGGCGATCCCGATCCCGGCGAGATCGTCTGGACGTGGGTGCCCTACGAGGAGGCGGACGGCCGGGGCAAGGACCGGCCGGTGCTGGTGGTGGCCCGGGAGGCGGCCGGGACGGTGCTGGCGGTGCAGCTCTCCAGCAAGCGGCACGACGGCGACCGCGAGTGGGTGCCGATCGGGAGCGGGCCGTGGGACCGCTCGGGGCGCGACTCCTGGGTCGACGTGGACCGGGTGCTGCGCCTGCACGACGCGGGGATGCGCCGCGAGGCGTGCGCCCTGGACCGGATGCGGTTCAACCTCGTACGGCAGCGGCTGCGGGAGCGCTACGGCTGGAGCTGACCGGGACCGCCCGCCCCCTCCGGGAAAGCGCGTTCGAACGCCGCCCGGACGGTGGCGCCCGGGGTGCGGTCCAGGATGCCGAACGCCACCCGTTCGAAGGCACCGGCGAACCGTCCGCCGGGTCCGAGCAGTGACCGGAAGGCGCCCGCCACCTGGGCGGGGTCGTTGCGGAACACGCCGCAGCCCCAGGCGCCGAGCACCAGCCGCCGGTACCCGTGGGCCACGGCCGTCTCCAGCACCCGCTCGGCGCGCGCGGTGAGGGCGGCGGGCAGGTCGGCGGCGCGCTCCGGGGCCGTGCGCAGCACCACGCCCGCGTTGGGCGCGGCGGAGGTCAGGAACCCGGCCGTGACCGGCTCGTCCAGCAGGCGGCCCCGGTCGTCGCGGAAGACGGGCACGCCGGGCGAGTGGACGACACGGTCCGTGTAGAACGGGTCGCGGTGGGCGCGGTGGTGGTCGTAGAACTCGCGCGCCCGCAGCAGGCAGGTGTACAGGGCGGAGGCCCGGCACAGGGCCTCCTCCTGGGCCTGGGCGCCGTTGAGGTAACCGCCGCCCGGATTGCGCGCGGAGGCGAAGTTGAGCACGGCGACGTCGCCGCCGAGCCGCCGGGCGGCCTCCAGGCTGCTCTCGCCGGTGACCTCGAAGACCGCGCTCACCCGGGCCGGGACGGACACCTCGACGGGCCCGGGACCGTACATCCGCGTGCCCTCCCCGGCCGCCCCGATCGCCGCCGCGAGGGACACCTCGCGCCCGTCGGACGCGCGGTAGGACCCGGCCGCGACGATCTGCTCCGTCTGCTGTGCGATGCCCCGCAGGCGCGCGCTCACGGCGCCACCCCCGTGGACGCCGTGACCGCGCGCGGCGCGGTCTCCCCCGTCGTGCTCATGCGGGAATCCTGGGTGATGCTGGGGATGCGGTGCAACGGAGTTTCCCGACCGGTGAACGAGGTGGAAAGCCCTCGCCAACGGGCGGATCACGGAGATTACCGAGCGGGAACGTCCCGAAATGCATCCTTGTGCGGAGCGGCACGAGGGTCTTGGGTGGGACGAGTGTGCCGGCCCGGCCCACCGCAGAGGGGCCGGCGGCATGGTGGAATCTCAGGAGGATCCCGACATGTCCGATTCGGTTGGTGGCTGTATCCGGCCACGTACCGCTGTGAGTGAGGCCGAGGTCGAGGCGCTGGTCCACGGCATCTGCTTCAAGACCGGTCCGCCCAGGCTCCTCGGCGTCGAGGTGGAATGGCTCGTCCACGAGCTGCGCGCGCCGCGGCTCCCCGTGTCACCCGAACGGCTCCGCGCGATGTACACCGCGCTGCGGGCCGTGCCCCTGAGGTCGGCGCTGAGCGTCGAGCCCGGCGGCCAGCTGGAGCTGAGTTCGCTCCCCGCCGCCTCGCTGGCGGAGTGCGTCCGCTCCGTCTCCGCCGACCTGGACGCCGTCCGTGCCGTACTGCGCGAGGACGGCCTCGCGCTGGTCGGCCTCGGTCACGATCCCTGGCAGGCACCGCGCCGCTACCTGCGGCAGCCGCGCTACGACGCCATGGAGTCCTGCCTCGACCGCACCGGCCCCGGTGGCCGCTTCATGATGTGCTCCTCCGCGTCCGTGCAGGTGTGCGTGGACGCCGGGCACGAGGAACCCGGCCCGGCAGGTCACGTACGCCGGTGGTGGCTGGCCCATCACCTGGGCGCCGTACTGCTGGCCGCGTTCGCCAACTCCCCGCTGTCCGGCGGCCGGCCCACCGGCTGGCGGTCCACCCGGCAGCTGCGGTGGACGCAGATCGGCGCCGGCCGGGCGGGCGGCCCTCCGCTGGACAGCGACCCGCGCGCCGCCTGGTCCCGGCATGTGCTGGACGCCCCGGTGATGTGCGTACGCCGCGACGGCGCTCCCTGGGACGTGCCTGAGGGGCTGACCCTGCGGGAGTGGACCCGCGAACGCGTGCCCCGGCCGCCGACCCGGGAGGACCTGGACTACCACCTCACCACGCTCTTCCCGCCGGTACGGCCGCGCGGCCACCTGGAGCTGCGCATGATCGACGCGCAGCCCGGGGACGACGGCTGGATCGTGCCGCTGGCGGTGACCGCCGCGCTGTTCGACGACCCGGAGGCCACCGAGACCGCCTACCGGGCGGTCAAGCCCCTGGCCGAGCGCACGCTCGGCCTGGCCGCGCCGCACAACCCGCTGTACGAGGACGCGGCCCGTGCCGCGCTGACCGATCCGGAGCTGCGCGAGGCGGCCGTCACCTGCTTCACGGCGGCGCTCGCCGCGCTGCCCCGGCTCGGCGCGGGCACCGAGGTGATCGACGCCGTCGCCGGGTACCGGGAGCGCTACGTCCTCAGGGGCCGCTGCCCCGCCGACGATCTGCTGGACATGCCGGGCGGCGCGGACCGTGGCCCGCACGGGAGGGAGACCTGCTCATGACCGACCCCACCGACAACACCGCCACCGTCACCTCCGGCGAAGGGGCCGTGGACGCCGAGCGGCTGCGTGAGCGGGCCCTGACCACGCTGGTCACCGCCCGCGAGCGCACCACGCTGCTGACCAGCTGCGTGGAGGGCCCCGACCTGACCGCCCAGGTGTCGCCGCTGATGTCCCCGCTGGTGTGGGACCTGGCGCACATCGGCAACCAGGAGGAGCAGTGGCTGCTGCGCGCGGTCGCCGGGCAGGAGGCGATACGCCCGGAGATCGACACGCTGTACGACGCCTTCGAGCATCCCCGCTCCGAGCGACCGAGCCTGCCGCTGCTGTCGCCCGCCGAGGCCCGGCGGTACGCGGCGGACGTGCGCGGGCGGGCGCTGGACGTGCTGGAGCGCACCGCGTTCGACGGGACGCGGCTGACGGAGGCGGGCTTCGCCTTCGGGATGATCGCCCAGCACGAGCAGCAGCACGACGAGACCATGCTGATCACGCACCAGCTGCGCCGGGGCCCGCAGGCGCTGACCGCGCCCGACCCGGACCCGGCGGGGTTGTTCACCGGGCCGGCCGAAGTCCTGGTGCCGGGCGGTCCGTTCACCATGGGCACGTCGACCGAGCCGTGGGCCCTGGACAACGAACGGCCCGCGCACCGGCGCGAGGTGGCGCCGTACTACATCGACACCGTCCCGGTGACCAACGGCGCCTACCGGGCGTTCATCGAGGACGGCGGCTACGACGACCCGCGCTGGTGGGCCCCCGAGGGCTGGGACCACGTCCGCCGGCACTCCCTCACCGCCCCGCTGTTCTGGCGCCGGGACGGCGGGCAGTGGCTGCGGCGCCGCTTCGGGGTGACCGAGGCGGTACCGGCCGACGAGCCGGTGCTGCACGTGTGCTGGTACGAGGCCGACGCGTACGCCCGCTGGGCCGGGCGCCGGCTGCCCACCGAGGCCGAGTGGGAGAAGGCCGCCCGGTACGACCCGGCCGGCGACCGCGCCCTGCGCTATCCGTGGGGCGACGCCGACCCGGGCCCGGAGCACGCCAACCTCGGTCAGCGGCACCTGCGCCCGGCGCCCGCGGGCAGCTACCCGGCCGGTGAGTCGCCGCTCGGCGTACGGCAGTTGATCGGCGACGTCTGGGAGTGGACGTCGAGCGACTTCGCCCCGTACCCGGGCTTCCGGGCGTTCCCGTACCGGGAGTACTCGGAGGTGTTCTTCGGCCCCGAGTACAAGGTGCTGCGCGGCGGTTCCTTCGCCGTGGACGCGGTGGCCTGCCGGGGCACGTTCCGCAACTGGGACTATCCGATCCGGCGGCAGATCTTCTCCGGGTTCCGCACCGCCCGGTCGGCGGAGGCGTCCTGATGTGCCGTCACCTGGCCTACGTGGGCCCCGCGGAGCCGCTCGGCGAGCTCCTGGTGGCGCCGCCGCACGGTCTGTACCGCCAGTCGTGGGCGCCGCGGCACCAGCGGTACGGCACGGTCAACGCCGACGGGTTCGGTGTCGGCTGGTACGCCGAGGGCGACCCGGTGCCGGCCCGGTACCGCCGGGCCGGGCCGATCTGGGCGGACCAGTCCTTCGCCGACCTGGCCCGGGTCGTACGGACCGGCGCGCTGCTGGGCGCCGTACGGGACGCGACGCTGTCCGGCGCCGACGCGGAGGCGGCCGCGGCGCCGTTCGCCGCGGGGACCTGGCTGTTCAGCCACAACGGCGCCGTGGCGGGCTGGCCGGACTCGCTGGCCCCGGTGGCCGCGACGCTGCCGCCCGGTCAGCTGCTGTCGCTGGAGGCGCGCAGCGACTCGGCGCTCGTGTGGGCGCTGGTCCTGGCCCGGCTGCGGGCCGGGGACGACGAGGGCCGGGCACTGGCCGAGACGGTGCTGGAGGTCGCGGCGGCGGCCCCCGCCTCCCGGCTCAACCTGCTCCTCACGAACGGCTCCACCGTCACCGCCACCACCTGGGGCGACACCCTCTGGTACCTCTCCCGTCCGGGCGGCGGCACGGTCGTCGCCTCGGAGCCCTACGACGACGATCCGCACTGGCAGGAGGTCCCCGACCGCTCCCTGCTCGCGGCGAGCGGCACGGACGTGCGGCTCACCCCGCTCAAGGTGCCGGGCGGAACCGCCCCGGCAGACGCTTTCGTCTCTGTGAAGGAGCCCCGCACGTGAGCCAGTTCCGTCTGACCCGGACGCTGCCCGAGGACGCCACGGACGCCGCCCTGCGGGCCGACGTCCTGGCGGGCCTGACGAGCACGCCCAAGTGGCTGCCGCCGAAGTGGTTCTACGACGCGCGGGGCAGCGAGCTGTTCGAGGCGATCACCGCGCTGCCGGAGTACTACCCGACCCGGGCCGAACGGGAGATCCTGGTCGACCGGGCCGGGGAGATCGCGGCGGCGACCGGCGCCCGCACCCTGGTCGAGCTGGGCTCCGGCTCCTCGGAGAAGACGCGCGTGCTGCTCGACGCGCTGACCGAGCGGACCGGGCTGCGCGGCTATGTGCCGGTCGACGTGAGCGAGAGCGCCCTCACCCAGGCCGGGCAGGCGCTGGTCGCCGAGCGTCCGGGTCTCCAGGTGCACGCGCTGATCGCCGACTTCACGGCCGGGCTGACGCTGCCCGACACGCCGGGCCCCCGGCTGGTGGCGTTCCTCGGCGGCACCGTCGGCAACCTGCTGCCCGAGGAGCGCGCCGGGTTCCTGGCCTCCGTCCGCGCCCTGCTCTCCCCGGGCGACAGCCTGTTGCTGGGCACGGACCTGGTCAAGGACGAGGGGGTGCTGGTCCGCGCGTACGACGACGCGGCCGGGGTGACGGCCGAGTTCAACAAGAACGTGCTGTCGGTGGTGAACCGTGAGCTGGAGGCCGACTTCGCGCCCGCGGCGTTCGAGCACGTGGCGCTGTGGAACGCCGAACGGGAGTGGATCGAGATGCGGCTGCGCTCGCGCACCGCGCAGACCGTCAAGGTCCAGGCGCTCGACCTGGCGGTGGACTTCGCGGACGGAGAGGAGCTGCGCACCGAGGTGTCCGCGAAGTTCCGGCGGGAGGGTGTGCGGGCCGAGCTGGCGGCGGCCGGGCTCGACCTGGCCCACTGGTGGACGGACGGCGAGGGCCGTTTCGCCCTGTCGCTGAGCGTGGCGCGCTGAGCGGGCCGTACCGGGCCGGGCGGCGCCGGCCCGGCCGCGGGCCGGTCAGCGCTCGTTGGCGTCCAGCAGTCCGGTGACGCGGTCGGAGGCCTTGCGGGCCTCCGACTCCGCGTCCGCCCCGGTGAGCACCTTCGTCATGTACGCCTTGATCGGGTTGTCCGCCTCGACCGCGCCCCACCGGGGCGTACCGGGGGTCGCCCGGCCCTGCGCGGCGCCCGCCGCCATGGCCTCGATGCCCTCCTCGCCGGAGACCTCCTCGGCGAGCGACTTCTTGTTCGGGACGTAGTTCATGGTGCGGGCCAGGTCGGTGTTCCACTTCTCGCCCGCGAGCGCCTCGATCACGGCGAGGGCGCCCTCCTCCTGGTCGGTGTTCTTCGGCATCACGAGGTCGGAGCCGCCGGTGAAGACGGCGCCGGGCCTGCCGGCGCTCTTGCCGGGCACGGGGAAGAAGCCGATCTTGCCCTCGAGGTCGGGGTTGTCGCGCACGATGGACTGGGCGAGGCCCGGCACGGCGACGATCTGCGCGACCCGTCCCTTCGCGAAGACCCCGGACTGCGGCGGGTGTTCCTCGTCGGCGTCGACCGGGCCGTCGCCCAGGGCCTGCAGTTCGCGGTAGAAGTCCATGCCGCGCAGGGCCGCATCGGAGTCCAGGGCGCCCGTCCAGGTGCCGCCCTCGCCGTCCTGGGTGGCCAGTTCGCCGCCCTCGTCCCAGATGAAGCCGGAGAGCGTGTACCAGTCCTGGCCGGCCAGGTAGATGCCCTGGTCGCCGTCCTTGTCGAGTTTCTCCGTGGCGGTGAGCCACTCCTCGCGGGTGCGGGGCGGCTCGTTGACGCCGGCCTGCTCGAAGAGGTCCTTGCGGTAGATGACGACGCGGTTGGCGGCGTACCAGGGGATGCCGAACTGCTGGGACATCCACTGCCCCGGTTCGGCGAGACCCGGGAGCCAGTCGCGGATGCCCCAGTCGCGCATCGACTCCAGGGTCAGGTTCTGCAGCCGTCCGCCCTCCGCGTACTGCGGGACCTGGGTGTTGCCCACCTCGACGACGTCGGGTCCGTCCGAGCCGTCGGCCTTCAGCGCGGCCTGCACCTTGTCGCCGATCCCGGTCCACTCCTGGATGCGGATGTCCAGGTCGAGGTCGGGGTGGTCGGCCTCGAAGCCCTCGGTGAACCGCTTCAGGAAGTCCTGCGAGGCGCTGTCCTTCATCAGCCACACGGTGACGGTGTGCCGCTCGCTCCCGCCGTCCTGCGAGATCAGGCCGCAGCCGCTGAGCACGGAGGCGGACACACAGACAAGGGCGAGGAGGCGACGTCTCACGAGGGGTCCTTCTGACTGACGAACAGAGGGCGCAGGCAGGCGTGTCCTGCACACGCGAAGGGAGACCCGACGTGGGGGGACGAGCCCGAGGCTCGAACGGGTGTCTGGGATTTTGGTATGGACCATTACAAAGGTCAAGGGGAGGCACCGGGAGGTACCGGACGGTTTCCACCTCCCGGGCCGATCCCTCGCGCTCCGTCCCGACTTGGGGCACGGTGGAGTGACGCAGGGCACACCGCTGCCCGTGGAAGGGAGCACCCGCATGTCGAACCACACCTACCGGGTCACCGAGGTCGTCGGCACCTCTCCCGACGGCGTCGACCAGGCCGTCCGCAACGCCATCACGCGCGCCTCGCAGACCCTGCGCCAGCTGGACTGGTTCGAGGTGACGCAGGTGCGCGGCCAGATCGAGGACGGGCAGGTCGCGCACTGGCAGGTCGGTCTCAAGCTCGGCTTCCGCCTGGAGGAGTCGGACTGACGCCCCCGGAGCCCTCTCGGACGTTCACGTCCCTCAGGTGCGGCCCTCGCGCTCCTGCGCCGTGCGCAGCTCGGCCGACCGGGCCGCCCAGCGTGCCCGGAGCACGGGGAAACCGGCCCGTTCGGCCTCGTCGCAGACCAACTCGTCGTCGTCCACCAGGACCCGGACCTCGCGGGTCCGCGCGAGCCTGCGCAGGATCTCCAGCTTGGTGCGCCGGGCGGGTCTGCGGTCGGCGTCGCCGCGCATGTGCACGGCCCCGTCCGGCAGGCCGTGCGCGGCCAGCCAGTCGAGCGTGTCGCGCCGGCAGCGCTCGGGCCTCCCGGTCAGGTAGACGATCTCGCACTCCTGCGCGCTCTCCCGTACCAGCTCGACGCCTTCGGCGAGCGGCGGATCGTGCGGCGCGGCGGCGAAGAAGGCGTCCCAGTCGCGCGGCCGGCGCTCCAGGAACCGCTGCCGGTGCGCGGTGTCGGCGAGGGTGTTGTCCAGGTCGAACACGGCCACCGGGGGCCTGCTGCTGTCGCTCACCCGCCCCACCCTAGAGCGCGCCGCCGGGAGGCGCGGAGACGCTGCCCGGAACCCGTGCGGCGTGCGGTCGCGGGAATCTGTGCGGCGTGCGGACGTTGAACACCGTGTGACCTCTGTACTCGCCACCACCCGCTTCTCCGTCCTCGACCGCTCCCGCATCCGGGCGGGCCGCACCGCCGGACAGGCGCTGCGCGACACCGTGGAGCTGGCCCGGGAGGCGGAGCGGCTCGGCTACCACCGGTTCTGGGTGGCGGAGCACCACGGTGTGCCCGGGGTGGCCGGATCGGCGCCGACCGTGCTGGCGGCCGCCGTGGCCGGGGCCACGGGCCGCATCCGCGTCGGCACCGGGGGCGTGATGCTGCCCAACCACCGGCCGCTGGTCGTCGCCGAGCAGTTCGGCGTGCTGGAGTCGCTCTTCCCGGGCCGGATCGACATGGGTCTCGGCCGCTCGGTGGGCTTCACCGACGGCGTCCGCAGGGCGCTGGGCCGGGAGAAGGACGACGCCGAGGACTTCGACGCGCAACTGGCCGAGCTGCTCGGCTGGTTCCGGGGCACCTCGCCCACGGGCGTGCACGCGCGCCCCTCGGAGGGGCTGACCGTACCGCCGTTCGTGCTGGCCATGGGCGAGGGCGCGGCCGTCGCCGCCCGGGCCGGCCTGCCGATGGTCATCGGGGACCTGCGCGACCGGGACCGGATGCGCCGCGGCATCGACCGCTACCGCGCCGGGTTCCGCCCCTCCGAGTGGGGCCGGGAGCCGTACGTCGTCGTCTCCGGGACCGTCGCGGTGGCCGCCACGCCCGAGGCGGCCCGGCGGCTCCTGGTCCCGGAGGCGTGGTCCATGGCCCACGCCCGCACGCGCGGCTCCTTCCCGCCGCTGCCCCCGGCCGAGGAGGTGGAGGCCCGGACGATGACCGGGAAGGAACGCGACCTGTACGAGGCCGGTCTCGCCGGCCACGTCGCCGGCACCGAGGAGCAGGTGGCCGACGAGCTGGAGCGGCTGGTGAAGGAGACGGGCGCGCAGGAGGTCCTGGTCACCACCAGCACGTACGACCGCGCCGCGCTGCTCGACTCCTACCGGCGGCTCGCCCGTGTCACCGGTACGGGGCCGCTCGGCACCCCGGCGTAGAATCGCGGGGTTTGTCCCAGCCACCGTACGGAGCCCTCCGCGATGCACAGCCCCCACGACCCGTACGTCCGGGTGCGCGACGCCCGCGAGCACAACCTCGAGGGCGTGGACGTGGACGTCCCCCGGGACGTGGTGGCGGTGTTCACCGGCGTCTCGGGATCGGGGAAGTCGTCACTGGCCTTCGGGACGATCTACGCGGAGGCGCAGCGGCGCTACTTCGAGTCGGTCGCGCCCTACGCCCGCCGGCTGATCCACCAGGTCGGCGCCCCCAAGGTGGGCGAGATCACCGGGCTGCCGCCCGCCGTGTCGCTCCAGCAGCGGCGGGCGACCCCGACGTCCCGCTCCTCGGTGGGGACGGTCACCAACCTCTCCAACTCCCTGCGGATGCTCTTCTCCCGCGCCGGCGACTACCCGCCGGGCGCCGAGCGGCTGGACTCCGACGCCTTCTCGCCGAACACCGCCGCCGGGGCCTGCCCTCAGTGCCACGGGCTCGGCCGGGTGCACCGCACCACCGAGGAGCTGCTGGTCCCGGATCCCTCGCTGTCGATCCGGGACGGTGCGATCGCCGCGTGGCCGGGCGCCTGGCAGGGCAAGAACCTGCGGGACGTCCTGGACGCGCTCGGGTACGACGTGGACCGGCTTTGGCGCGAGCTGCCCGCCGAAGCGCGGGAGTGGATCCTGTTCACCGACGACCAGCCGGTGGTCACGGTGCACCCGGTGCGGGACGCGGACCGCATCCAGCGGCCGTACCAGGGCACGTACATGAGCGCCCGGCGCTATGTGATGAAGACCTTCGCGGACTCGAAGAGCGCCACGCTGCGGGCGAAGGCGGAGCGGTTCCTCACCAGCGCGCCCTGCCCGGTGTGCGGCGGCGGCAGGCTGCGGCCCGAGGCGCTCGCGGTGACCGTCGGCGGCCGCACCGTCGCCGAGCTGGCCGCGCTGCCGCTCACCGAGCTGGCCGCCCTGCTGCCCACCGAGGGCGAGACGGCCAAGGTGCTGACCGAGGACCTGACCTCCCGGATCGCGCCCGTCGTCGAGCTGGGGCTCGGCTATCTGAGCCTGGACCGGCCCACCCCCACCCTGTCGGCGGGGGAACTGCAGCGGCTGCGCCTGGCGACCCAGCTGCGCTCCGGGCTGTTCGGGGTCGTGTACGTCCTCGACGAGCCCTCGGCGGGACTGCACCCGGCGGACACGGAGGCGCTCCTGACGGTCCTTGCGCGGCTGAAGACGGCCGGGAACTCGGTGTTCGTGGTGGAGCACCACCTGGCCGTGATGCGCGGCGCCGACTGGATCGTGGACGTCGGTCCGCGGGCCGGGGAGCACGGCGGGCGGGTGCTGTACAGCGGCCCGGTCGACGGGCTGGCCGAGGTCGCGGAGTCCGCCACCGCCCGTCACCTCTTCCACCGCTCCCCCGCGCCCGTCCGCGAGCCGCGCACCCCGCGCGGCACGGTGACGGTCGGACCGGTGACCCGGCACAACCTGCGCGGGGTGACCGCGCGGTTCCCGCTCGGGGTGCTGACCGCGGTGACCGGTGTGTCCGGCTCCGGGAAGTCGACCCTGGTCGGCGAGATCACCGAGGACCTGGCGGGCGTGGGCCGGCTGGTCTCCGTGGACCAGCGGCCGATCGGCCGCACCCCGCGCTCCAACCTGGCCACGTACACGGGCCTGTTCGACGTGGTGCGCAAGGTCTTCGCCGCCACCGGCCAGGCGCGGGAGCGGGGTTACGGCGTGGGCCGGTTCTCCTTCAACGTGGCGGGAGGGCGCTGCGAGACCTGCCAGGGCGAGGGCTTCGTCAGCGTCGAGCTGCTGTTCCTGCCGAGCACGTACGCACCGTGCCCGGACTGCGGCGGGGCGCGCTACAACCCCGAGACGCTCGAAGTGGCGTACCGGGGACGGAACATCGCCGAGGTGCTGGACCTGACGGTGGAGGGGGCGGCGGAGTTCTTCGCGGACACACCGGCGGTGGCCCGCAGCCTGGCCGCGCTGCTGGACGTCGGCCTGGGGTATCTGCGGCTCGGCCAGCCCGCCACCGAGCTGTCCGGCGGGGAGGCGCAGCGCATCAAGCTGGCGAGCGAGCTGCAGCGCGGGCGTCGCGGCCACACCCTTTACCTGCTCGACGAGCCGACGACCGGTCTGCACCCGGCCGACGTCGAGGTGCTGATGCGCCAGTTGCACGGTCTGGTCGACGCCGGGCACACGGTGGTCGTGGTCGAACACGACATGGATGTGGTCGCGGGCGCCGACCACGTGATCGACCTGGGGCCGGGCGGCGGCGACGCCGGCGGCCGGATCGTGGCCGCCGGGACGCCCGTCGAGGTGGCGGGCGTCGAAGTGAGCGCCACCGCGCCCTATCTGGCCCGGGCCCTGGACGGCGGGAAGCGCCGGTGAAGTCCCTTCACCGGCGCACGGTCCCGCGCTGACGAGGGACGGTCACTCGCGGCCCCGCCGCTCGCCGCCCCGGCCGGTCTCGTCCTCCGTGAAGGACTCGGTCTCGGCCTCGATGCGCTCCTTGCGGACCTGGCCGCGCACCGTCTCGTTCTCCGTGAGCTCCTCCGTGGTCATCCGGACGCGCTCCACCGGCACCGTCTCCATCTCCACGACGGGGCGTTCCGCGTGCAGCGTGACCTCGTGCTCGGCCTCGCTGATCTCCGGCCCGGCCAGGGCCTCGTCACGGTTGGCGTCCGTGATGGGCTCGCGCACCACGCGCACTTCCTCGTGGGTCACCGGAACGGTCTGCTGGACCTCCTCCGTGACCACGTACTTGCGCAGCCTGGCCCGGCCCGACTCGTGCCGTTCGACGCCGACGTGCATCTGCTCCTCGGAGCGGGTCATGGCCTCGTCGCCGCGCATGCCCTCGCGCTCCATGGCGCCCTGGCGTCCGGTCATGCCGCCGGTACCGGCCGCGGCGCGCATGTCCTTGCCGCCGGTCTCGCCGGTCCGGCCGGCCATGCCCGCCGTACCCGCCGCTCCGGCTGCTCCGGCCGCGCCCGCCGTGCCCGGTCCCGCGGCGAAGCGGCCGTCGTCGGTGCGCTCGGCCTCGGACAGCACGCTGTCCCAGTTGATGCCGTAGTAGTCGTAGAGCCGGTGCTCCTCGGTCTCCGACAGATGGCCGCCCGCGTCGACGTCGACAGAGGGCGCGCCCTTGACCTGGTCCTTGCCGTAGGGAACCTCGAGGTGGTCCTGCACCAGCGCGGCGTCGCGGATGGGCACGAAGGACTCGGCGGAGCCGAACATGCCCGTCTTGACGCTCACCCACTCGGGGCGCCCGGTCATGTCGTCGAAGAAGACATGCTTGGCGTCGCCGATCTTGTTGCCGTCCCCGTCGTAGACCGGTTGGTCCAGGACGTTGGCGATCTCTTCACGGGTGATCATCTGCCATCACCCTCCTTTCGAGTGCCTGCCTTCCGGTTGTCCGCATCCAGCCGAAAGGAAACGGCACAAACTTCACAAAGCACACGTACTTTTCGAAGGTGCTTTCCTCTGGTGGCCGTGGACCTCGTCCTCGGTGGCCCGGGCCAGGGCACGACGGTCGCGGTGGCGGCCGGGCGGTACGGCCGGTCTCACCTCCACCTCGGCGGTCAGACCACGCGCCGACGCCACCCGCCACAGGGAGGCGAGCAGCGTGTCCACACCGACGAACGCGGGCGTCGTGCTCACCGCCCGCTCCCCGGCCCGGTAGCGGATCCGGACCGGCTGGACCGGCACCCCGGCGTCCAGGGCGGCCTGGAACACCGCCCGGCGGAAGGGCCCGTGGGCGCGTCCGCACCAGGTGCTGCCCTCGGGGAAGGCGGCCACCGCGGCGCCCGCGCGCAGGGCCCGCGCGATCGCGTCGACGGTGCCCGGCAGGGCCCGCGGCCGGTCCCGTTCGATGAACAGCACCCCGGCGCGCGCCGTCGGCCCGCCCGCCACCGGCCAGCACCGGATCTCGCTCTTGGCCAGCATCCTCGCGGGGCGTACGGCGGCCAGCAGCGGGATGTCGAGCCAGGAGACGTGATTGGCGACGAGGAGCAGCCCGCCCCCGGGGACGGCGGCCCCCGTGACGCGGAGCCGGACCCCCGCGGCCCGCACGATCCACCGGCACCAGCGCCGTACCAGGGCCGCGGGCAGCCTGCGCCGCAGGCCGGACGGCGCCAGCACGACGGCGCTCCCGGCGAGGAGCAGCAGGGCGACCGCGGTGAGCCGCAGCACGGCGCGCGGCACGGCCGCCGCGGCCGCCCGGGACCCGTCCACGCAGGCGGCGGGGGTGCAGGGTGCGAGGGGCAGCCAGCCGCTCATCAGGCCGGGGCCAGCGAGAGGAAGTGCCGCAGGTACCGCGGGTCGACCCGGCTCATCGGCAGCAGCACGTACAGGTCCGCGACGCCGAAGTCCACGTCGTGCGCGGGCTCCCCGCAGACCCAGGCGCCGAGCCGGAGGTAGCCGCGCAGCAGAGCCGGCAGTTCGGTGCGGGCGGCGGGCGCGGCCGGGCGCGGGACCCACGGCAGCAGCGGCCGTACCCGGTACTCCTCGGGCGCCAGGTGCCTGGTCCGCACCCGGTCCCAGGCACCGGCGGCGAGGGCCCCGCCGTCGGCGAGCGGGAGTGAGCAGCAGCCCGCCAGCCAGGCGTGGCCGCGATCGGTCATGTAGCGGGCCATGCCGGCCCAGACGAGTCCGATGACGGCGCCGTCGCGGTGGTCGGGGTGCACGCAGGAGCGGCCGACCTCGACCAGGGAGGGCCGGATCGCGTCCAGCGCGGTGAGGTCGAACTCGCTCTCCGCGTAGAGCCGTCCGGCGACCGCCGCGCGCTCCGGGGGCAGCAGCCGGTAGGTGCCGACGACCTGCCCGGTGGTCTCCTCGCGCACGAGGAGGTGGTCGCAGTACGCGTCGAAGGCGTCGACGTCGTACCCGGGCTGCGGGCTCGCCAGCAGCGCGCCCATCTCCCCGGCGAACACGTCGTGCCGCAGCCGCTGCGCGGCCCGTACGTCGTCCTCGTCGCGGGCGAGGCCGACGGTGTAGCGGCGGGGCGCGGCGGGCTTCGGGGGACGGTCAGCGGTCAGTACGCCGGTCATGGGTGCTCTCCTGGGCCGGGGACGGGTCCGCCACAGTTCTTCCGGCACCGGCTGTACTGCACATGACCACTACCGGGAGCACGGATGTGCGCTTCCTGAATGCCGGGCGCGAAGGCGAGACGGGGCCGAGGGGAGCACCTCCCCCGGCCCCGCCCGTCCGCACGTTGTCGGCGAACGTTCACTGAACGCGCCCCAAAAGGGGCGCGAGGAACTGCGCGACCAGCCACGACGGGCCGGCAGCCGCCCACGGCGCTACCGCTGCACCTTTCGCGCAGCCCGCAGCCACTCCTTGTTCATGCTCGTGATGGAGACGAGGGGAATGCCCTTGGGACAAGCCGTGGCGCACTCGCCGGTGAGCGTGCACCCGCCGAAGCCCTCCGCGTCCATCTGCCCGACCATGTCCAGCACCCGCGTCTCCCGCTCGGGCGCGCCCTGCGGCAGGACGTTGAGGTGGTTCACCTTCGCGGAGGTGAACAGCATCGCCGCCCCGTTCGGGCAGGCCGCCACGCACGCGCCGCACCCGATGCACTCCGCGTGCTCGAAGGCGAGGTCGGCGTCCGGCTTCGGCACCGGCGTGGCGTGCGCCTCCGGCGCGGCACCGGTCGGCGCGGTGATGTAGCCGCCGGCCTGGATGATCCGGTCGAAGGCCGAGCGGTCGACGACCAGGTCCTTGACGACCGGGAAGGCGGACGCCCGCCACGGCTCGACGTCGATGGTGTCGCCGTCCTTGAAGGACCGCATGTGCAGCTGGCAGGTGGTGGTGCGCTCGGGGCCGTGGGCGTCGCCGTTGATGACCAGCGAGCAGGCGCCGCAGATGCCCTCGCGGCAGTCGTGGTCGAAGGCGACCGGGTCCTCGCCCTTGAGGATGAGTTCCTCGTTGAGGGTGTCGAGCATCTCCAGGAACGACATGTCCTGCGAGATCCCGTCCACCTCGTACGTGGACATGGCGCCGTCGGCGTCGGCGTTCTTCTGCCGCCAGACGCGCAGGGTGAGCTTCATGCGTAGCTCCGCTGGGTGGGGTGGACGTACTCGAAGACCAGGTCTTCCTTGTGCAGGGTGGGGGCCTCGCCGGTGCCGGTGAACTCCCAGGCGGCGGCGTAGCCGAACTCGTCGTCCTTGCGGGCCGCCTCGCCGTCCGGGGTCTGGGACTCCTCGCGGAAGTGGCCGCCGCAGGACTCGGCGCGGTGCAGCGCGTCGAGGCACATCAGCTCGGCCAGCTCCAGGTAGTCGACGATGCGGTTGGCCTTCTCCAGCGACTGGTTGAACTCCTCGCCGGTGCCCGGGACCTTGATGCGCCGCCAGAACTCCTCGCGGATCTGCGGGATGCGCTCCAGCGCCTTGCGCAGTCCGGAGTCGGTGCGGGCCATGCCGCAGAACTCCCACATCAGCTCGCCCAGTTCGCGGTGGAAGGAGTCCGGGGTGCGGTCGCCGTCGACGGACAGCAGCAGGTTCAGCCGGTCCTCGGTCTCGGCCAGCACCTCCTGTACCACCGGGTGGTCGTCGTCCACGTCGTCCCCCAGCGGGTTGCGGGCGAGGTAGTCGTTGATGGTGGCCGGGAGCACGAAGTAGCCGTCGGCCAGGCCCTGCATCAGCGCGGAGGCGCCGAGCCGGTTGGCGCCGTGGTCGGAGAAGTTGGCCTCGCCGATCGCGAACAGGCCGGGGATCGTGGTCTGGAGGTCGTAGTCGACCCACAGGCCGCCCATCGTGTAGTGCACGGCGGGGTAGATCCGCATGGGTACCCGGTACGGGTCCTCGTCGGTGATCCGCTGGTACATGTCGAAGAGGTTGCCGTACTTGGCCTCGACCGCCCCCCGGCCCATGCGCTTGATGGCGTCGGCGAAGTCCAGGTAGACGCCCTGGCCGCCGGGGCCCACCCCCCTGCCCTCGTCGCAGACGTTCTTCGCGGCGCGGGAGGCGATGTCGCGGGGGACGAGGTTGCCGAAGGACGGGTAGATGCGCTCCAGGTAGTAGTCGCGCTCGTCCTCGGGGATCTCGTTCGCGGGCCGGTCGTCGCCCTTGGCCTTCGGCACCCAGATGCGGCCGTCGTTGCGCAGCGACTCGCTCATCAGCGTCAGCTTGGACTGGTGGTCGCCGGTGCGCGGGATGCAGGTCGGGTGGATCTGTGTGAAGCAGGGGTTGGCGAAGTAGGCGCCGCGCCGGTGCGCCCGCCAGATCGCGGTCGCGTTGGAGTTCATGGCGTTGGTGGAGAGGTAGAAGACGTTGCCGTAACCACCGCTGGCCAGGACGACGGCGTCCGCGAAGTACGTGTCGATCCTCCCGGTGATCAGGTCGCGGGCGACGATGCCGCGGGCCCGGCCGTCCACCACGATCAGGTCGAGCATCTCGGTGCGGGGGTGCATCTCGATGGTGCCGGCCGCGATCTGCCGGCTGAGCGCCTGGTAGGCGCCGAGCAGCAGCTGCTGGCCCGTCTGGCCGCGGGCGTAGAAGGTGCGGGAGACCTGCACGCCGCCGAAGGAGCGGGTGTCGAGCAGTCCGCCGTACTCACGGGCGAAGGGCACGCCCTGGGCCACGCACTGGTCGATGATCTCGACGGAGATCTGCGCGAGCCGGTGCACGTTGGACTCGCGGGAGCGGAAGTCGCCGCCCTTGACGGTGTCGTAGAACAGGCGGTGGATCGAGTCGCCGTCGTTTCGGTAGTTCTTCGCCGCGTTGATGCCGCCCTGGGCGGCGATGGAGTGGGCGCGACGCGGGGAGTCCTGGTAGCAGAACTGGACGACGTGGTAGCCCTGTTCGGCCAGCGTCGCACCCGCGGAGCCGCCCGCGAGACCGGTGCCGACGACGATGACGGTCTTCCCGCGCCGGTTGGCGGGGTTGACCAGCTTCGCCTCGAAACGGCGCGTGTCCCAGCGCTCGTTGACGGGTCCGGCCGGGGCCTTGGTGTCGGCGACCGGTGCTCCGGTCGTGTAGTCGGCGTAGGTTGTCATGTCAGCTCACCACTCCGGTCATGACGCCCACGGGTACGGCGACGAAGCCGATCGTGAGCAGCAGCGCGAGGACGTTCGCGGTCGTCTTCAGGGCCCGGTCGCGGGTGCGGCTGCCGGCACCGAGGGTCTGGGCGGCGCTCCAGAAGCCGTGCCGGATGTGCAGGCCGAGGGCGAGCATCGCGACGATGTAGATGACGTTGCCGTACCAGGTGGAGAAGGTGTCCACGACGTTCTGGTAGGGCTTGCCGGTCTCGAAGCCGCCGGAGTGCACGGTGCCGGTGGTCAGGTCGAGGACGTGCCAGACGATGAACAGGCCGAGGATGATCCCGCCCCAGCGCATGGTGCGCGTCGCGTAGCTGGAACGGGGCTTCCTGTGCACGTACTTGCTGGGCCGCGCCTTGATGTCGCGGCGGCTGAGCTGGTACGCGGAGACGGCGTGGGCGACGACGGCGACGACGAGCACGACGCGGATCAGCCAGAGCGTCCACTCGTAGTGCATGAACGGCTCGCCGACCGTGCGCAGCCAGTGGGCGTAGTGGTTGAACTCCTCGGTCCCGAAGTAGATCTTCAGGTTCCCGATCATGTGGGCGACCAGGTAGAGCAGCATGACGAGACCGCTGACCGCCATCACTGTCTTCTTGCCGACGGTCGAGTCCCACACGGTGCGCGCCATGGACGGCCGTCGGTCCGTCCGCGTTGCCAGAGCCATGTCACAGGACGTTACGGGCCCGGCACCCCATCGGTCCAAGACATGGAACGCCTGGTTTCCATAGGGGTTTCCTATCGACGACGTATGCTCGCGATATGCAGTTGCAACAGCTCCAGTACTTCGTGGCGGTCGCCGAGACCCGGCACTTCACCCGGGCCGCCGAGGTGGTCCACGTGGCGCAGCCCTCGCTGTCGCAGCAGATCAAGGCGCTGGAGCGGGAGCTGGGCGCCGACCTGTTCCTGCGGGCGCGCGGGAACATCACGCTCACCGACGCCGGGGAGGCGCTGCTGCCGCTGGCCCGGCGCATCCTGGCGGACGCGGACACCGCGCGGCACGAGGTGCTGGAGCTGGCGCAGCTGCGCCGCGGCCGGGTCCGGCTGGGCGCCACCCCGAGCCTGTGCACCGGCCTGCTCCCCGACGTGCTGCGCGCCTTCCACGACCGCTATCCCGGCATCCAGCTGCTGATCGAGGAGGGCGGCTCGCACGACCTGGTGCGGGAGCTGGCGCGCGGCGCGCTCGACCTCGCCCTGGTCGTGCTGCCGCTGCCCACCGCCTCACCGGCGCTGACCACGGTGGAGCTGCTGCGGGAGGACCTGGTGGTGGTGTCGTCCCCGGAGTCGCCCCGGCCGGGCGGCGGGCGCCGTGCCGTACGCATCACCGACCTGGAGGGCGAGCGTCTGGTGATGTTCCGGCACGGCTACGACCTGCGGGAGCTGACCGTGGCCGCGTGCCGCTCGGCCGGGTTCGAGCCGGACTTCGCCGTGGAGGGCGGGGAGATGGACGCGGTGCTGGGCTTCGTACGGGCCGGGCTCGGCATGGCGGTCGTCCCGCGCATGGTGGCCGCCCGCTCCGGACGCGGACTGCGGGTGACCCCGCTGGCCCGGCCCGGCCTGCACCGGACCATCGCCCTCGCCCACCGCAGCGACGTGGCTCCGCCCCGCGCGGCACGGGAACTGCAGCGGATGCTGCTGGAGCGGTGAGGGGACCGCCCGGCGTCAGAGCGTGGCCGGCCTGAGGATCTCCTCGCACCAGCGGCGGAAGCTCGTGGGGGCGGTGTCCGGGGTGCTGGGGGCGGACGCGCCGTAGAAGCCCTGGGCGTCCATCGCCGACGCCATGTCGGCCAGGCCCTGCGCGCCCGCCTCGCTCGCCCCGAAGCGGAGGGCCGACGCCCGGTACGCCTCCGGTGTCGTCTCCAGCACGCGTACCGGACGGCCCAGTACGTCGGACAGCACCTCGGCCATGCCGTTCGGGGTGAGGTCGTCGGGGCCGACGAGGGGGACGTCGGCGCGGCCGGTCCAGTCGGCGTCGAGCAGCAGGCGGGCGGCGGTGGCGGCGATGTCGGCGGTGGCGCAGGTCCGCAGGACGCGGTCCGTGGCGCAGGCCATGCGGAACTCGCCCGTGTCGCGCAGGGCGGCCGCCTGCCCGAGCAGGTTCTCCATCAGGAAGGGCGGGCACAGGGCGCGGTAGTGCACGCCGGTGGCCGCGATCCGGTCGTCCATGGCCAGGGAGGCGGAGATCGGTCCGGCGTCCTTGGCCACGCCGCGTCCCAGGCTGGAGACGGCGACGACCCGTGCGACGCCGTGCCGCGCGATCACCTCGCACAGCGGCAGCGTGAAGTCGCGGAAGTGGCCCTCGACGCTGTCGGCGCCGGGCGCGGGCGGCACCAGCCAGAACACCCGGTCGGCACCGGCGCAGGCGGCGGCCAGGACCTCGGGGTCGGCGTGCGAGCCCTGGAAGACCTCGGCGCGCTCGCGGGCGCGGGCGGTGAGGCGGGCGGGGTCGCGGGCGATGACGCGCAGGGCGGTCCCGTCGTCCCGGGCGTCGAGGGCGTCCAGGACGTCGTCGAGGACCTGACGGCCGATTCCGCCGGTCGGGGTGGTGATGACGATCACGAGCACAACTCCGGTTCAGGGAGGGAGAGAAGACAGGGACCGCGCCGGGGCGGGAAGCCCGTTGCGTACGCTTCCCGGCGCTCTCTCATCCTGTTCTCCGGGCCGGTGGAACTGAAGGACCGATCCGATCCCGGTTGTTACCCTGGGGGTAATACCAGCCGTCACCACATGCCTGGGAGGGAGGCGGGGCATGGAGTCGCGTTCCCTGCGCTACTTCGTCGCCGTCGCGGAGGAACTCAACTTCGCGCGCGCCGCCGAGCGGCTGGGCATCTCCCCGCCGCCCCTGTCCAGGGCGATCCGCCGCCTGGAGACCGAGCTGGGCGTCACCCTGTTCGAGCGGACCACCCACCGTGTCACCCGGACCCCGGCCGGCGACGTCCTGCTCGCCGAGGCCCGCGTCGCGCTGGACGCCCTGGAGGCCGCCGGGCGTCGGGCCAGACGGGCGGCCGAGGGGCCGAAGCTGGTGCTGGCCGTGAAGGCCGACGGGGACGCGGGGCTGCTGGAGCCGATCCTCGCGCGCTACGCGTCCGAGCCCGGGGCCCTGCCGGTCGCCGTCCGGCTGTGCGGGTGGCAGGAGCAGCCGCGGCTGCTGAGCGCCGGGGAGGCGGACGTCGCCCTCGTCCACGCCCCGTTCGACGCGACCGGCCTGGACACCGAGCCGCTGGCCGCCGAACCGCGCGTCGCCGCCCTGGCCGCGAACCACCCGCTCGCCGCCCGCGACCGGCTGGAGCTGGCCGACCTCGGCCTCGACGCGGGCAGCGTGGAGCGGCACATCGACGAGGCCCGGCGCGGCCACGACGACCTGGCCCAGGTGCTCACGGCCGTCTCCCTCGGGAAGGTCGTCACCCTGCTGCCCGCCTCGGTGACCGCCCGCTACCCGCGCCCGGGCGTCGCCTACCGCCCGGTCCGGGACGCCCCGCCGGTCGTCCTCTCCCTCGCCTGGCCCCGACACTCCCGCTCGACGGCCACCGCGGCCCTCGTCCGCGCCGCGACCGAGGTCGCCGAAGCGGCCCGTGACGGGGCGTGAGCCGGGCGGCGCCCTCGTTCAGCCCGTGGCGTCCACCAGCGCCAGGTCGTGCAGGCGCTCCGGTGGGCCCGGGCGGGCGTAGTACCAGCCCTGGGCCGTGTCACAGCCCAGTATGCGCAGTTGCTCGGCCTGGGCGCCGGTCTCCACGCCCTCCACGGTGACCGCGAGGTCCAGGCTGTGGGCGAGGGCGACGATCCCCTCGACGATCTTCAGGTCGACGGGGTCCGCCGGGAACTGCTGCATGCTCTGCGTGAACGAGCGGTCCAGCTTAAGGACGCTCACCGGCAGCCGGCGCAGATTGGCCAGGTTGGAGTACCCGGTGCCGAAGTCGTCCAGGGCGATGTCCACGCCCATCTCGGCCAGCCGACGCAGCGGTTTCAGCAGGTCGTCGTCGGCGCCGATCAGCGCCGACTCGGTCACCTCCAGGCAGAGCGCGTCGGGCGTGACACCGGTCCGCTCCAGGATCTCGACGGTGTCCTGGACCAGCCCCGGGTGGGTGAGCTGGCAGGGCGAGAGGTTGACGTTGATGCGCAGCGGGCCCGCGGCGCCGTCCTCGCCGTACCGCTCGCGCCAGAGGCGGGCCTGCCGCACGGACTGCTCCAGGACCCAGCGGCCCAGCGGCACGATCAGCCCCGTGTGCTCGGCGAGCGGGATGAACCGGTCCGGACCGAGCACCCCGTGCTGCGGGTGCAGCCAGCGCACCAGCGCCTCGGCGCCGCGCACACCGCCGTCGCCGAGGTGGACCAGCGGCTGGTACTCGATGAAGAACTCGCCCCGCTCCAAGGCGGCGGGCAGCGCGGTGGTCAGCCCGTGCCGGGTGATGACACGGGCGTCGGCCTCCGGATCGGCCAGCTCGAAGCGGTTGCCGCCCGCCGACTTGGCCCGGTACATGGTGATGTCGGCGCTGCGCAGCACCTCGGCCGGGCTGCGCTCGCCGGCCGGGCCCTCGACGATGCCGATGCTGCCCCGCACGGTCAGTTCGCGACCGTCGACGCTGACCGGGGCGAGCAGCGCGTTCATGATGCGCCCGGCCAGTTCGTCGACCTCGTGCCGGGTGTCGGGCCCGGTGGTCAGCGCCACGAACTCGTCGCCGCCGAGCCGGGCGACCATCTCGCCGGGCGCGGTGGCGCAGGCCTGGAGCCGGTCGGCGACCTCCACGAGCAGCCGGTCGCCGGCCGCGTGGCCGAGGCTGTCGTTGACGGTCTTGAAACCGTCGAGGTCGAGGTAGCACAGGCCGAAGCGCTGGCCAGGGCCCGCGTTCAGGGCCTTCTCCAGCCGTTCGAAGAAGAAGCTTCGGTTGGGCAGGCCGGTGAGCGCGTCGTGCGTGGCCTCGTAGCGCAACCGCAGGTTGAGCAGCCGCCGTTCGGTGGTGTCCTCCATCAGCGCGAGCTGGTACTGCGGGGTGCCGTCGGCGTCGCGCAGCAGGGAGACCGTCAGGTTGGTCCACAGGACCGTCCCGTCGGGCCGGTAGAAGGCCTTCTCCACGTGGTAGTGCTCGCGCTCGCCGCGCACCAGTTCCTCGTAGAGCCGCCAGGTCTGCGGCGCGTCGTCGGGATGCGTCCACTCGGTGGCCCGGCGGCCGCCCAGCGTGGAGTCGGCGATGCCGAACATGCGCATCAACGCGTCGTTGACCTGGAGGACGTTGCCGTCCAGGTCGGCGATGCCGATGCCTATGGCGGCGCCCTCGAAGACCGCGCGGAAGCGGGCCTCGCTGGCGTGCAGGGCCTCGGCCACCACGCCCTGCGCCTTCAGGGCGGCCTGCGCGATGGCCTCCTGCTCGGCGAGGGTCCGGTCCCGCAGCGCCCCGGCGAACCCGGCCGCCATCGCGTGCTGGAGCCGTGCCGAACGGGCCCGCAGGTCCTCCGGGTCGCCGTCCTCGCCGCAGTAGAGCACCAGGTAGGCGTCGACGCAGTCCAGCGTCCGGGAGAGCGCCTCCGGATCGGTGCAGTGCGCGTCCACGAGCGCGGCGCCGACCGCCCGGGCCTCCTCGGCGTCGAAGCTCCGGGCGTGCAGCACCCCGCGCAGCCGGCGGGCCAGCGGCAGCAGTTGGGCCTCGAACTCGGGCCGGGTGGACGACGTCGAGGTCACCGGGAACACCGCCCGGCTCCAGATCGTCGCGAACCGGCGCAGTCTGTCCTCCGGCCCGTCCGGCTCCGCGCTCACGCCGTACGCCCCACGCCGGCGAACCCGGAGAACGCGTACGGGTCCTCGTCCTCCGGCTCTTCCTCCGGCCTCCAGCGCGGCATCGGAACCAGTCCGGGCTCCACCATGTCGTACCCCTCGAAGAACCGCGCGATGTCGTCGCGCGAACGCATGATCAGCGGATTGCGGATGTCCTTGTACACGTCCACCGCGCCCCCGGCCCGCTCGGCGGGCAGCGGGATTCCCTCGTACGAGGCGTGCGTGAGGACGAGCAGGCTGCCGGGCGCGAGCGCGTCGCTCAACTCGGCCACCGCGGCGTACGGGTCGTCCTCGTCTTCCACGAAGTGCAGTATGGCAACCAGCAGCAGGGCGACCGGTCGATTCAGGTCGATCAGCCGCTCCACCTGGGGGCTGGCCAGGATCTCGCGCGGCTTGAGCAGGTCGCCGGCCACGACGTCGGCGTCGTCGTGGCCCGCCAGGACGGCCTCGCTGTGCGCGACCGCCACCGGGTCGTGGTCGACGTACACCACGCGGGCGCCGGGACGGCTGCGTCCGGCCACCTCGTGGACGTTGCCGAAGGTGGGGATGCCGGAGCCGATGTCGAGGAACTGGTCGATGCCCCCGTCGGCCGCGAAGCGCACGGCCCGGCGCATGAACGCCCGGTTCGCCTGCATGATCTTGGGGAGTCCCGGCATGAACTCCATCGCCCTGCGGGCCGCTTCCCGGTCGACCTCGAAGTTGTGCGAACCGCCCAGGTAGAAGTCGTAGATCCGGGACACGCTGGGCACCGAGATGTCGATGCTGCGAGGGGCCCAGGCGGGACGCTCCATCTAGCTCTCCAAGGCATAGGCGGTCCGGTGTTCGAGCTGAGGCTACTGATCGCCCGCCAAAGGAGCGAGCCCAAACGGAAATTGACCGTCCGTTCCCGGTCACTGCCCGCGGCACGTGCCGTGAGCGAAGGCATCGCAATGCGCACGAACGGGACCGTCCCCTCCGTCTGGGTACGGAGGGGACGGCCCGCGCTCGCGCGCTGAAGGTCGGCAGGCGGTAGGTCGCTACTTCTTCGGCGCGCCGACCGGCTTTCCGTCGGGCTTGACGGCGTACCAGGTGCCGCCCACACCCTGACCGTTGGTGTCCCCGGCCTTCTTGTCGCCGGCGAAGGTGTAGATGGGCCAGCAGTCGATCGTCTGCTGGACTCCGCCGTCGGGCCGGGTGAAGCTCATCAGTCCCTTCTTCTCCACGCCCTTGGTGTCGTTGGCCTCGACGGGTGCCACGACCGGCCACTTCTCCAGGCAGGCGCCGGTGCAGGCCGACACCGGCTTCGGCCAGGCCTCGTCCTTCATGAAGCGGTAGACGGTCATGCCGTTCTTGTCGACGACGATCTCGCCGAGCTTCGGGTCGTTGCGGGTGGACAGCCCGGCGGCCGGTTCGGCCTTGGCCTTCTTGCCGTCCGCGGCCAGCGCGTACCACTTCTTGCCGACGCCCTGACCCTTGACGTCTCCGGCGGCGGTGTCCTTGGCGTAGCGGTACGCGGGCCAGCCGCCGATCGTCAGCTGCTTGGTGCCGTCGGGCCGGGCGACCTCGCCGAGCAGGTCCTTGTCGATGCCCTCACCGGCGAGGGCGTCGTCCGCGGCCACGGGCGGCCACATGGTGGCGCAGTCGTTCTCGCAGGTCGTCTTGGGCGGTTCGGCGGTGTCGGCGTCGAAACGGTAGAGGGTACGGCCCGCTCCGTCGGTCACCAGCTCGCCGATCTCGGCGTTCGCCGTGACGGACAGCTTGCCCGCGGGCTCCGGCGCGCTCGCCGAGGCCTGCCCGGCGCCCGCGCCGGCACCGAGTCCGTCACCGGCGCCGGTGCCGAGGTCGCCGACGTCGCCGGGGGCGGCCGTGGCGCCCACGTTCTGGCTGCCGGTGGCGCCGCCGCCGTCCTGGCCGCACGCCGTCGTCAGCGCCAGCAGCGCCGCGGCGCCCGCCACGAGTGAGGCGCTCCGCCAGGAGGTCTTCATCGTCAATCCCCGATCGTCACGAAGGTGTTGGGGCGCCCTGGTGGGCCGCCGCACGACACTGGGTACGCACGGGGGAGCCCGTTGTGTTCAACCGGCCGCGGGTTTTCTTCCCGTCCGCCACCGGCGCGCCGCCCCTCGTACAGGTTTCCGGGCTTCCGCGCGAGCGGGTCCGCCCTCGTCAAACCCCTGGTGGGGCCGTGTCCCTCCTTCGGGGCAATCACCGCGCACTCGGGCGTGGGACGGTGCGCCAGGCTCCATGATCTGCGTCGTGCATGGACCCGAACCGACCCGATCCGCCGCCGCCGGACGGGTGTTGGCCCTGGTGACGCTGACGTTCACCCTCGTCGGCATACCGGTCGGCCCGGCGCAGGCCGACGCCTGCGCGTACGCGTCGACCGGACCGGACGGCACCGACGCGGTGGCGGTGGCCGGGAGCGCTTCCTGGCCCACCTTCCCGCCCTGTCCGAGGCCCACCCCGACGCCGACACCCACCCCGACGCCCACGCCTCCCCCGCCCGAGCCCCCTCCCCCTCCCCCGACGCCGCCCGCGCCGAAGCCTCCGCCGCCCAAGCCGCCGAAGCCGAAGCCCGAACCGCCGGCCCCGCCTCCGCCCGCGCGGCCGGCGCCGCCCCGGCCCACACCGACCCCGACCCCGTCGCCGACGCCCCGTCCCGCCCCGCCGCCGGTCCGTCCCGCGGCGCCCGCGCCCGCTCCCTCGGCCACGCCCCGTCCGTCGCTCAGCCCGGTGCACTATCCGCGCCACCGTGCCGCCCGGGCGCCGCAGCGGTCCTCGCGCGGGACCACGTCGCCGCTCGTCTTCGTCCTGCTCATCACGGTGCCCGCGGTGGTCGCCGTCGCCGCGCTCCGTGCGCGCTGATCCCTGGAGGCCTCTCTTGCCGGAATGGCTTGTTCTCACCCTCGCGATGCTGGCCGCCTGTGTCGTGGTCGTCATCGTCACCCTCCTACGGCACCGCACCGCGTCCGACGACGAGGACATCACCGAGACCCCGGACGTCATCGAGTACATGACGATGTGGATCGGCGTGGTGTACGCCATCGTCCTGGGCCTGGCCATCGCCGGTGTCTGGGAGGCGCGCAGCGCGGCCCAGGCCGACGTGCAGACGGAGGCCGTCGCGCTGCACGAGATCTCGGAACGGGTCCGGGTCTACCCGCCCGACGTCCGTGACCGCATCCGGGCGGATGTCAACGCCTATGTCGGACACGTCGTCACCACCGAGTGGAAGGCCATGGCCGACCACGGCGAGGTGACCGACCGCGGAACCGAACTGCTCCACCGCGTCCGCGCGGACGTCAGCGACTACGAGCCGAGGTCGGACTTCGAGGCGCAGGCGTACCAGCCCCTCGTGGACCAGGTGGCCCTCGCGGACCAGGCCCGGTCCTCCCGCACCCAGTCGACCGGGGCGACCATGCCGGGGGTGGTGTGGTTCGGGCTGATCGCCGGGGCCCTCGTCACCATCGGGATGGTCTTCGCCCTGCAGATCCGGCGCACGACCCGCGAACTGGTCCTCGCGGGGCTGTTCTCCGCGCTGATCGCCTTCCTGCTCTTCCTGATCTGGGACTTCGACGCACCCTTCAGCCGGGGCGTGGCGGCGTCGACCGACCCGTTCCTGAGCCTCTTCCCCGGCGCCGGGGACTGACACGACAGCGGGGACGGTGGCGGCCGACACGCCGTCACCGTCGCCTGAGCGGCCCACACGCTTGCCCCATTCGCGCGACTGCGATCGCGGCGACGTGCGCGGCTTCCTAGCGTTTCGGGCATCGAGGTGCATTCCTGGCGCGAGCGGAACAGGTCCGCCGCTGCTCCTCGGGGACCCGGAGGATTCACCATGCGCGCGATACCCGTCGCCTCGGTCGCACTGCTGGGCGGCGCCGCCCTCTCCGCCTGCGTACCGGCCGGGGCCGTGGGCTCGAACACGTTCGGCTTCACCGTCAGCCCCGCCACCGTGGCGCCCGGCGGCGAGGTCACGCTGGGGGTGGGCCGTACCGCCGCGGGCTGCCACGGGCGGGTCACGGTGACCTCGCCGGTGTTCGACACGGTCACCATCCCCCGGGACGAGTCGTCGGCGACGGCGCGGGTCGACCGGGACGCCCGGCGCGGGGCGGTCTACCGGGTGACGTTCGCCTGCCGGGACAAGACCGGCACGGTGGACCTGACCATCGCGGGCGGCGGCTCGCACCATCCGTCCGACGAGCCCTGGCACTCCAAGGGCGTGCACGCCGGGGAGGGCGGCAGCGTCGCCGGGTCCGACATGAAGCAGCTCGGGCTCGGGGCGGCGCTCGTCGCGGGGGCGGTGGGCACGGCGTACCACCTCTCGCGCCGCCGTTCCGGCGCGGACGGCGCCTGACCCCGCCCCGCCGAGCGCAGGACTTCGCCCCGGATCCGACGAGGGTCCGGGGCGAAGCTCTGCGGTCGTGCTCCGGTCGCGGGCGCTCAGATCCGCCGCTCGGACCGGCGGCGCATCCAGAACAGTCCGCCACCGGCGACGGCCGCGGCGACGAGCCCGCCACCGATCGCGATGTCGGTCGAGGTCGCCCCGTCGGAGCTGCTGCCGCCGAGGCCGCCGCGGACACCGCCGATGACGGTGAAGGCCGCCGGCCGGGTCAGCCGCCGGCCCGAGCAGTTGACGGTGATGTCGTACGAGCCCGGCCTGGCGTCCTGCCTGATGGTGGCGGTGCCCTTCGACGTCTCGTTGGCTCCCCTGACCGGGGTCAGGTGGGTGGTCCGGAAGGCGTCCGAGGTCATGGTGCCGCCCTGGGGGCAGCCGTCGACCGTGACGGTCATCTGACCGCCGCGGGCGATCACGCTGGGCAGCGCGACGATGTTGCTCGGCTGGTTGTGGTCACCCCCGGCGGTGGCCGCGGGGGCGGCCAGTGAGAGGACAGCGACGGCGGCGCCGGCTGCCGCGAGGGCACGAGTGGTGCGCATGTGATCCTCCGCGGAAGACGCCCCGGGTCCCGTCCCCGGTCGATCGGCGAGAAAGCGCCTCCCAGAAAGACCCTCAGTTGCCCTGCCCCCAGCCGCATTTCGGGAATGGTCCGTCCTGGTGAGCGGGTTGCCGGGCCGAAACCGCGCGAGTGGATATCGCCGCAGGTCACGCCCCGTCAGAAAATCTCCGCCGGTCACCTCCCGGATGGCGCACGCAGGGACGCGCGCACCACCCGTTCGCCGCTGCCCCGTCGCCGGTCCCCCGCACGGCGCTTAGCGTGCTCGTATGCGCGGATGATCCGGCGACGGCCGGGTCGAGAGGGGAAGGCGAATGTACGACTCCGAGTTGGCCGAAGAGGAGGAGCGGCGGAGGAAGCGCGCTCCCTGGGGCGTGATAGCGCTTGTTCTGCTGACCGGTCTCGCGCTCATCCGCAACGGCTCCGGGGAATTCGACGTGGGCCCCCCGCAGCCCGCGTCGGCCGCCGCCTCGGACACCCGCGCGGCCGCCGGTGACGGCGCCGCCGCCGGCGTCGCACCGCTGCCGTACTCGGTGCCGGACCGGGTCTCCATCCCCGCCATCCAGGTGGACGCGCCGGTCATGGGGGTCGGTCTCGACGCGGACGGCTGGGTCGACGCGCCGCCGCCCGAGGACCCGAACCTGGCCGGCTGGTTCACCGGCGCGGTGTCCCCGGGGGAAAAGGGCACCGCGGTCGTGGTCGGCCATGTGGACAACCAGCAGGGCCCCGCCGTCTTCTACGGGCTCGGCGCCCTGAAAAAGGGAAACAAGGTGGAAGTGCGCCGCCAGGACGGAAAGACGGCCGTCTTCGAGATCTACGGCATCGAGGTCTTCGAGAAGGACAACTTCCCCGGCGACCGGGTCTACGGCTCGAAGGGCGGCCCGGAACTGCGGGTCATCACCTGCGGCGGCGGTTTCACCAAGCAGAACGGCTACGACGGGAACGTCGTCGCCTTCGCCCGCCTGACCGAGGTCCGCTGAGCGTGCCCCGGCCCGGCGGGCGCGGCGGTGGTCAGATCAGGCGCCGCCGGGGAACGGTGAGGTGGTAGCCGGAGTCGAGCAGTTCGGGCAGGTAGCGCCGCAGGGCGCGGACACTCTGGGAGCGGTCGCCCCCGGCGTCGTGCGAGAGCACCACGACGCCGGGGGCCGCGCCTTCCTCGACCCGGTCGACGATGGTGCCGGTGCCGGGTGTGGTCCAGTCCAGGGTGTCCACGGTCCAGGCGAGCGGCTCCATGCCGAGTTCCGCGCCGAGCTGGAAGGCGGCGCGGTTCCACGCGCCGTACGGGGCCCGGAACCAGCGGGGCGCCTCGCCGTAGGCCTGCTCGACCACCTCGCTGGTGCGTTCCATCTCGGAGCGGATGCGGCGCCGGGAGAGCTTCGTCAGCAGCGGGTGGGACCAGGTGTGGTTGCCGACCACGTGCCCCTCGTCGGCCATCCGGGTCAGCAGGTCCCGGTTGTAGTCCGCCATCTCCCCGCAGACGAAGAACGTCGCGCGCACCTCGTACTTCGCGAGGGTGTCCAGGATCCGCGGGGTGTACTCGGGGTGGGGTCCGTCGTCGAAGGTGAGCATCATGGTGCGGCCCCGGCCCGTCATGCGCAGGATCGGCTCGCTGCGCACCGGGGGCCGGCCGGGCGCGGCCCGTGGGGCGCCGTATCCGGTCAGCGGCTGGAGGCGGTAGGCGGAGGGCTTGAGCGGGCTGCGCTGCGGGGGCCCGGGGGCGGGGACGGGGGCGGGCGGCTTCGCCGGGCCGTTCCCCAGGCCCGCCGCGAGCGCGCCGCCGGCGCCGGCCGCGCCCAGGGCCGCGACGCCGGTGAGCAGGGTACGGCGGGTGAGCAACTGGTCCTTCTTCATGACTCATCCCTCGCCCGGTCACGGTGCGCCGCACCTGAGCAACACCGGGGCGGCGGCATGATTCCACCCGCCCGGCTCAAGATCGCCGGGTCTCCGATAATCTCGCCGCGTGACGGAACAGCACTCCCATCAGTTCGAACGCGGCACGGACGGCCCGAAGGTCATCGTCGCCGGTGTCGACGGCTCCGACTCCTCGTTGCGGGCCGCCGCCTACGCCGGGGGGCTGGCCAGGCGGCAGGGCGCGCTGCTCGCCGTGGTGTACGTGCAGCCGGTGCTGGCGGGAGGCGCGGCGCTCGGGGCGTCGGTGGCGGAGACGACCGACGAGATCGCCGAGGAGCTGGTGGCCCAGATCCGGGAGTCGACGCAGCGGGTGAAGGGGATATTCGACGTCCGCTGGGAGTTCCACACGTTCCGCGGCGACCCGTACAGCGGTCTGGTGCAGACGGCCGACGAGCTGAAGGCGGACGCGGTGGTGGTGGGCGCCTCCGAGCAGGCCGGTCACCGGTTCGTCGGCTCGGTCGCGGTGCGGCTGGTGAAGGCGGGACGCTGGCCGGTGACGGTGGTGCCGTAGCACCGGCCCGGCCGGTGCGGGCGTCTTGGGTCCTGCGTGCGTCGTGACTTCCGTCACGGACGTGTGTGCGTCATCATGATCCACCGTCAGCCGTTTGCCGTTCACGAAGAGGTGAGGCGCATGGCCCGGATCCGCATGGGTGAGGGTGTTCTCCGCCGCAAACCCATCGAATACATCGAGGAGACGGAGAGCGGCGGGGGCCTGGTGCGCTCGCTGGGGCTGTGGCAGCTGACCGCGATCGGCGTCGGCGGCATCATCGGGGCCGGGATCTTCACGCTGGCCGGCACGGTCGCCAACGGCACCGCGGGTCCGGCGGTCCTGGTCTCCTTCCTCATCGCCGGTGTCGCGAGCGCGGCGGCCGCCCTGTCGTACGCGGAGTTCGCCGGGCTGATCCCGAAGGCGGGCTCCGCCTACACCTACGGGTACGCGGTCCTGGGCGAGCTGGTGGGCTGGTTCATCGGGTGGGACCTGCTCCTGGAGTACACGGCGATCGTGGCGGTGGTCGCGATCGGCATCTCGGGCTACTTCAGCTTCCTGGTCGGCGAGATGGGAGCCGACCTGCCGAACTGGATGCTGGGAGCGCCCGGCACCGGGGACGGACACAAGGTCGACCTGTTCGCGGCCGTGCTGTGCCTGCTGATCGCGTACCTGCTGACGCTGGGCATCAGGAACGCGGCCCGCTTCGAGATGGTCGTGGTCGTGCTGAAGGTGCTGGTGGTGCTGCTGGTGATCGGGGTCGGCGTCTTCCACATCAACAGCTCGAACTACCACCCGTTCTTCCCGTTCGGGGTCGGCGGGGCGTTCACCGGCGCGGCGACGGTGTTCTTCGCGGTCTTCGGCTACGACGCCATGTCGACCGCGGCCGAGGAGTCGAAGGACGCCCAGCGGCACATGCCGAAGGCGATCGTCTACTCGCTGATCATCTCGATGGTGCTGTACGTGGCGGCCTGTCTGGTGCTGACCGGCATGCAGAACTACAAGGACATCGACCCGGAGAGCGGCTTCTCGACGGCGTTCAAGTCGGTGGGGCTCAGCTCGCTGGCCGACATCATCGCGGTGGGCGCCATCATCGGCATCCTCACGGTGATGTTCACGTTCATGCTGGGCGTCACCCGCGTGTGGTTCTCGATGTCGCGCGACGGACTGCTGCCCAAGTGGTTCGCCAAGACGCACCCGACACGGCACGTGCCGACACGGGTCACCTGGATCGTCGGGGTCGCGTCGGCCGTGATCGCCGGGTTCCTGCCGATCGGCGAGGCGGCGGAGCTGACCAACATCGGCATCCTGCTGGCGTTCGTGGTGGTGTGCGCGGCGGTGATCGTGCTGCGCTACCGGCAGCCGGACCTGCCGCGCACCTTCCGTACCCCGTGGATGCCGTTCGTGCCGGCGCTGGGCATCGTCTTCTCGATCTGGCTGATCACGTTCCTGCAGTGGCAGACCTGGGTGCGGTTCGCCGTGTGGTTCGTGGTGGGCCTGGTGATCTACTTCGCGTACTCGTACCGGAAGTCGGAGCTGGCGCGGCGTTAGAGGGTGCCGAGGAATCCGGCGACGATGTCCGTGAAGGCCCCGGGCCGCTCCATGTTCGGGTAGTGCGCGACGCCTTCGACGACGACGGAACGGCCGTTTTGGACCGTGCGGGCGAGCCGTTCCGCCTCGGCGAGCAGCTCGGGCGCGTCCAGGGCGCCGTTGACGGCGAGGACCGGGACGTCGATCTTCGGGACGCGGGCCCAGGCGCCGGTCAGGGGCACATGGTGGTTCTCCTCGTCCGGGGTGTGCTTGGCGAGGGTGCCGAGGGCCATCTCGCGCACGCGGCGCAGCACGTCGGGGTCGACGTCGTCGAGGGTGCGGTACTCCCCCGGCACGAAGCGCAGGAACGCCGTGAGCCAGCCCTCGACGTCCCCGGCGCCCAGTGCGGCGGCCTGCTCCGCCTGCACCTGTCGCACCCAGGGGTCGGTGTACTCGAACTCGCTGGTGGACGCCCCGCAGGCCACCACCGCACGGACCAGTTCCGGGTACTCGATGACCGTGTCGGTGGCGATGGCCCCGCCCATGGACACGCCGACGAGCACCGCGGGTCCGGTGTCGAGGTGGCGGAGCAGGGCGGCGAGGTCGTCCGCCCAGCGGAACGGCCGGGTCGCGTTGGCGGAGGCGCCGTGGCCGCGGACGTCGGGAGCGATCACCCGGTACTCGCGGGCCAGGGCGGGGATCTGGGCGTCGAACACGCGGTGGTCGGTGAAGCCGGAGTGCAGCAGGACGACCGGGTCGCCCGAACCGGTGTCGCGGTAGGCGAGATCGCCGTCGTCGGAGGCGAAGAGACGGAGGTCCGAAGCGGAATTCATGACAACCAAGGTGTCATGTCGGGTCTCACTTTGGCAACCTGGGTGTCATGATGGTGGGGTGAACGACATCGACGCCCCCCTCCCCCCGGACGCGCTCGCCCGGCGCCTCACCGAGGTCTACGACCTGGTCGGCCCCCTCTACCGGCGCGCTCAGCGCGGCGTCGAGCAGGGGCTGGCCGCCGACGGTCTGTCCGTGGGCGTCCGCGCCGTGCTGACGATGCTGCGGCGCGGCGGACCGATGACCGTGCCGCAGATGGGCCGGGCCCAGGCGATCAGCCGTCAGTTCGTCCAGCGGATGGTCAACGAGGCCGCGGCCCTGGACCTGGTGGAGAGCACCCCGAACCCGGCGCACCGCCGGTCGTCGCTGATCCGGCTGACCGACCGGGGCCGGGCCGCGATCGACGGCGTCCTCGACCGGGAGCACCGCCTGCTGCGCGAGGTCGGCTCGGACCTCACGGACGCCGACGTCACCACCTGTCTGCGTGTGCTCGGGGCCATGCTGACGGCCCTGGACGACGTGGCGGACGCGTGACCTACTCCCCCATCACCAGCCCGTCCTCGGCGGCGCCCCGGCTGAGCACCACGTCGCGGATGCGGTCGCGCACGGCGCGTACGTCGGCGCCCTCCTCGATCGCCCGGTTGAGGTTCACCACCCGGCCGGCGTCGACGTCGAACAGCTGCGGGACGAACTCGGCCTTCGTCACCCTCCAGCGCTCACCGGTCCGCCCGGGCGGGGCGAAGGTGAAGCGGCCGATGGCCGACTGGTTGCCGCGCGGATCGCGGACCCCCGCGTCGTTGACCATCTCGCCCGCGACCTGGTCCCCCATGCCGTAGACCACCCAGGTGCCGTTGACCTTCTCGTAGGCCTGCGGGACGTGGGCGTGGGTGCCGAGGATCAGGTCGATGTCGGGGCGGTCGCCGGTGCGTGCGGCGGTCAGGCTCCGGGCCAGGGCCAACTGGTCCTGGTCCGGCTCATCCTGCCACTCGGTGCCCCAGTGCAGCGACACGACGACGACGTCGGCGCCGGCCTTCCGGGCGGCCCGCGCGTCGTCGACGATGCGCGCCTCGTCGATCAGGCCGACCGCCCAGGGCTGGTCCGCGGGCAGCGGTTGGCCGTTGGTGTGGAGGGTGTAGGCGAGGTGGGCCACCTGGGCCCGGCCCGCGCGCAGTACCGTCGCGAGATCCGCCTCGTCCTCGGTGCGCGCCGTCCCGGCGTGCCGTACGCCCGCGCGGTCGAGGGCGTCCAGGGTGCGGCGGATGCCGTCCGCGCCGTCGTCCACGCTGTGGTTGGAGGCGGTGGAGCAGCCGTCGTAGCCGGTGGCGGCCAGCGCCTTCGCCACCTCGGGCGGGGACTTGAAGAGCGGGTAGCCGCTGTAGTCGCCCCTCGCGCCGTAGATGGTCTCCATGTGGCACAGGGCGATGTCGGCCCGCGCGACGACGGGCCGGGCGCCGGCGAGCATGGGGCGGAAGTCGTAGCCGGTACCGCCCGCGTCGAAGCGTGCCCGCTCGATGATCGAGTCGTGCGGGAGCACGTCCCCGGAGGCGACCAGGGTGAACCCACCGGTGTCCGCGGCGGACGGGGCCGGCGCCGGCGGTTTCGGCGGTTCGTGGTCGTCGGCCTGGCAGGCCGCGCCCGCGGTGAGGAGGGCGGTCAGGGCCAGGGCCACCTGCCGACTGCGTGTGATCATCCGTTCACTCCGCTGGGTCGCACACACCGATGGAAAGTCACATTTACTTACAAACAGATAAAGAGGCGCGGCTTGTCACCGGTGGCTCCGACACGCCCATTAGCCCGTCCGGCGTGCGCGAACGGGGCGCCCGGACCACCCTCCCGCCGCAGGCCGGCCGCGCGCCGACCGTTCGTCGAACCGTTCGTCGACGCGATCGACCGCCCGCCGCACACCCGTGCGCACGCCCTGTCCCCGCGCGGCCCCCTGCGGTGCCATACGGCCATGACGGCCGGAATCACCCTGACGGACACAGCGAACGGGACGACCGCCGAGCACGAGCTCGCCGCACTGCAACGCGAGCACGGCCGGCCGCTCTTCGCGCTGCTGCTGCGGCTCAGCGACGGCGACCGGCAGCGCGCCGAGGACCTGGTGCAGGAGACCCTGGTCCGCGCCTGGCAGCACCCCGAGGCCCTGCGCGCCGACGACTTCGACTCCGTACGGCCGTGGCTGCTGACCGTGGCCCGGCGGCTCGCGATCGACGCGCGCCGCGCCCGCCAGGCACGCCCCCCGGAGGTCGGCGACGCCGTACTGGAGAACGCCCGCGTCTGCTCCGACCACGCCGAACGGGCCGCCGCGGCCCTCGATGTGCGCGAGGCTGTGAAGACACTCACTCCGGAGCACCGTGAAGTCCTGGTGCTGGTGTATTTCCAGGGGGCGAGTGTGGCGGAAGCCGCGGCCACCCTCGGCATCCCACCCGGTACCGTGAAGTCCCGCGCATACTACGCGCTGCGCGCCATGCGCAGGGTGCTACCGGGATACGCCGCCGACCTGCGGTGAAACCGGCCCTATGGTCAAACCTCCGTAAAGCGCCTTGCCCAGGACCCCGGTTGAGTAATCGGCTGTCCTCATCCGTGTTCCGGACGGGGGCCCATGACCCGGGTCGGGCGACGCGCACGCACCGGAGGAAGGCAGGAAGGGATGCTGCACAGAGGTCAAGAGAGCACGGACGGCACCGGTGGGGGCGAACTGAGCGTTCCCATGGCGTGGTTGTACGCCGAGTACATCGCCGACGAACTGCTGCGGACCGGCGACCTGATGCCGCCGACGTCCTTCGAGTTCCGCGCCGGCCGCGACGCGCTGGCGCTCACCGTCTTCCTGTCCGACACGGAGAACGAGCTGAGCGGCATCCGGGTCGTCACCCACCTGGAGACCTGGCTGTCCCTGACCGCCTACGACCAGCCCTGGCACGAGTGGGTGCACGGACGGCTGGCCGAGGTCACGGCCGACGCGGTGGCCGCCGGACGCCACTCGCCGGACCTGGAGCTGGCCCGGGCCGCCTGGCGCTGGCTTCAGGACACCGAACTGCTCGCCCCGGACCTGAACGCGGTCCCCGGCGGGGCGCCGGTGACCGGGGAGGACGAGGGGCCGAAGGTGTGGACGCCCGCCTGGCAGCTCGGGCTGCCGCTGGGGCACCTCGCCATCCACCTGTTCTAGCCGCCCCGGACGGCCTCGCGAACCTTTCCGAAGGAGGGACCAATCCACGCCCCGGGCCGCTCCGAACACCTTGGTCGCGATTCCGTCGTGGCTTGAGTGATTCGGCTGTCCGGTGCGTACGGGTGGGAGCAAGGAGTAACCCCACCCGCACCCGACGGTACGAGGATTCGTCATGAGGTCCCTGGAAAGGCATCGTGACGTCGGCGCCTACGCGCTCGGCGTGCTGGACGAGGCGGAGGCCTTCCGTTTCGAGGACCACCTCATGGAATGCCCCCGATGCTCGGCCCAGGTGACCGAATTCGGCCCCGCCGCCCGCCAGTTGATGCTTTACCGGGAGGCGACGCCCCGTATCGTCCACCCGCTGACCAGGCCGGGGCCGCGGCTGCTCGACCGGCTGCTGTCCGCGGTGGCCACGCGCCGGCGGGCAGGCCGCAGGCGGGTGCTGTACGCCGTGGCCGCCTCCGTCGTGTGCGCCGTGGCCGGGCCCGGCGCCGTGCTGTACGCGAGCCAGGGCGGCCAGGCGGCGCCGGTCACCGCGACGGACGCCCGGTCCGGGGTGTGGGCGAGGATCACGGCCGAGGACGAGATCTGGGGCACGGACGTGCGACTGGAGGTCAAGGACGGGGCCGGCCCGCGTTCGTGCCGGCTCGTCGCCGTCGGCCGGGACGGGTCCGAACAGACGATCACCAGCTGGATGGTCCCCCGGCACGACGCCCGGCCCCACACCATGCGCGGCGGGGCCGCGCTGCATCCCGGCCAGATCGACCGCTACGAGGTGCGCACGGCGGACGGCGAGCGCCTGGTGACGCTGCCGGCCGGCTGACCGCCGCCCCGGCCACCGCCGCTCACCGCGTCGGCGCCGTCATTTCAGCAGCCGGGACATCCTGCGGTCCGCCAGCGGTTTGCCGCCGGTCTGGCAGGTCGGGCAGTACTGGAGCGAGGAGTCGCTGAAGGAGACCTCGCGGACGGTGTCGCCGCACACCGGGCAGGGCTCCCCGGTGCGGCCGTGGACCCGCAGCCCGCTCTTCTTCTCGGCCTTCAGGCGTCCCACGGCGATGCCCCGGGAGCGTTCCACGGCCTCGGTGAGCGTGTCGCGCAGCGCCGCGTACAGCCGGGCGGTCTCCTCGTCGGTGAGGGAGGCGGCCAGTTTGAACGGGGACATCCTGGCGGCGTGCAGGATCTCGTCGCTGTACGCGTTGCCCACGCCCGCGATCAGGCTCTGGTCGCGCAGGGCGCCCTTGAGCTGCCGCCGCTCACCGTCGAGGAGGGCGGCGAAGCGTGCCGGGTCGAAGTCGTCGGCGAGCGGGTCCGGGCCGAGCCGGGCCACGCCCGGCACCTGCCGCGGGTCGGCCACGACGTACACCGCGAGCCGCTTCTGCGTGCCCGCCTCCGTCAGGTCGAAGCCCGCGCCGGTCTCCAGGGCGACCCGCAGCGCGAGCGGGCCCTTGCCGGGTCTGGGCATGCCGCTGGGGAGGCTGTCCTTCCAGTGCAGCCAGCCGGCCCGGGCCAGGTGGGTCACCAGGTGCGGGCCGTCGGCCGTCTCGACGTCGAGGAACTTGCCGTAGCGGTGCACGGCCGTCACCTGGTGGCCCTCCAACGCCGTGAGCGGGGGGTCGTACGTCTTCAGGACGCTGATCGCCACGGGCAGGACCCGGGCGATCTCGCGGCCGGTGAGGTGCTCGGTCAGGAAATCGCGGAGCGCCTCGACCTCGGGCAGTTCTGGCATACGTCCAGAGTGCCACCGGCGACCGACAGTGCCAGTGGGTTCAGCCCGCGCCGTGCGCCACCTCGAACTGGGCCCACACGACCTTCCCGCCGCCGCGTGCCTCCACGCCCCACTCGTCGGCGAGCGTGTCGACCAGGAGCAGGCCCCGCCCGGACACCCCGTCGTCCCCGGCCTCCCGGCGGCGCGGCAGGGCGCTGGAGGAGTCCTCGACCTCGACCCGCAGCCGCCGCTCGGTTCCGGTGAGCAGCCGCAGGGTGACGATCGCGGAGCCCTCGGTGTGCATGAGGGCGTTGGTCATCAGCTCGTCGGCGACCAGTTCGATCTCGTCGCTCTGGGCCTTGGCGCCCCAGGAGCGGACCGCGGCGCGGATCATGTGCCGGGCCTCGGTGAGGCCCTCGGGGTCGCCCGGGGAGACGTGCTGCTGGACCCGGCCGAAGGTCCGGGGGGCGCCCAGGCCGTGGCGGCGCAGCACCAGCAGCGCGACGTCGTCGTCGCCGCGCCGCTCGTCGACCACGTCGATCAGCCGGTCGGCCAGGTCCCGCACGTCCCGCGGTCCGGAGGTGATCAGCGCCGTGAGGACGTCCATGCCCTCGTCGAGGTCGGCGCCGGGCTGCTCGACCAGGCCGTCGGTGCACAGCAGCAGGGTGTTGCCCGGGTCCAGCTCCAGGGTGGCGACCGGGTAGGCGAGGCGCCCGAACTCGGCGGACAGGCCGAGCGGCAGCCCGCCCTCGACGCGCACCAGGCGGCAGGTGCCGTCGCCGAAGCGCAGCAGCGGGTCGATGTGTCCGGCGCGGACCACCTGGACCACTCCGGTGCCCAGGTCGGCCTCGGCGTACAGGCAGGTCGCGAAGCGGTCGGTGTCCAGCTCGTGCAGGAAGACGGAAGCCCGTGCCATCACCGTGGCCGGGGGGTGGCCCTCGGCGGCGTAGGCGCGCAGCACGATGCGCAGCTGGCCCATGACGGCGGCGGCGTGCGTGTCGTGGCCCTGGACGTCGCCGATGACGGCGCCGACGCGCCCGCCGGGCAGCGGGATCAGGTCGTACCAGTCGCCGCCGATGTCCCGGCCGAGGGCGCCTCCGATGGAGGCCGCGCGGTAGCGGACGGCGACGTCGCAGCCGGGCACGCTGGGAATGGTGCGCGGCAGCATGGCCTGCTGGAGTCCCTCGGCGAGGTCCATCTCCTGCTCGTAGAGCATGGCCCGCTGGAGGCTCTGCGCGATACCGCTGCCGAGCGCCACCAGGACGTTGCGGTCCTCCGGGGAGAAACCGTGCCGGTCGCTGTAGAGCAGCCCGATGGCGCCGATGGGCCGGGCCTGGGCGATCAGGGGCAGGTAGGCGGCCGCGGTGATGTCGAGGTGGGTGATGCCCTGCCACAGCTCGGGGTAGCGCTCCGCGAACTCCTCCGGCGACTCGATGAAGCGGGGGCTCAGCGTCCGCACGGCCTCGCTCATCGGGTACGGCTCGTCGATCCGGGTGACCCGGGTCCCGGGGATGAAGCTGTTCTCCGGCCCGTCGGCGACCAGCCGGATGCGGCCGGCCTCGACCAGGCCCATCACCAGGCTGGTGGCGCCCAGCCGGGTGAGTCCGTGGGTGTCGCGCAGCACGTCGATGACGTCGTCCACCGTGCGGGCGTGCGCGAGGGCGGCCGTGGCGAGCTGGACGACGTTGGTGAGCCGGCGGCGCGCCTCGTCCTGCGCGGCCTGCTCCCGGTTGGCCGCGATGTCGGCCACCTCCTGGGTGGCGTCGCGGACGATGCCGATGATCCGGCGGGGGCGGCCGGTCTCGTCCCGGCGGATGTAGCCCTGGGTGTGGGTCCAGCGCAGGGTGCCGTCGCGGCGGCGCAGCCGGAAGTAGGTGCCGTAGTTCTCGCTGCCGTCCTTCATGGCCCGGGCGACGATGGTGTCCATGCGGCGGCTCTCCGCCGTGGGCACGCGCAGCGCCAGCGACTCGGGGCGCCCGTCGTACTCCTCCGGGCGCAGGTCGAACACCTCGTGGGCCTGGGCGTCCATGTGGAACAGTCCGGCGTCCAGGTCCCAGTCGAAGCTGCCCATGCGGTTGAGCGCCAGGATCGGGTCCGGGTGGGCGGGCCAGTCGTCCGGGAGTGACGGGGCGCTCGCTCCCCGATCAGACATGGACCCCACCTTGCCAGGATTTGTCGGAATCTTCGACTCCTGGTTCGCCGGCCCGTGCCGGAGGGCCTCCGGTGGGGGCCCGCCAACCGGGCGGGGTACACGAAGCGGGTACGAGAGGAGCCCGGCCGTGGACTGGTTCATCGCACCCGACTACTGGCCGGCCCGGCTGGTCTTCCAGCGGGCCCTGGCCGTCGTGTACCTGGTCGCGTTCCTGACGGCGGCCCTGCAGTTCCGGGCGCTGCTGGGCGAGCGCGGTCTGACGCCCGTGCCCCGCTTCGTCGAGCGGGTGCCGTTCTGGCGGGCGCCCAGCCTGTTCCAGTGGCGCTACTCGGACCGGCTCTTCGCGGGCTGCGCCTGGGCGGGCTGCGCGGTGTCGGCGGCGCTGGTGGCCGGGCTGGACTCGCTGCTGCCGCTGTGGGGGGCGATGCTGCTGTGGCTGGTGCCGTGGGCGCTGTACCTCTCGATCGTCAACGTCGGACAGACCTGGTACTCGTTCGGCTGGGAGTCGCTGCTCCTGGAGACCGGCTTCGTCGCCGTGTTCCTGGGCAACGAGGAGGTGGCGCCGCCGGTCGTGGTGCTGTTCCTGCTGCGCTGGCTGCTGTTCCGGGTGGAGTTCGGGGCGGGTCTGATCAAGATGCGCGGCGACGAGTGCTGGCGGAGGCTGACCTGTCTGGACCACCACCACGAGACCCAGCCGATGCCCGGCCCGCTGAGCTGGTTCTTCCACCATCTGCCCCGGCCCCTGCACCGCGTCGAGGTCGCCGCGAACCATGTCACGCAGCTGGTGGTGCCGTTCCTCCTGTTCGCCCCGCACCCCGTGTCGACGGCCGCCGCCGCGCTGATGATCGCGACCCAGCTGTGGCTGGTGCTCTCGGGCAACTTCTCCTGGCTCAACTGGATCACCATCGTGCTGGCCCTGTCGGTGATCCGCTTCCCGGCCGGTCCGCCGTCCACCGCCGCCGCCCCGCTCTGGTACGAGGTCGTGGTCCTGGCGGTGGCGGCGCTGCTGGTGTTCCTGAGCCACCGGCCGGTGCGCAACATGATCTCCCGCCGCCAGGTGATGAACCGCTCCTTCGACTCGCTCCACCTGGTCAACACGTACGGCGCCTTCGGCTCCGTCAGCCGGGTCCGGTACGAGGTGGTGGTCGAGGGCACCGCCGACGAGGTGGCCAGGAAGGACGGCGACTGGCGCGCGTACGAGTTCAAGGGCAAGCCGGGTGATCCACACCGCTGGCCGCGCCAGTTCGCGCCGTACCACCTGCGACTGGACTGGCTGATGTGGTTCGCCGCGCTGTCGCCCTCCTACGCCGGATCGTGGTTCGGCACCTTCGTGGAACGGCTGCTGGAGAACGACCGCGCCACGCTGCGGCTGCTGCGCAGTTCCCCGTTCCCGCCCGACGCGCCGCCGCGCTTCGTGCGCGCCCGGCTGTTCCGGTACCGGTACACGACCTGGCGGGAGCTGCGGGAGACGGGCGCGTGCTGGGAGCGGACGTATGTGCGGGAGTACCTGCCGCCGACCCAGCTCACCTCTTCCCGGTGAGCCGGGCCCGTCGCGGCGGAGGCGCTAGGCGCGCTTGAGCCGCAGGGTCATCAGCTGGAACGGACGCAGCCGTACGGTGATCCGGTCGCCGTCCAGCCGAGGTGCCTCCGCGTCCGCCAGCGGGCGTTCCAGCAGGTCGGTCACCTGGACGTCCGTGGCCTCGAACCCGGTGGTGAGGGTGGCGCGGGCCCGGCCGCCGTGGGCCTCGTGGAAGCGGACCACGACATCGCCGCTGCCGTCGTCGGCCAGCTTGACGGCGGTCACCACGACCGCGTCCCGGTCGACCGTCACCAGCGGCGCGACCTCCCCGGCGCCGCCCGTGAGGTGCCGCTCGGGCAGGTTGATCCGCCAGCCCTCGCGCACCGCGTCGCCGATGCCCGCGCCGGGCACCAGCGCGTGCCGGAAGCGGTGCACGCCCTGGTCGGTCTCGGGGTCGGGGAAGCGCGGGGCGCGCAGGAGGGAGACCCGCACGGTGGTGGTCGTACCGGCGTCGCCGTCGGTGCGGACGGTGCGGGTGACGTCGTGGCCGTACGTCGAGTCGTTGACGACGGCGACGCCCCAGCCGGGCTCCTCCAGGTGTACGAAGCGGTGGTTGCAGGCCTCGAACTTGGCGGCCTCCCAGCTGGTGTTGGTGTGGGTGGGCCGGTGGAAGTGCCCGAACTGGGTCTCCGACGCGTACCGTTCGGCGTGCACGTCGAGCGGGAAGGCGAGCTTGAGGAACTTCTCCGTCTCGTGCCAGTCGACCTCGGTGTCCACCTCAAGACGCCGCTCCCCCGGCGCCAGGGTCAGCACCTGGGTGACGCGGGAGGACCCGAAGGAGCGGACGATGCGCACCGAGGCGCCGTCGTCGCCGGGGGCGACCTCGTCGGCGTCGGTGAGGTCGGTGACCGTGTTGCGGTAGAACTCGTCGACGTCCCAGGCGTCCCACATGTTGGGGAAGTCCGGGTGGAGCTGGAGCAGGTTGCCCGCCCCGCCCGGTGCGATGGTCTCGCGGTCGGCGGCAAGGTCGTGGGCCGACACCACCAGTCCCCGGTCGTCGATCTCGACGCGCAGCAGGCCGTTGTCCAGGACGTGGCCGCCGCCGGGGCGGGGAGTCAGGACGGTCCGCCCCTCGGGGGCGGGGGACGCGGCGGCGCCCGCCGGGACCCCGGCCCGCGCGTGCGGGGCGGAGTTGAAGACCAGTGGGGTGTCGCCCTCGCCGGCCAGGGCGCGCTGGGCGGCGTCGATGATGCCGTTCAGTTCGGCGGCGACCCGGTCGTAGGTGGCGCGGGCCTCGCGGTGCACCCAGGCGATGGAGGAGCCGGGCAGGATGTCGTGGAACTGGTGCAGCAGGACCGTCTTCCAGATGCGGTCCAGCTCGTCGTACGGGTAGGGGAACCCGGCGCGCACGGCCGCCGTGGCCGCCCACAGCTCGGCCTCGCGCAACAGGTGTTCGCTGCGGCGGTTGCCCTGCTTGGTCTTGGCCTGGCTGGTGAGGGTGGCGCGGTGCAGTTCGAGGTACAGCTCGCCGACCCAGACGGGAGGCGCGGGGTTCTCGGCCTCGGCCTTCTCGAAGAAGGCGTGCGGGGTCTCCCATTCGACCGTCGCCGAGCCTTCGAGGTTCCTCAGCCTGGCCGCCTTGGCGACCATCTCGCGGGTGGCGCCGCCGCCGCCGTCGCCCCAGCCGGTGGGGGCGAGGGAGTGCCGGGCGACGCCCTTGTCCTTGAAGTTCCTCGCCGCGTGGGCGATCTCGCTGCCCTTCATGGAGCAGTTGTAGGTGTCGACGGGCGGGAAGTGGGTGAAGATCCGGGTGCCGTCGATGCCCTCCCAGCGGAAGGTGTGGTGCGGGAACTTGTTCGTCTGGGACCAGGAGATCTTCTGCGTCAGCAGGTACTTGGCGCCGGCCGCCTTGATGATCTGCGGGAGGCCCGCCGCGAAGCCGAAGGTGTCCGGCAGCCACGCCTCGTCGTTCTCGACGCCGAACTCGTCGAGGAAGAAGCGCTTGCCGTGCACGAACTGCCGGGCCATGGCCTCCGAGCCGGGCATGTTGGTGTCCGACTCCACCCACATGCCGCCGGCCGGCACGAATCGCCCGTCGGCCACGGCCTTCTTGACCCGCGCCCACACCTCGGGCCGGTGGTCGCGCACCCACGCCCACTGCTGGGCCTGGGACATGGCGAAGACGAAGTCCGGCTCGTCCTCCAGCAGGGCGGTCATGTTGGAGGTGGTGCGGGCCACCTTGCGGACGGTCTCGCGCAACGGCCACAGCCAGGCCGAGTCGATGTGCGCGTGCCCGACAGCGCTGATGCGGTGCGCGGAGGGCACGGCGGGGGCCGACAGCACCTCGGTGAGGCGGGAACGCGCCTGCTCCGCCGTGCCGTTGACGTCCTGGAGGTCGATGGCGTCCAGTGCCCTGTCGACGGCGCGCAGGATCTCCCAGCGGCGCGGCGACTCCACGGGCAGCTCGGCCATCAGCTCGCCGAGCACCTCCAGGTCGAGCACCAGGTTCCACACCGTCTCGTCCAGGACGGCGAGGTCCATGCGGGTGAGGGTGTACTGCGGTTCGCTGCCCGCGGTGTCCTTGTCGCCGAGCCGGGTCGGCACGAAGGGGTGGTAGTCGAGGATGACGGGGTTGGAGGCCGCCTCGACGTGCAGGCGGACCTCCTCGCCGCCCTCGACGGGGGCGCCGATCCGCACCCACTGGTTGCGCGGGTTGAGGCCCTTCACGGGGGTGCCGTCGGGGCGGTAGACCAGCCCCTCGCACTGGAAGCCGGGCATGTTCTCGTCGAAGCCGAGGTCGAGGATCGCCTCGACGGTCCTCCCGGCCCACTCCTTCGGCACGGTGCCGGTGACGCGGAACCAGCTGGTGCCCCAGGGCGCGCCCCAGCGGGCGCCGACCTCGATGGGACGCGGTTCGGCGGCGAGTCCCTCCGCGACCGGGACGGGCTCGCCGGGCGCGTTCCAGACCGCCACGTCCAGCGGTACGGACTCGGGGTAGAGGGCGGGGCGGACACGCTCGTCGAGGACGCGCTTGAGGCGGGCTTCGACCAGGTTGCGGTCGTCATGCATGCGGGAGCTCCGGGGTCGGGGGGCGGGTGGTTGCCAGGGTGGGTCGCGGGGGCGGGGGCCGACGTCAGGTACAGCTCCCCAGCGGCACGCGCTTCGAATCGTGCGGCGCGCTCGTTGTGCCGCGCGGGGCCGGGGTCACGGGACGGGCACCTGGTCGGGGGCGACGACCTCGGTGATGCCGCGGGCCGCGAGGTGCCCGCTGTCGGCGGCGCGCGTGTCGAGGACGGTGGTGGGGCGGGCGCCGTCGGCGACCAGCCGGAAGAAGGCGTCGAAGACGGCGCCGCCGGGGGCGCAGGCCGAGCGCGCGGCGGGGTCGGCCGGCACGGCGAGGGCCGTGGTGCGCGGGGCCGGGGCGGGGCGGGCTCCGCCACGGACCGCGCGCGCCGCGCTCGCCAGGACCCGTGCCGTGTCCTTGGGGCGGCGGTCGTTGGTGAGGAGCCCGAGCCCGTACTCCAGCTCCGGGAAGTCGGCCAGCGCCCGGGACACGTCGTGGGAGCACCACCAGGTGATGCCCCACAGGTCCGGGCAGTCCAGGGCGTTCTCGACGGTCGCCTCGGTGAAGGCGGCGGCGTGCTCGGCCGGGACCAGGGGCGCGGGGGCGCCGACCTCCTGGAGCCAGACCGGGCGGTTCGGGTCGTCGGCCCAGGCCTTGCTCAGCTCGATCAGGTAGGCGGCGTGGTGCTCGCTGGGCACGGAGGCGCGGCCGTGGCGCTGGGCGGTGCCGTTGAAGACCCAGGAGTGCACCGCGGTGACGGCGCCCCGCCGGGCGGCCTGGGCCGGGGTGAAGGGCTGGTCGTCCTGGTACCAGGTGGCGTCGTACTCGGCGTGCAGGTGCGTCCGGCCCGGGGCGCCCTCCTCGCAGGCGGCCAGCATCCGCTCCAGCCAGACGTCGATCTGGTCGCTGGTGGCGCGGTCCGGGTCGGGGTGGGGTCCGGCGGAGAACTGGTTGACCTCGTTGCCGAGGGTCATGCCCAGGAAGTTGGACCGTCCGGCCAGCGCGGCGGCGAGGGCGCGCAGGTAGGCGGCCTGGCCCTCGACGACGTCGGGGTCGGTGAACAGGTTGCGCCGGTGCCAGGTGCGGGTCCAGGCCGGCACGTAGTCGAAGCTGCTCAGATGGCCCTGCAGGCCGTCCACGTTGACGTCGAGGCCGCGTTCGCCGGCCGCGTCGACCAGCGCCACCAGGTCCTCGACCGCGCGCTCGCGGATCAGGGCGCGGTTGGGCTGGAAGTAGGGCCAGAGCGGGAAGACGCGGACGTGGTCCACGTCCAGGGCGGCGATGGAGTCCAGGTCGGCGCGTACGGAGTCGAGGTCGAAGTCGAGCCAGTGGTGGAACCACCCCTCGCTCGGGGTGTAGTTGACGCCGAAGCGCACGGCAGAAGGCATGCGGTGTCCTTGTGAGGGGGGAAGCGGGAGGTTCAGCCCTTGACGGCGCCCTCGCCCACGCCGCGGAAGAAGTACCGCTGGAGGCAGGCGAAGAGGACGATGAGCGGTGCCACGGCGATGATGGTGCCCGCGGCGACCAGGCGTTCGTCGTTGGCGAAGGTGCCGTGCAGATAGTTCAGGCCGATGGTCAGGGTGAACCTGGACGGGTCGCTCAGCACGATCAGGGGCCACAGGAAGTCGTCCCAGGCGCCCATGAAGGCGAAGATCGCGACGACGGCGAGGGTGCCCTTCACCGCGGGCAGCGCGATCCGGGAGAACCGCTGCCAGACGTTGGCACCGTCGACGAAGGCGGCCTCCTCGATCTCGTAGGGGAGGTTGAGGAAGGCGTTGCGCATCAGCAGCACGTTCAGGGCGCTGACGCAGCCCGGCAGCACCACGCCGACCAGGGTGTTGTTGAGGCCCAGCTCCCGCATGGTGGTGAACTGGGCGATGATGATGCCCTCCACCGGCACCAGCATGGCCAGGATGAACACCAGCGTGGCGACGCGCCGGCCCCGGTAGCGCAGCCGGGCCAGGGCGTACCCGGCGAGGGCGGCACCGACGCAGTTGGTGACGACGTTGGCCGCGGCGACCTTCAGCGAGTTCAGGGCGTAGTCCCACACCGGGATGGTGTCGGCGACCCGCTCGTAGTTGTGCAGGGTGGGATCGGAGGGCAGGAACTTGGGCGGGGAGCTGAAGATGTCCTCGGTGGGACCCTTGAGCGAGGTCGACAGCTGCCACAGGAACGGGCCGATGGTCAGGGCCAGGACGCCGAGCAGCAGCAGGTAGCGCAGGGCCAGTTCCCACCCGCGTACCCGGCGGCCGTGCTCGTCGGTGATCCGGGGTTCGCGTTCCCGGGTCCGGGAGGTGGCCCGGGGCTTGTCGGCGGGCCGGGTCTTCTCGGCGACGCTCACGACTCCTCCTTCCGGTCGGCGCGCAGGACGAGCAGCATCAGGACGACGGTGACGACGAAGACGACGACGGAGATGGCGGAGGCGTAGCCGACCCGGCCGGTGAGGCCGGTGCCGGTGCGCTGGACCAGCATCACCAGGGTGGTGTCCTCGCCGGCCGGGCCGCCGCTGGGGCCCGCCATCAGGTACACCTCGGAGAAGACCTTGAAGGCGGCGACCGAGGAGAGCGCCGCGACCAGGACCATGGTGGAGCGGACCGCGGGCACCGTGACGGTGAGGAAGCGGCGGACCGCGCCCGCGCCGTCCACGGCGGCGGCCTCGTGCAGCTCACGGGGCACGTTGGCCAGCGCCGCCAGATAAATGATCATGTAGTAGCCGAGGCCCTTCCAGACCGTGACGCCCATCGCGCTGAGCAGGATCAGCCACTGGTCGCTCAGGAAGCCGACCGGACTGGCGCCGAGCGTCTCCAGCAGGGAGTTGACCAGGCCGCGCTCGTCGAGGAGCCAGACCCAGATCAGTCCGACGACGACGATCGAGGCGACGACCGGGGTGTAGAACGCCGAGCGGAAGAAGGTGATGCCGGGGATGTTCTTCTGCACCAGCAGCGCGAGCAGCAGCGGCAGCAGGACCAGCGCGGGGACGACCCCGAGCACGTACAGGGAGCTGTTGCGCAGGCCGATCCAGAACATGTCGTCGTGGAGCAGCTCGCGGAAGTTGGCGAGGCCGACGAACTCGCCCGGCACCAACGTGCGGCGGTCGGTGAAGGAGTTGACGAGGGTGGAGACGAACGGGTACAGGATGAACGCGCCGGTGACCAGCAGGCCGGGTGCTGCGAACAGCCAGGGGCTTGCGGGAAGTTGGCGCCGCACGCGCCGGACGCCGCCCTTGCGGGCGTCCGGTGTGCCGGTGGTGAGGGTGGGACTCGCCATGACGTATCAGCCCTGCTGCTGAAGGAGCCGGTCGCACGCCTTGACAGCGTTGTCGAGGGCTTCCTTCGGGCTCTGCTTGCCCTGGAGCGCCTTGGCGACCTCGTTGCGCAGCTCGGTCTTCATCTGCTCGCTGAACAGCACGGGCGTGTAGTTGACGGCCGTCTTCAGCGACTTGGCGGCGGCGATCCGCACCCGGGTCTCGTCGGTGCCGTCCTCCTTGGTGAAGTACGGGTCGTCCAGCGAACCGGCGGTGCTCGGGAAGATCGCGACCTGCTTGGCGAAGGACATCTGGTGGGCCGCGTCGGTGACGTAGTGCGCGAAGGCGACCGCGGCGGGCTTGCGCTGGCTCTGCGCGTTGACCATCAGACCCATCACGTACATGTTGACGTGGCCGGTGCTGGTGATCTGGTCGGTGATGCCGATGTTCTTGTACAGGTTCGGCGCCTGCTTCTTGAAGTTGGCGAGGTCGAGCGCGCTGCCCGGGTTCATGGCGACGGCTCCGGTGAGGAACTTCTTCCCGGAGGACTCGGGGGTGGCGGTCAGCGCCTGCGGGTCGAGGGCCTTGGCGTCGTACAGCTCCTTGTAGCGGGTGAGGAGCTGGACGCCCTTGGCGTCGTTGAACGCGAAGGCGGTCCCCTCCTTGTCCATGAGCGGTACGCCGTAGCGGCCGAAGTCCTCGATGGTGGGCACGTTGGCGAGCGTCGCGACCTCGCCGTCGGTCTTGTCGGCGATCTTCAGGGCGGCGTCGAAGACCTCGTCGTACGTCTTCGGCGGCTGCTCGGGGTCGAGTCCGGCCTTCTCGAAGAGGGACTTGTTGTAGAAGAGCGGGCCGGTGTTGAGGTACCAGGGGAAGGCGTACGTGCCGTCCATGCCCGGTATCCGGTGGCTGGCCCAGGCCCCCTCCAGGTACTCCTTCTCGTACTGGCCGGCGGCCTTGTCGAGGTCGAGGGCGAGACCCGCCTTGGCCAGCGGGGCGACGAGGTCCGGGGAGACGTTGACGACGTCGGGCAGGGTGCCGCCGGCGGCGTCGGCGCTGATCTTGTCGGCGTAGCCCTCGCCGGGCTGGTCGACCCACTTGACGTGGGTGTCGGGGTACTTCTTCTCGAAGTCGGCGATCAGACCCTCGAAGTAGTCCTTGAAGTTTGCCCGCAGGTTCCAGGTCTGGAAGGTGATGTCGCCCTCGACCTTGCCCGAGGCGTCGGTCGAGCCACCGCCGTCACCCCCGGAGCCGCAGGCGCTGAGCGGCAGGACGAGGGCGGCGACGGCAACGACGGCGAATGTTCTGCGCGAGGTGGGCACGGTGACACGTCTCCCTGAAGGACGTCGGCGGTGGGATGCCAGCGACCATGCACGGCGAATCCGCGGAAAGTCAATGGATTCACGCCAACTAAAGTCGTCAGCGCGACATTAGTGCAGGTCACACCCCTACGGAAGGGCACTTGCCAGGAATCACTAATGCGCTTTAGAATCTTCGCACTCAAGCGCTTTAGCTCTCACCGCTCGCACTGAGGAAAGGAGCGCGCATGCCGGCCAAGCGGCCCGCCGCGCGCCGGCCGACGATGAAGGACGTCGCACGCCGGGCCGGGGTCTCCGAGAGCGCGGTGTCGTTCGCGCTGAACGACCGGCCGGGGGTCTCCGAGATCACCCGGGACCGGGTGCGCCGGGTGGCCGAGCAGCTCGGCTGGCGGCCCAGTACGGCGGCGCGCGCGCTGTCCGGGGAGGGCGCGGCGACGGTCGGCTTCGTGCTGGCGCGGCCCGCGCACACCCTCGGCGTCGACTCCTTCTTCCTGCAACTGGTCTCGGGCATCCAGGAGGTGCTGGCGGGGCGTCACCTGGGGCTGCTGTTCCAGGTGGCGCGGGACGTCGAGGACGAGTGCGCGGTCTACCGGCGCTGGTGGGCCGAACACCGCGTGGACGGCGTCCTGGTGGTGGACCCGCGCACCGACGATCCGCGCCCGGACCTGCTCGACGAGCTGGGCCTGCCCGGCGTGGTGATCGGCGGGGCGCCGGACGAGCGCCACCCGGGGCTGTCGACGGTGTGGGCGGACGACGCGGGGGCGATGGCCGCGCTGGTGGACGGGCTGCACGCGCTCGGGCACCGGCGGATCGTGCACATCGCCGGGCTGCCCGACCTCGCCCACACCGAGCGCCGTATCCGCGCCCTGCGCGTCGAGGCCGGGCGGCGCGGTCTCGGCGAGGTCGAGTCGGTGACCACCGACTACTCGGACGCCGAGGGCGCGGCCGTCACCCGCCGCGTCCTGGAGGCGCCCGTTCCCCCGACCGCCCTGATCTACGACAACGACGTGATGGCCGTCGCCGGGGTCGCCGCCGCGGCCGAACTCGGCTTCTCGGTACCGGCGGACGTGTCCGTGGTGGCCTGGGAGGACTCGGCGCTGTGCCGCATGGTCAAGCCGTGGCTGTCCGCCCTGTCCCGGGACAGCGTGGAGTTCGGCCGCACGGCGGCGACGGAGCTGACCGCCCTGCTCGACGGCGGCCCGGCCCGGACGGTGCGGGTACCGGTGCCGCGGCTGATCGAGCGGGACAGCACGGGGGTGGTGCGGCCGTCGGCCTGAAGGCCGGGCCGGGCGACCCCGGCTCCGGTCGGCGGGCCCACGCCGTCGCCCGCGGGAACGCACCCGCCCCCAGGGCGCCTGCCGGACCTCCGATCACGAAGGCGTGGACCCGGCCCTCGCGGCGGGGGCCGGAAGCGGCCGCGCGGGCGCCTGGAGCCGTTCTTCACCGAGTACGACGTCCTGCTCACCACGGCGCCGGCCCGCCGCTCCCCCGTGGCGGGGTCCTGGCACGAGCGGGGCCGGCTGCGCAACGTGGTGGCGAACTCCGCCTGCTCGCCGTTCACGCCGCCGTGGAACCTGACCGGCCGGCCCGCGATGTCGGTGCCGTTCGGCACGCTGGACTCGGGTGCGCCCCGCGCCGACCAGCTGGTGGTGCACCCGGGGTCGGAGGCTGCGCTGCTGGAGCCGGCGGGACGGATCGAGGCGCTGCGGCCCTGGCGGCGGTCGGCGCCGCTCGGCTGAGCGGGGGCTACAGGGCGCGGTGCATGATGTGCAGGCCGACCCGCCCGTGCCGCGGGTGGTCGAAGGCGTCCGGCACCGTGCCCAGGATCGTGAAGCCGAGGGAGGTCCACAGCCGCACGGCGGGGTTGGTCTCGACGACGGCGTTGAAGACCATGCCCCGGTATCCGTCGGCCTTGGCCGCGTCCAGGACGTACTCGGCGAGGGCCCGGCCGGTGCCGCGTCCGGCCCGGCCGGGGTCGACCATGAAGCCGGCGTTGGCGATGCGGGCGGCGGGGCCGCCGTAGTTGGGGGTGACGTAGGCCGAGGCGACGAGCGTGCCGGTGTCGTCCTCGGCGACGTAGACGCGTTTGGCGGGGTTCATCCACAGGGCCCGGGCGTCCTCCTCGGAGGTGTCCGGGTCCCAGGCGTAGGTCTCACCGGCGGCGACGATGCGGTGCCAGAAGGGCCAGATGTGCGGCCAGTCGCCGGCCGTGGCTTCCCTGATCAGCATGGGCGTGAGTGTGGCACGCCCATGCGCTCGGCGACCTCGGTGGGCGGCGTGCGGGTCAGTCCACGCTCGGCAGGATGTGCGGCTCGGCGAGGTCCTCCTCGTAGCCCGCGAGGCGGATGGGGGCGGAGCGCGCCCACACGTCGAGGCTGCCGATCTCCCCGGGCCTGCGACCGGCGCGTCCGGTGCGTTCCTCGGTGCGTCGTTCTGGGTTCGTCGTCGTTTCCGGTGTCACCGCGCACTCCTTATGTGTCGGGTCACCCGCGGGGCCTGTTGGCGCCGGTCTCCTGTCCGGCACCCGGCGCCCGCGCGGGTGTGAGTCGCATGCAGTTCGGACGCGGTGGCGCCGGTAACTCGTGCGGAGGCGAACCGTTGTGAACCGGCTCGTCCCATGACGGACCTCGGGTGGGTAGTGCCCTGTGCTGCCGCCCGTCCGGTCCAGGTTAACCAAATGAGCGGGGGTGCGCTCTATGGGGCTCAAAAGATGGGAGAACCATTGCCCTTCACCCCCCGCACAGTTGGCCCAAGTCTGCCCCGGTTCCTCCGCTTCCGCACCGTGCGCGACTCACCCGTTCGGCCTACATGGACGTACGCACCTTCGTATGGCGGCGGTGACGGGACGCGCAGTTAAGTCGCCGTTGGCTGCGCCGCAAGCTCGCCATGGTCTGCTGCTCGTCGGCAACGGCTGTCTCGTGGGAGGACCGAGGCATGGAACTGCGCAGCGTCGAGGAGCTGATGGATCTGCTGTACGCCTGCCGGGGCGAGCGGCCCGCCGCGGGGCCCGGTGGCGGGCCCGGCGAGCCGCACGGGCACGCGCTGCGCACGGCCGCGCTGCTGCGCCGGCGCCACCCCGCCGACAAGGAGCTCCAGGTCGCGGGGCTGGTGTCACCGGTGGGCCGACTGCTGTGGCCCGGCGATCCGGCCGCCGGGACCGCCGACGCGGTACGGCCGCTGCTCGGTGCGCGCGTCGCCCGCCTGGTGCGCCGTCAGGCCCACCCGGAGGCCCGGGACCACGACGACGACCTGGTCAGTCTGCGCCAGGCGGTCGACGAGGCCCGCACCGCCGACTTCGACGCCGGGGTCCTGGAGGACTGGCGCACGGTGCTGGAGCTGACGGCGGCACGGAACGCGCGGCTGGGCCTCGTGGACTGAGGCCCCGTCACCACTTGCCGGGTGCGTAGTCCTTGAGGAAGACGCCGTACAGGTCCTCGCCCGCCTCGCCGCGCACGACGGGGTCGTAGACGCGGGCGGCGCCGTCGATCAGGTCGAGCGGGGCATGGAAGCCCTCCTCCGCGAGGCGCAGCTTGTCGAAGTGGGGACGCTCGTCGGTGATCCAGCCGGTGTCGACGGAGGTCATCAGGATCCGGTCGGTGTCGAACATCTCCTGGGCGCTGGTCCGGGTCACCATGTTCATGGCGGCCTTGGCCGCGTTGGTGTTGGGGTGACCGGCACCCTTGTAACCGCGGGCGAACACGCCCTCCATCGCGGAGACGTTGACGACGTAGGCGCGTCCCGACGGCGCCTTGCGGGCGGCCTCGGCCATCGATGCGCGCAGCGCGCTGATGAGGATGAAGGGCGAGGTGTAGTTGCACAGCTGGGTCTCCAGCAGTTCCACCGGCGAGATCTGCTCGATGGTCTGGACCCAGGTGTTGGAGTCGACGACGTCCGGGACCAGGCCGCCCGCGTCGATGGCGGTGCCCTCGCGGTGCCGGACCACGCTGGCGTTGCCCGCGACCAGGGCCAGGTCGGCCACCTTCTGCGCGTCGAGCCCCGAGACGCCCGGCGGCAGCGCGGTCAGACCGTCCACCGCGCCGGAGTTGAAGGCGCCGATGACGTGGTGGGCGGGCAGCTCCCCGGCGGGCAGCGGGGCGCTCTCGCCCTCGACCAGCGCGGCGTACGCGGAGGGCAGGCGCCGCACCGTCTGGGTGGCGTTGTTGATCAGGATGTCGAGCGGGCCCTGCTCGGTGACCTGCTCGGCGAGGGCCACGGCCTGGGCGGGGTCGCGCAGGTCGATGCCGACGACCTCCAGGCGGTGCAGCCAGTCGGCGGAGTCGTCCATCGCCTTGAAGCGGCGGATGGCGTCCTTGGGGAAGCGGGTGGTGATCGTGGTGTGCGCGCCGTCGCGCAGCAGGCGCAGCGCGATGTACATGCCGATCTTGGCCCGGCCGCCGGTGAGCAGCGCGCGCTTGCCGGTGAGGTCGGCGCGGGCGTCGCGGCGGGTGCGGTTCTCGGCGGCGCAGTCCTGGCAGAGCTGGTGGTAGAAGTAGTCGACCTCGACGTAGCGCTGCTTGCAGATGTAGCAGGAGCGGGGGCGCTGGAGTATCCCCGCGATCGCGCCCTGCTCGGTGCGCGAGGAGGGCAGCAGACCCTCGGTCTCGTCGTCGATGCGCTCGGCGGAGCCGGTGGCGGTGGCCTCGGTGACCGCCCTGTCGTGGGCGGTCTTGGCGGCGCGGCGCTCCTGGCGGCGGCGCTGCTTGACCATGCGGTAGATGTGCGAGGTGGCCCGGCGGACCCGGATCGCGTCCGGATGGTCGACGTCGAGGGTGTCCAGTTCCTCCAGCACGCTCAGGCAGACGGCGAGCCGCTCGGGGTCGATGCCGGGGCCGTACCCGGGGGCGTTCGCCTCTTCGGCGGCCGCCTCCTGTGCGGGCGCCTGGGCCGCGGGCGCCTCGTCCCTGGTCGCCGAGCCGTCCTGTGTCACCGTCATCGCCGCTGCCGTTCCCTGGTCACCGTTGCGGCGCTCCGGGAGGCGACCGCTGTCGAACAGCGGATTTTATTCAGCGCGCGGCCCGGAACCAAACCCGCCGGGGTCAGGGACCGCATGCCGTGAGCAACGTCTCCACCTCCTCGGCCACCGCCCGGGCGAACCGGTCGAGGTCCGGCACCGCCTTCGCGTCGGCGACCAGGCCGTAGTGGACCCGTCCGCGGTACGTCGAGACGGCCACCGCCAGGGAGTGGCCGCGGGCCAGCGGCGCCAGCGGATAGACCTCGGTGAGCGGGTGGCCGCCGAGCCGCAGCCCGAGGCTGGGCAGGGGCACGCTGGTGACCAGGATGTCGAACCAGAGCCGCGCGGCCCCCGAGACCAGCGGCCCGCCGAGCCGGTGGCCGAGCGCCGGCACATGGTCGGCGAGCAGGGCGACGGCTCCGGCGCCGCGGCCGGGACCGGCGTCCTTGTTGCGGTCCATGGCGGCGCGGACCGTGCCCAGGCGGGAGAGCGGGTCGGGGTCGCCCACCGGAAGCCTCATCAGGTATCCGGAGAGCCGGTTGCCCTGGGGGTGGGCGCTGCGCGGGCGGCGCTTGGAGACGGGGATCAGGGCCCGGGGCGCGACGCCCTCGCTGCCGTCGCCGCGCTCGTCCAGCCAGCGGCGCAGGGCGCCCGCGACGACCGCGATCAGTACGTCGTTGACGGTGCCGCCGGTGGTCTTGCGGACGTGGTGCACGTCGTCGAGGTCGACGGCCACGCCCGCGGTCCGACGGGTGCCGGAGGACGCCGCGGCGAGCGCGGGCGAGGAACGCACGTCGAGGGTGGACAGCGCCGCGGCGGCACCGATGTCCAGGGCGCGCCCCGCGTCCGACAGGGCGCCGCGCAGCCGGTCCGGCAGGGCGCGCACGTCCGGCAGGAGTCCGCGCGGCGGCTGCTCGGGGCGGGGACGGGGGGCCGGCAGGTCCATCGGGTCGAGGACGCCCGCGGCGAGGGTCAGGGCGCGCAGACCGTCGGCCAGGGCGTGGTGGAACTTGAACAGCACGGCGAAGGAGCCGCCGTCCGCGCCCGGCAGCACATGCGCCTCCCACGGCGGCCGCCCGCGCTCCAGGGGGCGTTCCATGAGGCGTCCGGCCCGCGCGTGGAAGTCCGTGGTGGGGGCGTGCAGCCGCACGTGGTCGAGCGGGTCGAAGCGGGGGTCGGACTCGCGGGTCGCGCCGCCGAACGCGAACGGACGGCGCAGGGCCAGGGGCGGCTGCCAGGTGTCCCTGATCCTCATCCGCAGTCCGGGCACCGCGGGGGCGCGGGCCGCGAGCAGGTCCGCCGCGTGGGCGCCCGCGGTGGGCGAGTCGGCCTCGAAGACGCCGAGTGCGCCCAGGTGCATGGGGTGCTCGGCGGACTCGATGTTCCAGAACGCCAGGTCGAGGGGAGCGAGCGGATCGGGAGTCAAGGGCTTGCCTCGCAAGGACGACGCAGGGGCGGCGAATGGACAACGGGTGGACAAGCAGTCAATCGCTCTCCGACGATTACGGTCAAGTACGATCACGCTACGCACAGTTAACAGGAGATTAAAGTCCCGCCCCTTTCGGCAGGGGCGGGACTGCTGTGACTCATGGGACGTCTGCGCTGACCTCAGCTCACGTCAGCGGCGGCGGCACCGCCTCCGCCGAGGTTCCCCACCCGGACGGCTGCGGGCCGACCGTGAACGCGAGCGACCGGACGGAGCGCAGGGCGTCGGTCGTCAGCCAGGTGCGGGCGTAGGCCGAGCCGTCGGTGCGGGCCGACTGGACGTACCGGTCGGTGTCCGAGGTGCCGGGCGCGGTGATCGTCAGGGCGCCGCGCGGGTAGTAGCGGCGGTCGAGGGTGAGGTCGACGCGGTCGAAGACCGGGGTGGACAGGCCCCAGGTGTCGTAGCCGGGCTGGATCGGGAAGATCCCGATCGAGGACAGCACGTTCCAGGCGGACATGGTCCCGAGGTCGTCGTTTCCGGTCATGCCGGTCGGCGTGTCCGTGAACAGGGTGAGCGCCGCGTGCACCACGTCCGTCGTCTTCCAGGGCTGCCCGGTCGACAGGTAGGTGTACGGGGCGATGAGGTCGGGCTCGTTCTGCGGGTTGTACTTGTCGGCGTTGTAGTAGTCGTACGGCCCGTTCACCCACACCTCGCGGGCGGTCTTCGCCGGGTCCTTCAGGAGCTGGTCGTAGGCGAAGAAGGAGTCGAGCCGCTGGTTCGCCGCCTCCGTGCCGCCGATGAGGTCGATCATGCCGGGCAGGTCCTGCGGCACCAGCCACTGGTACTGCCAGGACGTGCCCTCGTGGAAGCCCTCGCTCTGCGCCGGGTCGGCCGGGCCGGTGAAGGCACCCTCGGCGTCGCGGGCGCGGAAGAAGCCGGTCGAGGGGTCGAAGACGTTCCGGTAGCTCTGGGCGCGCTCGGCGTACCGCTTCGCGTCGGCGTCGTGGCCGAGGTCGCGGGCCATGCGGGAGAGCATGGCGTCGGACAGGGCGTACTCCAGGGTGGCGGAGGCGCCGTGGTCGTAGTCGGAGTCGCCGGGCTTCGCGTGCGGTCGGCCCTTGACGTAGGGGGCGAAGCCGTCGGCGAGGTACTCGCGGTTGGCCTCCCGGCCGACGGCCGGCGAGTCGGTGGGCGGGACGCCGTCGGCGTTCTTCTTCAGCGCCCGGTAGGCCTTCTCCTCCCAGCCGTGCAGCAGGCCCTGCTGGTAGGCGTTGGTGAGGAAGGGGGTCACCGGGTCGCCCGTCATGATGTTGGTCTCGACGGTGCCGTAGCCCCACTTGGGCAGCCAGCCGCTCTCCTCGTCGATCTTGATGACGGAGATCGCCATGTCGCGGGCCTCGCGGGGCGCGAGCAGGGCGAGGAGCTGGGACTGGGTGCGGTAGGTGTCCCACAGGGACCAGTTCTGGTAGTACGTGAAGCCCTTGGCGCGGTGGATCTCCTGGTCCCAGCCGGTGTAGCGGCCGTCGACGTCGCTGCCGACGTTGGGCGCGAGGAAGGACCGGTACAGGGACGAGTAGAAGGTGCGGCGCAGGGTGTCGTCGCCGCCCCGGACCCTGACGTCGTCCAGTCGCTTCTCCCAGGTGCGCTCGGCACCGCGGCGCACGGAGTCGAAGGAGTGCCCGCCCTCGGCGCGCAGGTTGAGCGCGGCGCCGCGCGCGTCCACGTAGGACAGGGCGGTGGTGGCCTCGACGGTGCGGTCCTTCGTGGCGTCGAAGCGGACGTAGGCACCGTCCCCGCCGCTCTTCGCGCCCGCGGTCACCGTGCCGTCGTCCCAGGTGCCGTAGGCGGCGAAGGGCCGGTCGAAGCGGGTGATCGTGTAGACGGTGTACGGCTTCGTGTCCTGGCAGAAGCCGCTGCCGGTGATCGCGGTGCGGACGGTGCGGCTGTCCAGGACCTCGACCTCGGTGCGGACGTTCTTGTGCAGCGACTGGCCGGCGTTGAGCAGCACGTTGGCCTTGTCGGTGGCCGGGAAGGTGTAGCGCTGCACTCCGGTGTGCTCGGTGGCGGTCAGCTCCGCGTCGACGCCGGAGCCGAGGCCGACCCGGTAGTAGCCGGGGCTCGCCTCCTCGTCGTCGTGGCTGAAGGAGGCGGCGTACTTCGCGTAGTCCGTCTCGGTGACGTCACCGGTGGTCGGCAGCACCGGCAGGTCGCCGCCGAGTCCGCAGCCGACGCCGGAGAGGTGGACCAGGGAGAAGCCGCGGATGTGGGTGTCGGAGTGGTCGTAACCGGTGTTGTGGCCGGTGTCCGGCGAGAACTGCACCATGCCGAAGGGCACGGCGGCGCCGGGATAGGTGTTGCCCTCGTTCTCCGTTCCGATGAACGGGTTCACGAGGTCGGTCAGGTGCGGGGCGGCCGTCGGGGCGGCCTGCGCCGCCGGGGCGGTGAGCAGCGCGGACGCTGCCACCACCCCGGCCACGCACAGCCGCAGACGCCGGGTGCCTCTCATGTGCGGTGACCTCCGGAAGGTCTGCTCTGTCGTGCGGTTCTTGTTCGGGCGAGGGTGATCAGGCGGTGCAGCCCGCCGGGGTGGGCCTGGACGCGTCCTGGATGAGGGCCTCCTGGGCGGCCTTCACCCGCTCGACGTCCGGCTTGAGCACCTTGCGGTCGTAGGTCGTCAGGCCGTTCAGCTCGCCCTCGACGTCCGAGATCTGGGTGTAGACGGCGCCGTTGCTGCCCCGGCAGACCAGGGCGCGCACCTCGTCGAGCTTGGTGAGGTAGTCGTCCGTGTACGTCTGCGGGTCGACATCGACGTACGACTGCTGCACGGACCAGGCGTGACCGGGCACCGCCAGGCCGAGGCCGCCGTACTCTCCGGTGACCAGGGCGCGTCGGCCGTCCGGGGACGGCGGCAGGGCGGGGCTCGGATAGCCGTGCTCATCCATGATGTCGCCGGCGCCGCCGTCGGCCCCGAGGTTCAGGCCGGACTGGTTGTTGACGAGCCGGGTCGGGTCCCAGGACTTGGCCTGCGCGGCGACGCGGCCGATGTCGTACTGGCCCCAGCCCTCGTTGAAGGTGACCCACATGATGATCGACGGGTGGCTGACGTGCTCGTCGATCATCTCCTTCATCTCCCGCTCGTACTCGGCACGGGCGGCGGTGGACGGGTTCTTCCCGGCGGTCATCGCGGGCATGTCCTGCCACACCATCAGGCCCAGCTTGTCGGCCCAGTAGAACCAGCGGTCGGGCTCCACCTTGATGTGCTTGCGCACCGAGTTGAAGCCGAGCTGCTTGTGCAGCTTGAGGTCGTACGCGAGGGCCTCGTCGGTGGGCGCGGTGTGCAGGCCGTCCGGCCAGAAGCCCTGGTCGAGGGTGGCCATCAGGAACGTGGGCTTCCCGTTGAGCAGGGTGCGCGGGACGCCGTCGACCTTCTCGACGGCGATGGAGCGCATCCCGAAGTAGCTCTCGACCCGGTCGTGTCCGACGGTGACCTTGAGGTCGTAGAGGAACGGGTCGTCGGGCGACCACAGGCGCGGGTCGCGGATCTTGAGGGTCAGGGGCTCGCCGGTGCGGCCGCTGGCCGTGGCGACCTTGCGGTGCCCGGCGTACGCCGTGGCGTTGACGCGTACGCCGTCGCGCACGCCCTTGGGCTCGACGGTCAGGGTGCTCGCCGCGCCGTCGACGTGCGGGGTGAGCTTCAGGGAGTCCACGTGGTCCCGGGCGACCGGTTCCATCCAGACGGTCTGCCAGATGCCGGAACTGGGCGTGTACCAGATGCCGCTCGGGTCCAGGCGCTGCTTGCCGAGCGGCGGGTTCTCGCCGTTCGCCGCGTCGGTCGGGTCGTAGACGCCGACGATCAGCTCCTGGGTGCGGCCCGGCTTGAGGGCGTCGGTGACGTCGGCGCTGAACTTGTCGTAACCGCCCTTGTGGTCGGCGACCTTGGTGCCGTTGACGTAGACCTCGGACTGCCAGTCGACGGCACCGAAGTTCAGCTTCAGCCGCTGGGAGGAGCCGATGTGCCAGTCGCGGGGCACGGTGAAGGTGCGGCGGTACCACATGCGGTCCTCGTGCCGCTGGACGCCGGAGAGCTGCGACTCCACCGGGTACGGGACGAGGATGCGCTCCTTCAGGTTCTTGCCGACCGGCGGCTGCTCGCCCGCCTCGGCGGCGGCGAACTGCCAGCGGCCGTTGAGGTTCTGCCAGTCGTCGCGGGTCAGCTGCGGGCGCGGGTACTCGGGGAGGGCGTTGTCCGGCCCGACCTCGTCGGCCCAGTCGGTGCGCAGCTCGTAGGTGGACTCGTTGCCGCCGCTGCTCCAGAAGGCGTTGACAACGTTGCCTTCGGCGTCGGTGAGCCCGCCTTCGCCGTCGTAGCGGACGTCGGCGGTGCCGGGCGCGTCGCCGTTCTTGTTGCCGACGACGGGCTGGTCGAGGGCGACGAGCAGGGCGCTGGGGTCGGCGGGGTCGAGCCTGGTCTCGCCGAGCGGCCACGTGGCGCCGCCGATCACCGCTTCGAGGTGGTCGGTGAGACCGGCCGGGGGCGCGGAGAGCGGGCTCGCGAAGTCGAGCTTGAGGGTGCGGCCCGTGGACTGGACGGTGGTCACCGTCGCACCGTTGTAGTCGAAGCCGTCGGGCAGGCGGAACGCCGACTGCGGGATGGCCTCCTTGCTGCCGCCGGGCTCGGTCCAGCGCAGGTGGAGGTTGGAGCCGCCGTAGTGCTCGAAGTACTCCAGCTTGATGTCGTAGGACTGGCCGGCCGTCAGCTCGATGGGCTGGGCGGTCTGTTCGCGGTCCCAGTCGTCGACCCAGTGGTCAATGGCGAGCTGTCCGCCGACCCAGAGGCGGAAGCCGTTGTCGCCGGTGATCGAGAAGGTGTGGGCGCCGGTCTTCTCCGGGACGAGCTTGCCGGTCCAGCGGACGTTCACGTCGTCCGACTGCCCGGTGGCGAAGGCGAGTCGCGGCTCCAGGGTGTTGAAGTCGACCTGCGGGTCGAAGCCGGTGGCCTTCAGCTCGTGGAAGTCGAAGGCGCCGGGGGCGGACTGGGTGTAGTACTCGCCCTTCAGGCCGTGGACCTCCGCGGCGGAGTCGTCGGCCGCGTTGGCGGCCGGTACGGCGGCGAGACCGGCGACGCCGAGCGCGGCGGCCAGCAACAGGGCGAGTTTGTCTCTGAGTCGTTTGGTGCGCACTGACCCTCTCCTCGAGAACGGGTGGTGGCTGATGGCTCAGGACATCGATGTCATACATCGATGTAACGGCGGCGGTGCAGAGGCATGACAACATGGATTCCGCTTGACGTCCAGGGACATGACAACGGCCCCGGAGTCAACGCGCGTATCGCGCGCCCCCGGAGCCGCCGCCCGTCCGGCCGCCCGTCCCTCACGGCACCCGCTGCCCCTTGCCCAGCGCGATCACGCCGCCCTTGGAGACGGTGTACAACTCGCCGTCCCGCTGCGGGTTGACGCCGATCGTCGCGCCCGGCGGCACCTGAACGTTCTTGTCGAGCACCGCCCCGCGCACCACCGCTCCCCGGCCGATGTGCACGTTGTCGTGCAGCACCGAGCCCTGCACGACCGCCCCCGGGTCGACCACCACGCCCGGGGACAGCACGGACCGGGTGACCTGGCCCCGGATCAGGCATCCCGCGCTGATGATCGACTCGCTGGCGATGCCCCCGGCGTTGAAGCGGGCCGGCGAGAGCTGGGTCGAGTGGGTGTAGATCGGCCAGTCCCGGTTGTAGAGGTTGAACGCGGGACGCTCGGCGATCAGGTCCATGTGGGCGTCGTAGTAGGCGTCCAGCGTGCCCACGTCCCGCCAGTACCCCTGGTCCCGCAAGGTCTCCCCGGGGACGTGGTTGGCGCTGAAGTCGTACAGCACGGCCTCGCCCCGGTCGGTGAGCTGGGGCAGGATCGAACCGCCCATGTCGTGCACGGAGTTCTCGTCCTCGGCGTCCCGCTGGAGGGCCTCGACGAGGGCCTTGGTGGTGAAGACGTAGTTGCCCATCGAGGCGAAGACGCACCCGGGGTCGTCGGCGAGACCGGGCGGGTCGGCCGGCTTCTCCAGGAACCCGGTGACGGTCTGCCCGTCGGAGCCCGGCGTGATCACGCCGAAGGACGGCGACTCGGCGCGCGGGACCCGTATCCCGGCGACGGTGACACCCGCGCCGGACTCGATGTGCTGGGCGAGCATCTGGCGCGGGTCCATCCGGTACACGTGGTCGGCGCCGAACACCGCCACGTACTCGGGCTGTTCGTCGTACACCAGGTTCAGGGACTGCAGGATCGCGTCGGCGCTGCCGAGGAACCAGCGGGGGCCGAGGCGCTGCTGGGCGGGGACCGGGGTGACGTAGTTGCCGAGCAGGCTGGACATCCGCCAGGTGGTGGTGATGTGCCGGTCCAGGGAGTGCGACTTGTACTGGGTGAGGACGCAGATCCGCAGGATGTCGCCGTTGACCAGGTTGGACAGGACGAAGTCGACGAGCCGGTAGGTGCCGCCGAAGGTGACCGCGGGTTTGGCGCGGTCCGCGGTCAGGGGCATCAGGCGTTTGCCCTCTCCGCCCGCCAGCACGATGCCGAGCACCGAAGGACCTCCACGACGCATGGCCGCTCCCCTCACCCTCGTTCCCCCGGCTGCCCCGGGCGGGGCGGCCTAAGCCTGCTTGAGGATCTCCTCGTACAGCCGGACCGTGCGGCGCGCGACCGCGTCCCAGCCGAACTCCTCCACCGCGCGCGCCCGTCCCGCCTCGCCCATCCGGCGGGCGCCCGCCGGATCGCCGAGGACGGAGTCCAGTGCGCGCGCGAGACCCGCCTCGAAGTCGTCGTCCGCCGCCGTGTCCCCGTCACTCTCCTTGGTCACGAGTACCCCCGTTTCGCCGTCGGCCACGACCTCGGGGATCCCGCCCACCCGGGAGGCGACCACGGGGGTGGCGCAGGCCATCGCCTCCAGGTTGACGATGCCGAGGGGCTCGTACACGGAGGGGCAGACGAAGACGGCGGCGTGGGTCAGGAGCTGGATCACCTCGGGGCGCGGCAGCATGCGCGGGATCCAGTGCACACCCTCACGGGCGCGGCTCAGCTCGGCGAAGAGGTCGCGGAACTCCTGGTCGATCTCGGGGGTGTCCGGGGCGCCCGCGCACAGGACGACCTGTGCGGCCGGGTCGATGTCCCGTACCGCGCGCAGCAGGTGGGGCACGCCCTTCTGACGGGTGATGCGGCCGACGAACAGGACGTAGGGGCGGGAGCGGTCCAGACCGATCCGGTCCAGCGCGTCGGTACCGTGGTCGGGCCGGTAGAGCCGGGTGTCGATGCCGTTGTGCACGACGTGGACCGTGGCGGGGTCCAGGGCCGGGTAACAGCCGAGGATGTCCTCGCGCATCGCGCCGGAGACGGCGATCACCGCGTCGGCCGCCTCGATCGCGGTGCGCTCGGCCCAGCCGGACAGGGTGTAACCGCCGCCGAGCTGCTCGGCCTTCCAGGGGCGCAGGGGCTCCAGGGAATGGGCGGTCATCACGTGCGGGACGCCGTGCAGGAGCTTGGCGAGGTGGCCGCCGAGGTTGGCGTACCAGGTGTGGGAGTGCACCAGTTCGCGCCCTTCGAGGGCGGCGGTCATGGCGAGGTCGACCGAGAAGGTGCGCAACGCGTCGTTGGCGCCGTCGAGCGCGGACCAGGGGCGGTGGCGCACTACACCGTCGCTGCGGCCCTCGCCCCAGCTGTGCACGTCCAGGTCGACCAGGCGGGCCAGCTCCCGGGCGAGGAACTCGACGTGGACTCCGGCACCCCCGTACACGTCCGGCGGGAACTCACGGCTCAGCAGTCCCACGCGCACCCGGAACCTCCCGTCTCGGCGACTGGTTCCCTCATGGTCACCCAGAGCGGGCGCCTGGGGAAGAGCGCGGAGGGCGGGCGCTGTCCGGCGGGCGCGGGGAACGGGCCGGACCCGGCGGACTCGGGAAGCAGCAGTCGCCGCAGACGCCCCCGCCCGGCACCCGGTAGTACAGGCAGCAGCTGCGGCGCCGGAAGGAGGTACCGGTGAGCGTCCCGGTGCCGGCGAGCAGGGGGTGGGCCAGCAGGTCGGCGGTGAGCGACCGGGCGCGGGCGGCGGTGTCCGTACGGTGGTGGCGGCGGGCCCAGCGGTGCAGTTCGCGTCCGGCGCCGGCCAGGGCGGAGGCCGCGTTGCCGCGCAGCAGTCCCCTCGCGACGCCGTAGCGGGCGTGCACGGCCTCGGTGAGGGGCGTGAGGTGGGTGGTGAGGACGACGTCCGCGACGGTGGCGGCGTCCCCCGGCAGGGGGTGCACCTCGGTGAGCCACAGGTCGTCGGGGGCGGTGGCCCCGGGGTCCCAGTGGAGCAGGCGCGGATCGAGGTCCGGGACGTGTCCGTACAGCACGGCGCAGGCCAGGGTCACCGACCACAGGCGGGCCGCGAGGCCCTGCTGGGCCACGGAGGCGGCGACCCGCGTCTCGGGGGTGCCGAGCGCGCCGGCGACCTTGCGGACGCGGTGGCCCAGCGGGTCGGTGCTCACATGTCCCGGTGCGTAGGCGTCCGTGAGGGGCGCGACGGTGGCGGCCCGCCGCGACGGCACCGGACGCGAGGCGTGCAGGACGGAGAACCCGCCGAGCGGGCGGAGGGCGGAGAGGGCGGGGTCGAGGTCCACGGAGAGCAGTAGTATCAGGGCCCTCGGGGGGCTGGGCCAGGGGTCGGGGCCGGAGATCGCCCACCCTGGGGAGGACGGCGGCGCCGTCGTACTCCATCGGTAGTAGGACCCAATGAATGCTCAGGGACGACGACGGGAAGACCCTGAGACGGCATCGTGTTGTCCATGGATGACGACCGATCGCCGCGGTGGGCCCAGCGTCCCCGCCTCACGCAGAGGAGCAGCCGATGAGCGCCCTCGCGTTGTCCGTGCTGCTGTCGCTCGTCTCCGCCGTGGCGTACGCGGGCGGAGCGATCGTGCAGGAGCAGGTCGCGGCGTCGTCCCCGGATGCCCAGTACGCCCCCTTGCGCCGGCCCGCCTGGTGGGCGGCGGTGTCGCTCAACGGCCTGGGCGGTCTGCTGCACGTGGTCGCCCTGGCGCTCGGTCCGCTGAGTCTGGTGCAGCCGCTGGGAGCGCTCACCATCGTGTTCGCGCTGCCCATGGCGGCGCTCTTCGTGGGTCGCAGGGCCGGTGCGACGGCCTGGCGGGGCGCGCTGATGGCCACGGTCGGACTCGCCGGTCTGCTGTCCGTGGTCGGCGCCTCCGACGCGCAGTCGCTGGACACGGCGCAGCGGGTCGGGGCGGCCCTGGTCACCGGTGGCGCGGTCGTGGCGCTGATGATCGCGGGCCGGGCCGCGCACCGGCACCCGGCCGTCCGCAGCATCCTGCTGGCGACCGCCTCCGGCATAGCCTTCGGGATGTCCTCGGTCTTCACCAAGACGGTCGCGGTCGACTGGACCGGCGGGGTGACCGCCGGCGACCTGCCGTCCCTGGCCGTGATCGGCGTACTCGCCACGGCCGGCATGGTGCTGTCCCAGGCGTCCTACCGGGGCGCCGGTCTCGCGGCCCCGCTGGCCACGCTGACGGTCGTGAACCCGGTGGTGGCCGCCGTCGTCGGCATCACGATGTTCGGCGAGACGTTCCGGTACGGCACGGCCGGCACCGTGCTGGCCCTGGGCTGCGGTGTGGTGGCGGCCGGCGGGCTGATCATGCTGACGACGGAGCGGATCGCGCGGGAGGGCGCCGAGACGGGTGAGACGGCCTTGGCCCCGGCCGAGGACACCGTGGCACTTCCGGAGACCGCGGCGGCGCCCCGGCCGGTGCCGGTTGCCGTAGCGGTGCCGGTGGCTGTGCCGGTCACGGAGCCCCCGGTCCGTGAGCCGGTGGCCGCGGTGGTTCCCGCGGCTCCGGTGGCTCGGCTCTCCGACAAGGTCGTCGTGCCGTCCCCGCCGGTCCCCGACACCGCCCCCGCCGAGGAGGCGTACGGAACCCGGGCACCGGTGGAGAGCGACGACACGCTCTCCTACGGCCCCTTCTACGGCGGTCCGTTCGTCCCGCCGCCCATGCTCGGCCGCCGACGGGTCCGGATCAGATCCTGACGCCGCCGGCCCGCAGGTACGCCAGCGGGTCGACGTCGGAACCGAAACCGGGCCCGGTCCGCACCTCGAAGTGCAGATGCGGGCCCGTGACGTTGCCCGTGGAGCCGGAACGTCCCAGACGCTGGCCGACGCCCACCGACTGGCCGTTCTTCACGGAGATCGCCGAGAGGTGCGCGTACTGGGAGTAGCGGCCGTCGACGTGCCTGACCACCACCTGGTAGCCGTACGAACCGCCCCACCCCGCGCTGACCACCCGGCCCGCCGCGACCGACTTGACGGAGGTCCCGGTGGGGACGGGGAAGTCGACGCCGGTGTGGTAGCCCTTGGACCAGGAGGAACCCGCCTGGTGGTAGGGCGTGCCGGTGGCGGCGTCGACGGGGGCCACGACGGCGCGGTGGGTGGTGGCCTTGCCGGCCTTGGCCTTGCCGCTGTCGGAGGAGGACTTCTGCGGCGCCTTCCGCGACTCCTGCCGCTCCTGTTCCTTCGGCTCCGACTTCGGCTCCTTCTTCTGCCGCGTCGGCTGCTGCGTCTTCTGCGTCTTCTGCTGTTTCTGCGTCTTCTGCGTCTTCTGCTGCTTGTCTTGTTTCCTGGTCTCGGCGCCGGAGGGCGCCGCGGTGGCCCCCTCGCCGCGCAGGGACAGGCGCTGGCCGGGCAGGATCAGGTCGGGGTCGGAACCGATGGCGCCGCGGTTGGCCTCGTACAGGCGCTGCCAGCCGCCCCGGACCTCGTGGCTGTCGGCGATGCCGGAGAGGGTGTCGCCGGTGACCACCGTGTACATCCGGGCCTTGCCCGCCCGGGACTGCGGGGTGGTCTGCGGCTGGACGTCCTTCACCGAACCCGCCTGCTTCGCGGGCACCGCTCCCCCGGCCGGCCGGATGTCGGGCGTGTCGCCGCCCCGGGTCAGTCCGGCCCGCTCGGAGCACACCGGCCAGGCGCCGGGGCCCTGGGCGTCGAGCACCTTCTCGGCTACGGCGATCTGCTCCGCCTTGGTGGCCAGGTCGGCGCGCGGGGCGTACCGCGTGCCGCCGAAGGCCTCCCAGGTGGACTGGGTGAACTGCAACCCGCCGTAATAGCCGTTGCCGGTGTTGATGTCCCAGTCGTCGGTGGACTCGCAGGCGGCGACCTGGTCCCAGGTCTCCACGTCGGCCGCGTGGGCCGTGCCGGTACCGACGAGGGGGAGGGCCAGCCCCGCACCCCCGGCGGTGACGGTCAGCGAGGCTCGGTTGATCCTGTTCGGCTGATACCGGCGGTGCCGGCCGCGTACGGCCATGGAGGTCCCCCTCGACATTGCGTCAGGAGGGGCAAAAATAAGCGCCACGAACAGGCCATGACAAGACGGCAACCGGCCGGTTGGTCAGCCCGAGTGGCCGGGACCGGGCGGCCGTTGGCCGGTTGAGACGTCCGCCCGCTGAGGCACTGGGCCCCTCCCCGCCGTACTGGAGCCCTGGAAGCACGAAGTGCGGCCGGCGTACCGGCACGTCAGCATGGCCGAGCGGCCGAATTCGCGATACTGGCGGACACGGGCACCACAGACACCAAGGTCACTAGGAGCCAACGCAATGAGCAGTACAGCGCAGATCGGCGTCACGGGTCTCGCGGTCATGGGCCGTAACCTCGCCCGCAACTTCGCGCGCAACGGCTACACGGTCGCGGTGCACAACCGGACCGCGTCGCGCACGCACGCGCTGGTCGAGGAGTTCGGCGGTGAGGGCGACTTCGTCGCGACCGAGACCGCCAAGGAGTTCGTGGCAGCCCTCGAGCGGCCGCGGCGCCTGGTGATCATGGTGAAGGCCGGTGACCCGACCGACGCGGTGATCCGGGAGTTCGCCCCGCTCCTCGAACCCGGCGACATGATCATCGACGGCGGCAACGCGCACTTCGCCGACACCCGTCGCCGGGAGCGCGAACTGCGCGAGCAGGGCATCCACTTCGTGGGCACCGGCATCTCCGGCGGTGAGGAGGGCGCGCTGCACGGGCCGAGCATCATGCCGGGCGGCTCGAAGGAGTCGTACGCGTCACTGGGCCCGATGCTGGAGAAGATCTCGGCGAAGGCCGCGGACGGGGCGCCCTGTGTGACGCACGTCGGTCCCGACGGCGCCGGGCACTTCGTGAAGATGGTGCACAACGGCATCGAGTACGCCGACATGCAGCTGATCGGCGAGGCGTACCAGCTGCTGCGGGACGTCGCCGGGTACTCCCCCGCGCAGATCGCGGAGATCTTCCGCACCTGGAACACCGGCCGCCTGGACTCGTACCTGATCGAGATCACGGCGGAGGTGCTGTCGCACGTGGACGCGGCGACGGGCAAGCCGTTCGTGGACGTCGTGGTCGACCAGGCGGAACAGAAGGGGACGGGCCGCTGGACCGTGCAGATCGCCCTGGACCTGGGGGTGCCGGTGTCCGGCATCGCGGAGGCGGTCTTCGCCCGCTCCCTGTCCGGGCACGCGGCGCTGCGCGAGGCCTCGCGCGGCCTGGCGGGCCCGAAGGCGGCGCCGCTCGGGGAGTCGGAGGCGGCCGCCTTCGCCGACCGTGTCGAGCAGGCGCTGTACGCGTCGAAGATCGTGTCGTACACGCAGGGCTTCCACGAGATCGCGGCGGGCAGCGAGGAGTACGGCTGGGACATCGACCTCGGCGCGGTCTCCGCGATCTGGCGCGGCGGCTGCATCATCCGGGCGGCCTTCCTGGACCGGATCCGGGCGGCGTACGACGCCCGGCCCGACCTGCCGAGTCTCCTGTCGGACGAGACCTTCGCGCGGGAGATCGCCGCCGCCCAGGACGACTGGCGCGAGGTGCTGGTGGCGGCGACCCGGCAGGGCGTGCCGACGCCGGGGTTCGCCGCCGCCCTCGCCTACTACGACGCCCTGCGCGCCGAGCGGCTGCCCGCCGCGTTGACCCAGGGGCAGCGGGACTTCTTCGGGGCGCACACGTACCGCAGGACGGACCGGGACGGCGCGTTCCACACGGTGTGGGGCGGGGACCGGTCGGAGGTCACCGCGTAGCGCGTGTCCCGGGGCCGCCCGCGGGCGGGCCGTGTCGTCCGTTCGCTCAGGTGAGCGGTGGCCCCGGCTCGGGGCTGGGCACGGGCTCGGGTCCCGGCGGGATCGGCGACGGCGAGGGCCCGGGGGGAGCCGGCGGCTCCGGAGGCTGGGGCGTCGGCTGCGGGCCGGGGCCCGGAGGCTGAGGTGTGGGTTCCGGACCGGGGCCCGGGGGCGGAGGCGGAGGGGTCGGCTCCGGGCCCGGGCCCGGGGTCGGTGGTGAGGCCGGGTCCGGGTGCGGATGTGGAGGCTCCGGGTCCGGGCCGGGAGTGGGGCCCGGGGTGGGCCCGGGCGGGACGGGATCCGGAAACGGGTTCGTCATGGCGCTGTCCTCCGGCCAATCGGTCGACGTCGGCTCTGGACTTGTCCCCCGCCTACCCGACCGCCGCCTCCCCACTCACCCGGCCGTATGAACCGCCGACCCCGAGTGGCCCAGCCGTGCGGCCGCCGCCCCGGCCGCAAGTCCCGGTGCCGGGCTGGCCAGCACGGGGACACGGACGTTGGTCGACTCCCTGGCCGGCGCCATGGACGCCTGGGCCAGGACGATCACGTCGGCGCCGGTCACGGAGTCGGCCGCCTCGGCGATCCGGCGCAGGTAGCCCTCGCCGTCACCGGCCTCGAACCGCGACCAGGCGCCCTCCACCAGCCGGGTCCGCACCTCCACGGCACGGTCCGCGCGCCGCGCCTCCTCCTCGATCAGGGACGCCGTCGGAGCGAGCGTGCTCTCCAGGGCGGCGAGGACGAGGACACGCGGACCGACGGCCACCGCGGCGGCGGCCATGGGCCGGTCTACGCGCAGCACCGGCACGCCGACCCCGGCGGCCGCCGCCTCGGCGACACCTCCGATGGTCGAGCAGGTGCACAGCACGGCGCGCGCCCCTTCCGCCACGGCCCGCGTCAGCGCGGCCGCGACGGACGCGCTCACCGCCTCGGGCCCGTCCCGCCGCGCCCGCTCCAGCAGTCCGGCGTCGACGTGGTGCCGCAGTTCCAGCCCGGGGTGCGCCGCGTCACGCAGTGCGTCGAAGACCGGCACGTGCACGGGCGAGGTGTGCAGGAGCGCCAGCACGCGTGTCCCCGTCCCTCTCTCTTGCTTGCCTGTTCTCTTGTCTCTTGGTCCCGCTCAGAACAGCTCGGGATGCGCCACGAGCCACTCCTTCGCGGCGCGCAGCAGCTCCGGATCGGCGGCGGGTGCCTCGTCCGGGTGACGCTCCGCCCACTTCACGACGTACGGGCACAGCGGGGCGACCGTGAGGCCTTCCCGGCGCGCGAGCCCGTACAGCTCACGGGCCAGGGAACCGGCGATGCCCTGGCCCTCGTGGGCCGGTTCGACGATCGTGTGGACGGGGACGACGGCCGGCTCGGGAGCGTCGAGGACGAAGTACTCGATACGCCCGACGACCTCTCCGGCCGCGACCGCCTCCAGCCGTCCGGCGTCCCGGTCGTCACGGATCTCGATGTCACTCACGGCCACGCTCCTCGTCCCCGCGGAATCGGTACGTCAGGCCGACACGGCCTGAGGGCTGCGTTCCTGGTCCGAGCCCGGTACCGGCTCGGACGCGTCGGCGCCCAGGGCGACGATACGGTTGTCGCCGTCCACGTGCACGACCCGGGGCCGCAACGACCGCGCCTCGGCGTCGGTGACCTGGGCGTAGCTGATGAGGATCACCAGGTCACCGGGGTGCACGAGGTGCGCCGCGGCCCCGTTGATCCCGATCACCCCGGACCCCCGCTCACCCTCGATGACGTACGTCTCGAGCCGGGCCCCGTTGGTGATGTCCACGATGTGCACGAGCTCACCGGGCAGCAGATCGGCGGCGTCCAGCAGATCGGCGTCGATGGTCACCGAACCGACGTAGTGCAGGTCGGCCTGGGTGACGGTGGCGCGGTGGATCTTGGACTTGATCAAAGTTCGCAGCACTTTGGACTCCTAGAAGACGGCTCCCCGCCAGCTTTCTGCAGGTCAGGGGCGCCCCCACTGTACATCGGCATGCCTTCGGCTCGAAGACCTTCAGGAAAATCGTGCGCTGCTGTGACCAGGCTTCCCGCCTGCGCATTTTTGCGCCAGCCAGGCTGCCGCGAAGCCACCGACCAGGCACACACGCGAGAAACCGCAGGGGCCGATGCTGAGTGGATGCTGACTTACCTGACGTCTCATCAGGCATGAGGGTCGGCGACGTTGGGCCTGCTCAGGAGTAGCAGACGGTCAACGTCTTCCTCACTGCTATGGGGGAGCAAGTTCCGAACCGCTCGCGGACCAGCGCGGCAATTCCCTCGCGGTACCCCATAGAGCTCATAACACGATCTTGCGGTGCACTTCAGCGCCCAGCAACGCAGCGGCTGTCCACCAAGGGGGAACCAGACGGTCTACGCTCACGCCATGCCAGGAGGACGACCCGCCATACCGGCCGAGCTACGGCGAGCAGTGCTCATCGAATCCGGCCACCGCTGCGCCATACCCACCTGCCGAGCGCACCCTGTCGACATCGAGCACATCGACGACTGGGCCAAAGTGCAGGAGCACAAGTTTGAGAACTTGATCGCGCTCTGCCCGAACTGCCACCGCCGCAAGGGTAACGGTCCCGACCAGATCGACCGCAAGTCACTCCGCCAGTACAAGGCCAACCTGGCCGTACTGAACAGCCGCTACGGCGAACTCGAGCGACGCCTGATCGAGGCTTTCGCGGTACCCCTCCGAGCCAGCGGTATCCGCCAAGGGCAAGTCAAGTTCCCCAATATTATGCTGGCCCACGGGTCCGGGCTGTCCATCTGGTACCTGATCCGGGACGGCTACTTGGTAAAGGTCCCCTGGGACGGCACGGGCACGCCTCCCATGGTGGAGGTCTACCAGTTCACTCAAGCCGGCGCGGAGTTCGTGATGCGCTGGGCCGACGCGCAGCCGCTCGACCCGCCGACGAGCGACGAATGATCCCCGCCTTGAACGTTCCCGACCCCGCCGACGAAGACTACTTCGACGTCATGGCCGTAGCGGACCTCCCTGAGAAGCTGACCTTGCTCCAGCTCACGCCAGGGTGGATGGCTACTGCTAGGAGATCGTAACGCGTTCATGTAGTTGCCTTCCTGAGGCACCGCCAGCAGATGAGTGCAGCCCAGCGAGATGAAGGCGTCGTGGAGGTCGAGGCGTCATTCCCAGCGGACGGCGAGTCGTTTGACCAAGACGGGCGTTTTCATGGACCGAGGCGCTCTACCAGGACGGTCTGACAATCGAGGGGCGACCGAGATCAGTTTTCGCCGCGTTCCCGATGCTGTCGGAGCCGCTTGTCATCCGCCCCGCTTCTGCACCCACAGTGCCGACGGCGGACAGCCAGATCACAGCCCCCGCTGTAACTATGCGCGCACATGGCTGGATTACGCCCACACGGTCATCGGGAAACCGTCCCCAGCCTCAGCCTTGTCGGTGTCACAAGGCACCAAGGGAGAGGGATACCGGCGTGGACGCTCTCACGACGGCTGTGCGCACGCTTCTGGAGGATCCGGACGCATCTGTGGACGTGGAGGTCGCGACGCCTGAGGAAGCGGCGCGCGCCGTCCGGCTCTTCGATCAGGGACTGCGCAGCGGGCGTGGGGTCCACCGCAGGATGGCCGAGGGCGCGTTGCAAGGCGCCGAGACGCTCTCGACCGACCGGCTCCAGGTCCTCTCCGAGTTCGTCCAGAACTCCGACGACGCGGGAGCCGGACAGCTGCGCGTCCTGTTGCGGTCCGACGACATGCTGGTCGCCCACGACGGGGTCGGGCTACGACTGGCCGATATGCTGCCGCTCGGCATGCCCTGGCTCACCGGCAAGGCTGCCGACGCCGCGGCCACGGGCCGGTTCGGCATCGGACTGTCCACGCTGAGGGCCCTCTCGACCGTGTGGGAGGTGCACTGCCACCCCTTCCACGTGCGCTTCTCGGGGACCCAACTCGAGCCCACGCCGCCGCCCGAACTCCCCGACGGGATCTCCGGACCCGAGTGGACCGTCTTCCGTATCCCCCTGGCCCCCGGGAAGCTGACGTCGGCCCAGCTCCTCGCATGGTTCGACGAGTGGAACGACGCTTCCCTGCTCTTCCTGCGCCATCTCCGCGCTCTGGAGGTAACGGCCGGCGGGCACAGCGCCGGACTGACCCTGGCCTGGGCTGACATGGCGCGGCATCGGCTGGTGGCCCAGGGCGTGGAGCGCGAGGTGGAGGTGCGGCACGCCCGGACGACTGACGGAGCGGTGTGGCGCGTGTACACCGCGCAGGTGGAGGCGCGGCCGGAATGGGAACGGAGCCACAAGGCACTGGACGCGGTCGTGCCCGTGGGCATCGCGCTCCCCCTGGAGGGCAAGGTGACGGGCAGCGTCCATGCCGGCCTGCCCGTCGCCCCGTTGGACGTGGCGGCCCGCGTCCACACCCAGTTCGACCCCGTCGCCAGCCGCGAAGGATTTGCCGACAGCCGCCTCAACGCACAGCTTGTCCCCGTGATTGCCGACCTGTGGGAAGCCGCCGTACGCGACATCCTGGAGAGGGTGGATCACACAGCGTGGCATCTCGTTCCGCTTCCCTGCCCGTCGGGCTCCGCGTCGACGAACCTGCTCCAGGACCAGATCCGCGCCGAGCTGCTCAACCGCGCCCGGCAGTCGCTCGCTGTCAAGCTGGCCTTGCCGGTCTCGCAAGATGGTTCCTCGGTCCCGCTGTCCGATTTCGCGGTCGAGGAGGCCGCACTGTCGGGAATCCTCGACGACACCGACATCGCACGGCTGGGTGAAGCCCGGTACGCCTTGCCTGCTGGTGTCCGCGACAGCGGCGGCCGCTGGCGGAAAGTCCTCGTGGACTGGCGTACGACGGGCGCCGCGGACATGCGCGCGGAGGTCCGGGTCATGGATGCCCTCACCTTGTTCTCCGACTACGAGTGGTCTGACGTCGCGCGGCTCGTACGGCTTGCCGCAGTCGCCCTCGAAACGGGTTACGAGCATGCGCTGGCCGGCCGGACCTGCCTGGTCACCGCCGATGGGCGTCGGCTTGGGCCGCAACCCGCGGAGAGCGCGTTCGCCGACGCGTCCGGCGGGGCCAACGGCCCCTTGGATGTGCTGGGCGTCGTTCTGGACCTGCATCCCGCCTATGCGGAGGACAACGTCTGGGCGAAGACCGTCACTGCGTGGCTGCGTCGGCGGGACTGTCTGGTGCGCCGCGACGACACGGCAGCCGTGCTGAAGATTGTCTCCCGGCTCGGAAAAGCCGGTGGACGACTTGCCGACGGCGACGAGGCAACGGAGGCCGCCCGGCTCATCGCCTTGCAGCAGGCGCTCGGCGAAATGCCCAAGAAGCAACGCGACTCGCTCGGTCCGGGCATCGGACGGGCCATCCTCCTCAATGGCTTCGCCTATGACAAGGACGGGATCGAACAGTCCCACCGTGTGAAGCCCGGCGCCGCCTACCTGCCCCAGGCATTGGAGAGCGCTGACGGAGACCGGTTCGAGGTCGCGGCACGCAAGACTCCCGGTCTCATCTGGGTGCGTCGCTCCTACGCGCGATCACTGCTCTCCGCCGCCCAGGCAGGCGGTCTGAGCAGAACGGCCTTCCTGCGGCTGCTGGGCGTGGCAGACGCCCCCCGGCTCACTCCGGTGCGCGAGGTCTATTACCGAGCGGACACCAAGACGTACCCGGGAGATCCCCGTCTCGGCCTCGGACGGGACTGCAGATGGTCCGTCACGGGCCGGTGGTCGCAGATGCTAGTCAAGGGAGCCGACCACACCCTGGACGACCTGACCAGCAGCGACCTCGTCGCCGTGGTCAAGAACATCGCGGCCGAGCAGAACGTGGGCGAGCGACGCCGCCGCACAGCCGCCCTGCTACGCACCCTGACCGCACTGTTGACCAGTTCGGACCAGGCCGTCGTCCCAATGGCCCGAGGCCACTACAAGTGGAACGTCAGGGGTGAAACGGCGGCCATCTGGGTGTGGCAGCTGCGGGAGACTGCCTGGCTGGAAGACAGCCACGGCCGACTCAAGCCGCCGGCCGACCTCACCCTGCGTACACCGGATACGGTAGCCCTGTATGGGCCGGATGATCCCGGATACCTGCACCCAGCGATCCACCAGGCCCTGGCTACCCGCACGGAGGTCCTCACCGCACTCGGTGTCTCCGGCAATCCCGACGTCCCGCGCCTGATGGAGCGGCTGCGGGAACTTCGCGACCGCGCCGACGGCAACACCAATACTCATGGCGACGTGCCGGACAGCCTGAGGGCTGAGGCGCTGCTGGTCTATCAATCCCTGGCCCGGCGTCTGACGCACCGTTCGGCAGATGCACCCCAGGCTGCGGTCGAGAAGCAGATTCGCAACGAGTTCCTGTACGAGGACCTCGTCCTGACCGACCAGGGCTGGATGAAGCCCGGCTCGTGCTTCCGGGGACCTGCCATCCTGCGCGGGTTCCGTCCCTTCGCCCTGACCGGGATGGACGTCGACCCTCTATGGCAGGCGCTGGGCATACCTGAACCCGGGCTCGATGACCTCGTCGACGTGCTGAAGGAGATGTCCGGGACCGGTGCCGCCCCCGACGCCGAGGACGAAAGAGTCATGCTCGATGCTCTGCGTCGCCTGCGGGACATGATCTCCTCCGACGACAAGCCGATGCCGCCGGGGCTGCAGAGCAGGCTGCGCAATCTGCCGCTGTGGACCACGGCCGGCTGGGTCAAAGGCAAGGGTCGATCGGTGTTCGCCGTGGCCGACGCAGGGGTCGAGCGAGCCCTGACGGGCCGTCTGCCGCTGTGGAAGCCGGGAGGGAACGTACAACAGTTCACGGCACTGTTCAAACGGCTGCGTGTCACGCCCCTGGACGTCGCGGGTGCCCAGGTCACGTACGAGACCGGAGACGCGAACGCGGCCGAGGGCGCACTCCTCAACCAGCCGGTCGACGCGAGCGTCACCGAGGACTTCCGGCGGGGAGTCGCCGCGCTCCAGGACCTTCTGGTGCGCGACGAGCCCGAAACGGCGGAGGCTTTCACCGGCTGGACCTGGCCGGCGGACCTGGAAGTCCGGCAGCTCCCCGGCCTGCAGATCCGCATCGATCCGGGAGCCACCCACGAGCCCATCACGCTCCCCGCCGACGCGCAGATCGACCGCGGCCGCAACACGCTGTTCCTGGACTCGCACGCGGCGCTGACCACCAAGTCGGGAGCGGGAGCGGCGATCGCCGCGCACTTCGCGGAAGCACGCTCGCGCGTGGGCCACACCTGGCGGGACGTTTGGGAAGAACGCCTGGTGGAGGCGGAGGCCGGGACAGCGCTCACATCGGCAGCACAGCGAGACCGCGAGGAGCGGCAACGGCTCGCCGAAGAACTACGCCGGCGTGCACAGCTGGCCCCTGTGGCTCCCACCGCGCCGACGCCGAATGTGAAGACCACCCCTCAGCGGAACAACAACACCAGCCCGGCTGTCCCCACTGGCCCGATCGGTTTCATCCTGCCGCCACGAACCGGTTCAGCGCCCGTGTCCGGAAGCCCCGGGCTTGGCAACCAGTCCGGTCCGCAGCACGCGCCGGTCGCGCGCCCCCTAGTGGACGCGGTCGTCTTCGGCGTGCTGCCCGGCAAGGTCACCCGCACTGGAGTGCCGTCCACACCGGGCAGTAGCCCTGCCCGGACACCGGGGGCGGGGAGACCTGCGCACCGCCGACACAGCACCCCACTCCCCCAGCCCAGGCCCGGAGGCGCCCCGCCCAGCAGCAAGGCTTCACCCCTCGGCTACGAAGACCACGACAAGGAGGAGCTCGTCATCCAGGCGCTCCGCCGGATCCTGCGAGACCAGGGTGTCGAGCTGGACGACCAGCGGGGTGCGTCGGGCGTGGGCGCCGACGCATATGACTCGACCGGACGCTACTACGAGATCAAGGCCCACGGACGTGCCGTCCCGAGCGAGCTGTCACTTACGCGTTCGGAGTTCGTACGGGCCTGGACCGAGCGTGAAAACTACACGCTCGTGATCGCTTCGCACTTGGAGAAGGGCGCCGACAATCCGACCCTCCGCCTGGTGAACGACCCTGTGCACCGCTTCGAAGTCGAACCGCCAACGGACGTCCGCCTTAAGGGCGTACGGGACCTGTCAGTGGAATCGACCATGTACGAGTGGCCCGGCACGAAGTGACACCCCTGGTTTGTCAGTGGGGCATGTCAGTGTGCGGCCTAGCTGCCAACTGCACTGTGCTTGAGGAGGGGTGTGCGTGAGGCGCACGTTCGTAGAGTTGTTTCGTGCTGCGATGAACGATGTGGATGCGAGACCATATCCGTACCAGGAGCGGCTTGCTGCGGAGGGCCTGCCGGAGTTGCTGCGGGTTCCCACAGGGGCGGGTAAGACAGCGGCTGGGGTTCTGCCCTGGTTGTGGCGCCGCCTGGAGCATCCAGATACCGCAGTGCGCGCCGGTGAGGCCCGGTGGTTGGTGTTCGTTCTGCCGCTGCGGTCGTTGGTCGAGCAGACGGCGGCCGTGGTACGGGAGTGGACTGCCAACGCTGGCCTAGCCGGGGCGGTGGGGGTCCATGTCTTCATGGGGGGCGAGGGCCGCGACGATGACGCGTGGCGTATGGATCCGTCGCCGACCGCGGTGTTCGTCGGAACGCAGGACATGTTGCTGTCCCGGTTGTTGATGCGCGGGTATGGGGAGTCGCGTGCGCAATGGCCGGTGTCGTTCGGGCTGCTTCACAACGGTGTGCAGTTCGTCTTTGACGAGACGCAGCTGATGGGACCCGGGCTGCCGACGTCTGCGCAGCTGCAGGGGTTGCGGGAGAAGTTGGGTACGGGCGCGCCGTCGCGGTCGATGTGGATGTCGGCGACGCTTGCGCCGCAAGAGGTGTGCACGCCCGACCACCGCGAGGTGCGAGGTGTGGTGGAACTGGGGGAAGACGACCGGGTCGGTGGCCTGGCCGTGCGGTTGAACGCGGTGCGGCAGGTTGAGCGGGTGGAGGTGCCCGAGCTGGCGGCGGCCTACCCGGCGGGAGTCGCGCAGGTCCTGGTCGCGCGTCACGTGCCGGGGACGCGGACGATCGCTGTGTTCAACACGGTAGAACGCGCCGTGGCGGTTCAGGCGGCGTTGGCCAAACTCGTTCGTAGGGGCGGACCGGAAGTGGTGCTGTTGCATTCCCGTTTTCGGCCACCCGAGCGGGAGGGGCTGATGGACGAGCTCAAGGCTCCGTTGTCTGCAGCAGGTCAGATCGTGATCAGCACGCAGGTCCTGGAAGCCGGCGTCGATCTCTCATCTCGCGTGCTGTTCACCGAGGCCGCTCTGTTTTCCTCGGTGGTGCAACGGGCCGGCCGGTGTAACCGCGCCGGTGAGTTCCCGGAAGGCGCCAACCTGCTGTGGGCCACGCCTCCCTCCGGACGGGGCCAGTACGCACCGTATGAGCAGGAGGACGTCGAGACGGCGGTGGAGGCGCTCACCTCGTTGGAGGGAACCTGGGTGACTTCGACGAGGCTCCAGGAGATGCCCGTCGTCTCCAAGCCCGTTGTCCACCCGGTCCTGCGGCGCCGTGATCTGCTGCAATTGTTCGACACCATGCCGGACCTGAGCGGTGCGGACATCGACGTCTCCCAGTGGATCAGGGACGGCCAGGACACTACGGCCCTGGTGGCGTGGCGTGACTTGGCGGACGGCAGGCCGGGCGAGCGTGAGACATTTCCTGCCCGCGAGGAGTTGTGCCCTGCGCCGATCCGGGACCTCAAGACGATCGTGAAGGACTCTCTGGGCCCGTTGTGGGTCCTGGACGCGGCGGAAGGCACCTGGCGGCGTGCCCAGTTCACGGACATCCGGCCCGGCGCCGTGCTGCTGACCTCCACCGCCTCGGGCTGGTACGACTCGAAGCTCGGGTGGGGCCTGAAGCACCGAGGCCCGGTGACCTCCCGCGTCCGGACCGGGAGGGTTCCGGACGGCATGAGCAAGGACGATGCCTCCTGCGTCGACCGATGGGTAGACCTGATCGAGCATCTGGAGGACGTCGAACGGGAAGTCGGGCTGCTGGCAGGGAGCTTGGCTCCATTGGACGGGCTGTCCGCCGGACACCTGAAGGCCGCTCGGTTGGCCGGTCGCTATCACGACCTGGGCAAGGCGCACTCCGTGTTCGCCAACACGATCCGCCGCAGTTGTCCCGAAGGCGAGCAGCCGCCGGGCGAAGGACCCTGGGCGAAATCGCGTCACCAGATGGGCCGGCACGAGCGCAAGTACTTCCGGCACGAACTGATCAGTGCGCTGACACTGTTGCATCCGGACAGCACCCTCCTGGCCGGCAACGAGTACTCAGACTTGATCGCTTACCTTGCGGCAGCGCACCACGGCAAGGTGCGGGTGTCGGTGCGTTCCATGCCGGGCGAGGCCGAACGCGTGCCGCCCCGGGTTCTGGGCGTCGAACCGGCGGAGGAGGTCGGCCCGGTCGAGCTGCCGGGCGGGAAGGTGCTCCCGCGCATCGTCGTCGACCCGTCCGTGCTCTTTCTTGGCGGAGGTCCCCAAGAAGCTCCCTCCTGGACGCAGCGGACCTCCCAACTTCTATCCCAGCTGGGGCCGTTTCGCCTGGCCTTGCTGGAGGCACTCGTGCGTGTCGCGGACTGGCGGGCCAGCCAGGCGTACCGCACACCGCAGATTGCGCAGGACCAAGCCATCGCGCCGGACGAGCAGCCGTCGGCCGCCCCGCTTCCGATTCCCGCACCGGCGGGTGCATTCGAGCAGGAGGTGCTGTGGTGAGTATCCAGATTCCGCTGCGCGGATTGCGCGCCACGACACTGGGCGGCTACCTCAGTGCCCTCGGCCTGCTGCGCATTTTGGCGACCCAGCATGACACCACCACACGACTACGCTGGGCAGACGACCTTCCCGTCCTCACCAGCGCATCCAGCATCGATGAGCTGACCACGTGGCTCGTCAGCTGTTACAAACCAAGCCCCATCGTCTCCCCGTGGAACGCCGGATCGGGGTTCGCCGGCAACGGCAAGAGCGTGGAAGCCGAAAGAGCCCTGGCCCAGATCGAAAACAGCCACGATCCACGCCTGACGGTACTGCGAGAGGCCATCGCCGCAGGCCGCGAAGTCGTGGCTGAAGGGCGTGCGCGCGGCTGGGCGGGTGAGAGCCTGTGGGCCAAACAGCACAAGCAATCCGTGATCAGCCTCTGCCGCAACGCCTTCCCCGATGAGGCACTGCCCTGGATCGACGTGGCTGCCGTCCTCAGCGGCCCGGATGTCCACTTCAACCCGGTGGCCGGCACGGGCGGCAACTTCGGCCGCCAGGAGCTGTCCGCCACCTACCTCCAGCATCTCGCCCTGGTCCTCAGCCCCAAAGCCGACCACATCCATGCCGCCGCATGGGTACGCGCCGCCCTGACCGGGGCCGAAGACATCCCGTACAGGCGAGGAGCCGTCGGCCAGTTCGACCCCGGCCGCGCTGGAGGAGTCCTGGCCTCCATCTGGGGTGAACCCGACAAGCAAGGCTTTGTCAACCCCTGGCGCACCATTCTGACCTGCGAGGGACTGCTACTGTTCGCCAGTGCCGCGGTCCGCCGCAACGCTGCCGAGCCGGGGGCGGCCTGGCCGTTCAGCGTTCACGCCACCCCCATCGGGCACCCCACCGCCTCGGCCGGGGAGACTGCCAAGGGCGAGATCTGGGCACCTTTGTGGGAGCGCCCCGCCAACCTCGCCGAACTCGAACAGCTCTTCGGTGAGGGCCGGGCCCGGTGGGCCGGGGCCCAGGCCAAAGACGGCCTGCTGTTCGCCCTGGCCATCTCCGCCCTCGGCGTCGACCGCAATCTGGCCGCCTTCCGCCGCTTCGTCATCGTCGAACGCCTCGGCCAAAACCCCATCGCCATCCGGGCCCCCGACGTCCCCGTCGCCCTACGCGACGAGCACACCCTGCTCGCAGAGCCGTACGTGTGGCTGACCCGGCTGCGCCGCAAAGACAAGATCCCCGCAGGAGTGGCCGCCCTGCTGCGCCAGTGTGATCAAGCCCTGTTCGCCGCCATCACCGGCAGCGATACCACCGCCATGACCCGCTTCGTGATCTCCTTCGGCCACCTGCACGAGGCGGTCGCCCGCTCCGGACGCCTCCGAGAGGACATCGCCCCCTACCAGCCGCGCCAAGCCCGCACCTGGGATGCCCCGCCCGGCATTGCCGGCCAACTGGAGTTGCAGTTGGCCTCCGCTCTGGCCTCCCTCGCCGAGACCCGCAGCGATCTCAGGATTCCCGCGCTGCGGCCGCTGCTGACCCGGGTGGCACGCAGCAGGGACCATCTGGTGTGGGCCGATAGCCCCGCCACAGGCACCGAACTCCTCGGCTCCACCCTCGCGCAGGCACTCGCCCAGGCCCACCGCCTGTGCCTGCAGACCCTCAAAGCCGCAGTCAATGACACGGAGCCACCCGCCGCGGAATTCCCTGCCGGGCAGACCGTGGCGCTCCCGGTCCTCGAAAGCTTCATGGACGGGGAGTGCGATGACGAGTTGACCGCCAACTACCTGCGCGGCCTGATGGCCCTGGGCTGGACCACCAGCCAGCCAGCTCCGGCACACCACGGTCGCGCACTGAACCCGGTGCTGTCCGTGCTGCTGCCGTTCTTCGCCACCGGCCCGTTCCGGCTGGTCTCCACCTGGGGACCGGATCCCGTCACCTTCACCGCCACGCTGCGCCCGCGCCCCGACTGGATCGCCCGCCTGATCGCTGCCGGCCCCGCCGGGGTTCTCGATGACGCCCTGCTGCGGCTGCAACTCGCCGGATGCCGGCCGTTGGTCGGCCGCCCACCGGACCGCGCGGACGCCGTGGCTGTGCACCACACCGACGGCACCCGCTTGGCCGCCGCACTCCTGATGCGCGTCCGTACTCGCGACCGCACCAAGGCGCTGAGCGCCGCGACCGCAACCTGCCCCGACAAGGTCTCCCCCGTCACCACCTGAAGACCGTGCATGTGAAAGGACACTCCGTGATCACCACCGATCTCCACCGCATCCGCTTCGAGGTCCCCCTGCGCCCGGCCTTCGGGTCGACCTTCCAGCCCACCGGCTTCCCCGACATCGGTGCCGGCACCTTCGACACCTTTGCCGACGACGGCAGCACCACCCCGTCCCTCCTGGTGGAGTCCGTGCAGTCCATGGCCAACCGGCTGGAGGCCACCGCTTGGGACCACGGCGCCCAGCAGCCCGTCGACCACATCGCCGACCTGCCCTACATCCGGGTCCACCGCGCCAGTGTCCCCGAAGAATTCCTGACCTCCAGCCGCCTCGAGGCCCACCGGATCGCCTCCGCCTTCGTCCGCGAAGCCACCCTCGACGGCACCAAAATGCTCGACCTCATCACCAGCCGACTGGGGCTGGAAAACGACAAGCCGCTCAACTTCCCGGCCATGGCCGACGCGCTCATGGGCCTGGACCCCTTCGTGCTCCTGCATGGCACCTTCTTCAACAACAAGGCGTGGTGGGGCCAGCCACGATTCACCCGTGCTGTCTCCGCCGTCATCGAAGCCCACGACGTCCGCCGCGCCGTCAGCGGCGGACGCAAGAGCGACAGCGTCCGGCACGCCCTCGGCGACCAGAGCGAAGGGGCCGGCGGCACCAGCGAAGGCTACGGATCCGTCCCCTTCCACCGCGTGGAATGGACCGCACGCGGAATCCGCGCGATGTTCGCCATCGACACCGCCCTGCTGCGCTCCTACGGACTCGGCGAACCCCGCACCGCACTCCTCACCACGCTGGCCCTGTGGGAGATCCGCAGCTTCCTCGACGGCGGCCTGCGGCTGCGCACCGCCTGCGACCTCGAACCCGTCGCCAAGCCCACCGGAAACGCCGGCGACCTGCCCGAACGCGACGAACTCACCGCCCGGATCGCCGAACTCCTCCCGAAGGTCACCGCCGATCTTCCCACCCACGGCGCCCTTACCGTGCTGTGGAACGGCGCAAAGCCCAAGAAGAAGACCGCAGGCGGCGCCCAGTGATCACCCTTGCCCTGCACTTCCCCTGGAAGCGATACCACGCCACCCCCTGGGGACACTTCGTCAACGAAGGCGCCGTCGAACTACCCCCCTCACTCTGGCGCATCCTGCGCGCCCTCTACTCCACCTGGAAAGAACGCCGCCCCGACCTGGACGCCGACCAAGTCCACCAGGTCCTCACCCGCCTGTCCTCCCCGCCCACCTACCGCATCCCGCCACACCACCTCAGCCATAGCCGCCACTACTTCCCCGACAGCACCCATCGCTCCGGCAGCAGCGCAGGCACCGACCTCGCCCTGGACGCCTTCGCCGCCCTAGGCGGTGACGCAACCATCTACGTCCAATGGCCCGGCGACCTCACCACCGACCAGACCAAGACGCTGGCCCAGCTCGCCGAATCCCTGCCTTACCTCGGCCGCGCGGACAGCATCGTCGAAGCCCGCCTGCTCACCAGCGCCGACGACATCCCCACCGACACCCACACCCCAGCCGTCCAGCTCAACGACGATGACCTCGCCCCCAACGGGTGGACAAACCTCGAACTCCTCGCACCCACCATCCCCTTGGACCTCGACGGGCTCACCATGCGCCCCACCGACGTCCGAACCCGCTCACTGCTCTACCCACCCGGCAGCCGGCTCCTGTCCTACGCGACACCCGTCAGCCACCCCCATGCACCGCCACCAGCGCACCGGCCCAGGGCCAAACGCAAGACGGAGAAGATCACGGCGGTCCGGCTCACCATCAACGGCCCCGCACTTCCCCCACTCACCCAGACCCTGCCGCTCACCGACACACTCCGATCCCGCTGCATCAAGCCCCTGACCCCCGGCAACAGCAGGCAGGCCCCGCGCCACAGCAACCTCGCCGGCAAGGCCGCCGACGGCACGCCCCTCACCGGCCACCACCACGCCCACTTCCTGCCCTGGGACACCAACCACGACCGCCGCATCGACGAAATCATCATCTGGACCCCCGGAGGACTCGACACCGAGGAACTCGACGCCATCCACCAGGCCACCACCGGAACCATCGGCGTCCCGGAAGGCGTCCCGGGCCCACGCCGCCTCCACCTCCGCATCACCGCCTACGGCGCAGCAACCGACGTCCTCCCCGCCGAATGGACCAAACCCGCCACCCGCTACACCAGCCTCACCCCCTTCATCCCAACGCGGCACCCCAAGAAACGCCAGACACTTACCGAGTTCTTCACCGCCGAAGCGGCCCGCGAACTCGCCCACCGCCAACACCCCACCCCAGCCCAGAGCAAGCTTCTTCAAGGCGACTGGCCGCTCTACACCCAGCACCGCTGGACAAAACGCGAGACCCGCAACGACAACCGACCCAGCCGAGGACTCCATCTCACCTTTGACGAACCCCTCAGCGGGCCACTCGCCCTCGGCCGGTACAGTCACTTCGGCCTGGGGCTCCTTTTCCCCACCCCTACTTCGGAACCGCAAGCACACCAGCGACACGCGGAACGCGCCGAAGCGTAATGCCCGAAATCGCCACACTTGTCCACGCCGGAGAGCGACACAACTACCACGCCGGACACAGAACCCGCAGCTCACGCACCCTATCCGCGGCCTACCAGGCCGCGGCTCCATCGCAGGATCGAGACCGGCGGCATCGCGCGTCTGTGGGGCGGCCTGTCCGCGGCCTACCGGGCCGCGGCTCCATCGCAGCTACTCGATGAGAATCCGCAAATCTCTGAGAACCAGACTGTCCGCGGCCTGTCCGGCCGCGGCCCCATCGCAGGCAGGAGCAGAAGGTCGCCGTGCTCCCGCACTGGGCACTGTCCGTGGCCTGCTTGGTTGCGGCCCTATCGCAGGACGCAGAGGATGACCCCGGTACGGTGCGCGGTCGGTACTGTCCGCGGACTGCTTGGCCGCGGCCCCATCGCAGCTCTTCTTTCCACGCGCTGACGCGGATGTGGCCGATCCTGTCCGCGGCCTACCAGGCCGCAGCTCCATCGCAGGAACACCACCAACGCAGGCATGTCCGGGGCGATGTCCTGTCCGCGGCTTACCAAGCCGCAGCTCCATCGCAAGAACGAGGACTTGGGCGTCTGGGACGACGAGGAACTCTGTCCGCGGCCACCCGGCCGCGGCCCCATCGCAGGTCGTCTGGGCTCCCGTTCTCCGCGGCGTGCCAGTGCTGTCCGTGGCCCGCCTGGCCGCGGCCCCATCGCAGCATAGGCTTCGAGATGTCCAACCAGGAACAGGGGGATCTGCCCATGGCCTTCCCGGCCACGGCCCCGTCGCAGTCCAAAGCCCGGCTCTCCATTCTGAAGCGTGCCCTCACCTGTCCGCGGTTTTCCCGGTCGCGACCCCATCGCAGGAAGGTCGGGTACTTGGTCAGCTCGGGAATCCTCGGCCTGTCCGCCGTCTGTCCGGCCGCGGCCCCATCGCAGAGCGTGGAAGGCTCTGGAGGAGTCGACCGGCCTGCCGGCTGTCCGCGGCCCCATCGCAGGACCACCCGTCCGCTGTGGCAGCGCCAGCTCGCCCTCTACCTACGGCCTGTCTGGCTGCGACCCCATCGCAGGGACCTGGACCAGGTAGACATGTGTTCTATCGCCGGGTCTGCCCGTGGCCTCGAGGCCGGGGTCCCATCGCAGGAGCTTGAACGTGGCGCTTGCGTTACGGTTGGGGAACCATCTGTGGCCTGCCGGGCCGCGGCCCCATCGCAGGACGTTGATCACGTCACCAACGCCGCCGGTGAAATTCTGTCTGCGGCCTGCCCGGCCGCGGCCCCACCGCAGGTCTTCCGCCTGCGCCACCTTGTGGGCGTTGTCCTTCTGTCCGCAGCCTGCCGGGTCGAAGACCCATCGCAGAAAGTACGGCGTGTACTGGCGCCACCCGAACTCCACACTGTCCGCGGCCTGCCCGGCAGCGGCCCCATCGCAGGGTGCAGGTCCAGATGGACCCGCAGTACGAGGACGGCGCTGTCCGTGGCCTGGCCGGCCGCGGCCCCATCGCAGGAAGCTGTCGTACCGCCTGATCTGGCTGCTCGACAAGGGCTGTCCGTGGTCTGCCTGGCCGCGGCCCCATCGCAGCGCCCACGTGCTCCCGCTCCGGCTGACCATGCCCTGCTGTCCGCGGCCTGCCCGGCAGCGGCTCCATCGCAGGACCGGGGATTGCAAGGTCCTCGACAAGACAATGGTCCCTGTCTGCGACCTATCCGGCCGCAGCCCCGTCGCAGGTACTTCCCTGTCATTCCCGAGGACGGTGACGGTGAGTTGTCCGCGGTATACCGAGCTACGGTCCCGTGGCAGGTGTGGCACCCTGTCCACCGCCGGTACGAAGTTGGCCTGTCCCTCGCCTGCCAAGCCGCGGCTCCATAGCAGGTGCGTAGTCGTGTTCATCCCTCCCTCCCGTTACACAATGTCCGTGGCCTGCCTGGCCGCGACCCCATCGCAGGATGCGGCGCTGATCCATAATGATGCCCAGCTTGCCCCTGTCCGTGGCCTCCCTAGTCGCGGCCTCATCGCAGGACGTCTCCCGGGACGCACACCATGTGCCCTTAGGCGCTGTCCGCGGCCTGTTGACGCCGCGGCCCCATCGCAGGCAGGAGAACCTGGTCCTGCTACTGGCCGAGGCTTACTGCCTGCGGCCTGCCCGGGCGCGGCCCCATCGCAGGTACGGGCTTTGCCCACGCTGAAAAATAAGCGAACATTCGTGCGCATCACTCAAGTCCCCTTCCAGCAGCTTGAGGGCGGTCTCAAGGCCGATGACCACGATCGGTCCGCTGCCAGACGAGCACCGAATCGTCTCGCGCGCTACGTCGTGTGGCGATCACCTGCCAACCGAGCGTAAGACCGACAGGTCCCACCGCATTCCCCTGGCCAGTCGTAGGATCTTGGCATCACGGTCCCTGGGGGGACCTCATCCAGTACTACGGGAACCGCTTTTAGGAGATCGCTGCCATCCCACGGCATCCTCACCCGTCGGCCCCCTGCGAAGGTGCGTTCGGCGGATTATGAACGTCTCGGCCTCAGGGATGTGGCCGACGTTCTGTCGACGGTGATGGGCTCTCAGCTGACAAGGGCAGGCTGCACTGTCTTCAATGGCGTCGTGGCCACGCCCATACCCCCCCGCCCCCGCCCGCCTCCCTGGAGGTGATCTCGGGTAGCGCTGCGCTGGACGAAGTTCTGGCGTGTCTACGCGCACGGCGGCCGGTGTTCCATTCCGAGGCCGATCTCCAGCACAGTTTCGCCCTCGCCGTGGGCGAGGTTGCGCCGGAGGTCAGGTGCCGTCTCGAGGTCCCAGTGCGCGGGAGCGACGCCTCGGAGTACCTGGACCTACTGTGCCTGGGGCCTGCGGGCCGTACGGCAATCGAATGCAAATACGTGACCCGGCAGTGGTCGGGTACCGCCGGGACGCCTCCCGAAGAGTACGCCTTGCGCGGACACAATGCGCCGGACGTCGCGCGTAGGGACTTCCTGCGGGACGTAGGAAGTCTGGGACACTTCTGCGACCGCGAGGACCAGACCGGACTGGCCCTGCTCATTACAAATGAGGCCGCCCTGTGGCGCCCCAGGCAACACAGGATGCCCACCAGGGACGAGGAGTTCCGGATCCACCACGGCCGCGAACTGAGCGGCACCTCGCTCTGGGCCGGCGGTTCCTTCCTGGATAACACCCGAGTGCTGCGGGGCGCCTACATGCTCACCTGGCGTCCCTACACCCAACTGGAGGACTCATGTCACGAGTTCCACTGCCTCGCGGTGTTCATCACTCCGAACCCAGCGCAGCCCCAGCCGCCGCACGAGGCGTGACCAGCAGACTGCCTCGCATGTCATTGACCATGGGAATCTGCCTTGGGGGAAGGCATTGGACCGCCCATTTCAGGGACCGTCAGATTTGGATCTCACCCTGTTCACGTCGGTGAACTGCCTGCGGAGATCGCGATGATCCGCGCCGACCAGATCAATGAGGCGTACGACCGCGTCCAGGCCAACGACGTCCGCTACCGCTTCGTGATCGACACGGCCACCGTCTGGCCGGCCACCAAATGTCACGGATAGGTACAGCGGGCCTCGGCCAGCGGCGGCAACCAGTCAGTTTGGATCCTTGTGGATGGACCCCGCTTCTCGTCAAGGACGGCTAGTGTCCGAAGCTACTCCGCGTGAGTGGGAGGTGAAACCGGGGATCCGAACAGGACGGCCAATGCGCCAAGCTTCCCCGGACCAGCCACCCGTGCGGGCCAGTGCTCCGGGGCCCGCCGTCGATCTCCGCCCACCGGTCAGCCAGCACACGCGGCGCGCCACCCTGCTGCGCCCACAGGGCCTTCAGGCGGGCCACCTCTCCCGCCCTCCCGGCCCAAGGGCCGAGGAGCCGGCTCAGATCAGGCAGGACTCCACGGTGCTGGCCTATCGGCGGTTGTCGCCAATGATTTCGAGGTAGCGGGCATAGTAGACGTCAGATTTCTCCCGATTCCGGATCAGGGTGCCCTCCTCCACCCGGTAGGTGCGGTCCGGATCGCCCTTGAAGGAGAGCCAGTTGAAGGAGGTGGTCACCCAGGCATCGTCGAAGAGGAGGATCTTGGCATGGTTGCTCTTGAGGCGCGCCACATGCAGCTTCTCGGGGTATCGCACAGCGAGGTTGTTCAGCCTTCTGATGGCATTCGGGTCGGTCCTATTCTCGCTATCGTCATAGCCGTAGGCGATGTCGACCTTCACACCACGCTGCAGTCGGCGTTCCAGTTTGCCGACGAACGCCGTGGTGACGATCGCGCCGGTGATCCACGGTGAGATGATCAGGATGCGTTTCCGGGCGCTGGTGAGGGCTTCGTCGAGGAGCTCCGGGTGCTCGAAGACACCGATTGCTCGAATCTCCTCTGCCTGCGACTCTAGGGCCTTCGGCTCTGCGGGGAGGGGTGCCGGGGAGTTGAGCTGGACGGCGGCCTGCTCTGCGCGTTTCTGAGTGACCTCCTGCAGGGGGATCCGGGCCTCTTCTAGGTCCGGTTCCAGCAGGGGGCGCTCAGGCTCGGGCTCTACGTTGATGCCGAGGCCCTTGGCGCCGCCGAAGCCGATCAGTTCGATCTCATGGCGGTCGCTCAGTTCGCCGTCGATGACGACACCGAGCTCGATGTCAGCGCGTTCAGCGTCCGCGTAGACGAGGAGCTTGACCGGCAGGACATGACGGGTCCGGGTCTGGACGATGCTTTTGACCTGCAGGACTTCGCGGGTGGTGGTGCCGTTCTCCTGAAGTAGGGAGGTGATCTCCTCGGGGGTCACCTCGCCGTCCTCGACGGGACCGGAACGCGCGGCAGGCAGCATGATCATTCCGGCTTCGGTGGCCACGTCCCGGGCGATGGTGCTGCGGCGGCTGTAAGGGGAGGCCCGCCACAACATCTGGTCGAAGACGAGGGACTGGCTGACCCGGACCGGGACGATGGCAGCCGCCTTCGTCGCGGTGAATCGGCCCTTCTCGGTCAAACGCAGCCGCGGAACGGGCGCTGTGCCGGGCACGGGAGCAGTCCAGCGCAGGTCGTCGGAGCCGAAAAGGACCGCCACGGTCTGGTTCACCATAGCGACGTCCAGGCCGAGGAACCCCGCGATGGATTCCGGTGTTCTCTCCCCTTGCTCGACGAGCCGCAGGACGTACTCCTCCAGCAGGGGGATGTCCTTGCTGTCCTGGGCGAGGACCTCGGCGGTGATGCGGGCGACGGGCAGGGCCGCGTCGACGATGCCGACGAGGTCGAAGCCGGTGCGGGCATTTCCGAAGCGGACGGCCAGTAGGCTGTCCTCACTGAACGTTGACATCGCGGATCTCGCAGTCTTCCGGGTGGCTGCTCATATAGTCGAGGACGTTACGCAGGGCGCCGGGTTTACTGCGGCAGAAGCCGGCGTCCCCGACGATGATCAGCCCGAAGCGGGCGCGGGAGAGAGCGACGTTGATGCGCCGCCAGTAGGGCTGCCCCAGGAACCCGAACCGGCCGTCGGAGTTGCTGCGGGTCACGCAGAAGACCGCGAGGTCGCACTCGCGACCCTGCACGGCATCCACGGAGAGCACCTCGGGCGTGAAGTGCCTCAGCTTCTTCTTGGCCAGCTGCTTCTTGAGAGTTTCGACCTGACGGCCGTAGGGCGCGATGACCAGAACCTCCAAGGGCTTGCCGCCGGGAGGCTGGACCACCCCCTTCCCGATCGCATGGTCGATGACCTCCAGACGCTTCTCTGCGATCTGCGCTTCAAGCCGGTTGGAGACGCTGGTCTCGGTGCCTGATCGCTCCGTCTCACGCCGCCCCGGATGAAAGCTGGTGTCCATCCAGAGCACAGGCCGGTTGATGCCCCTGTACCCCGGTAGCTCGTGCGGATTGGGAGAGAGCAGTCCGTTGTCGTAGAAGCAGCTGCTGATCATGTTGCCGATGGCAGGAGTCATCCGGTACTGCTCGCGCAGCAGGTGCTTGACCGGCAGCTGCGTATTGTCCGCCAGGTGCTGGAACAGCGTCGTCTGCACGATCTCCGGGGTCAGCTGGTGGTCTTCCATGGCCTTGCCATTGCGCAGCAGGTCCTCGTCGATCGGCGGGAGCTGCTTGGTGTCCCCCACCAGCACCCACCGCTTCGCACGGGCCAGCGGGACCAGCGCCTCGGTCGCGGTCGCCTTCGAGGCCTCGTCGAAGATGCACAGGTCGAAGTCCAGGGAACGTGCTGCCGGATGCCCCAAGAAGCCCAGGGCCGTGCCGCCCACCACATTCCGGGTCCGCAAGAAACTGGCGATCAGGTGCGGGTCGCTGCCGATCCGCTTGAGCCATTCGCCCTGCAAGCGCAGCAGCCGCATGAGGTCCTGGCCAAGACCATCTGTCGGAAACAGAGCCTCCACGGCGTCCCGGCACTCCCGCGCGGTCACGGTCTCGCGCAGGGTGAGGTCACCGTCCAGGGCACTCTGGATCTCGGCGACCAGGGCCGCTCGCTGTTCGAGGAGTGTCTCCCGGCGGGCGCCGACGGTGACCGCTTCCTCTCCCAGTTCCCGCGCGGAGGTGGTGCGGTCGGGCAAAGGCTGAGCAGTCAGTTCCACGAGGCGGTCCTCAACGTGCGCGAGGTCGGTGGCGACGGCGGCCGCCTCCTCCAGTAGGAGTGCCGCCTTCAGGTGCCGTGCCTCCAGCTTCTGCCGGATCGCGACCGCTTCCAGGTGCCTCTCCGCCCGGGCCCGAACGCTCTGCGTCCATCTCTTGACCTGCCGGTCCAACAGCAGCGCTTGCGCGGCGGGATCGATACGCGGATCGTCTGGGCGCCCCAGACGCACCAGGCCGTCGATACCCGCCTCCTCCAGACGGCGCAACGCGTTGTCGATGGCGATGTGGGTCTGGCTGACGATGAGAATTCGTGCGTCCGGCTTGCGGCTGAGGGTCTGCTCAACGATCTCCGCGATCACCGTGGTCTTACCAGTGCCAGGCGGCCCCTCAACCAGGACCAGGTCCTGCGTCCCCAGCGCGCGCACGACGACATCCCGTTTGCTCTGGTCAAGGTCGGCGCGGACCCAGGAGGTGACCTCGACCGGAGGCAGGACCGGCATCTCCTGCGGATTCTCGATGATCTTGCCCAGATGAGGGTTACTGCTCTGCTCGGCGGCGACCGCGGACAGCGCGTCGCGCTGCCGGTTGATGGCGCTCTGGCTGGGGCCGAGAAAGGGCAGCAAGTAACCGCGGCGCGGCAGCGCCGTCTTGGCACGAGTCATCCGGAGCTGGACGGTGTCCTCGGTCCGACTGGTGACGACACCACGGTCGATGGGCCGACTGTAGGGGTATTCCACGACCGACCACTCGTCGCCGATCTCCATCACCGTTTCGGTGGCGCCCAGACGGAAGGACCGCGTGTATGAGGTGCCCTCCGTCCTGTCGTAGGCGACGGGCTGCCGCCCGTTCGCCGCGATCTCCTCGCGGGCCTCCAGGACGTGCCGCCAGCCATCGAAGAGGTCCCCGAGGTTCTGCCGCCGGTCTTCGCGACCCTTCTCCTCGCGGGCCTCGACATGCGTGTTGAGGACCGCCAGCAGCACGTTCAGCCCGCGGTTGGCCGGGTCCTCGCCCGGATCGTAGAAGGTCCAGCTCAGAATCGGATCAAGCTTGAGTGCAGCCTCCCGGCGCTTCGCCAGCCATTCCTCCGGCCGCTCTTCTGCGGACACGATGACGCACCGGTCGGAGTTGTTGTCGTCGCCGGCCATGCGCAGGAACAGCTTCCGGCCGAAGACCCGCACCGTCCCGGTGTCGACCTCTTTCGTGGCCGGATTCCAGCCGTAGTCGACATGCACCGTGCCCGAGATGTCGGACATCACCTCCGACTTGGCGCGCGCCATGACCTGGTCGAGGCCCAGTTCCTCGCCTTCCGGCACGGTAACGAGCTTCTCTGCGGCGTTCTTGGTCATCTTCAGCCACACCGAGTTGCGCTGCCGCGCGTCACGGTTGCCGCACCGTCGCTCCGCCTCCAGCAGTTGGTGCTCCAGGACGATGGCGTTGGCCGGCCTCTTCTGCGGTTCGAGGTCGATGCAGGACTTTAAAATCGCGCGGACATCGGTGTCCATCTCTAGCTCGTCCAGCGCGGACAGCAGCCCGGGGTAGTCGCGGGCCTTGCTGTTGGACAAGACCTGGATGGCCAGGACGGCGTACGCGTAGACGTCCCTGACCATGCCGACGCTGCTCTTCTCCAATGGCTTGTACAGGCTTGAACCGTAGTCAGCGACCGTGTGGTCTGTCGCGGACGCCGCCGCCGTCTCCACGACCTTAGCAATCCCGAAGTCGGCGAGCTTGACCGTGCCGTCACTGGTCAAAAGGACGTTTCCGGGCTTAATGTCCCGGTGCTCCACCCGCTGCTCGTGAGCGTAGGCGAGAGCAGATGCCAACGGTCGCCCGATCCGAGCGAAGTAGGCCGGCCAGTCCAGCGCACGGCCCCCGCTCATCTCGTCCTTCAGACTCCTGTCGACCCACTCCAAAACGATGAAGTACTGCTCCAGCCCTTCGTCCCAGCCCGAATCCAGCATCCGCACGATGTTCGGATGGGTCAGCGCCCGCAACGAGGCGGTCTCACGGTCGAGGAAAATCCGTGTGCTCTCCTCGTCGTCGCGCCGCTTGAGCAGCTTCACCGCCGCGTACGCGCCCTCCGGGCTCAAGACATCCACTGCCTTGCGTACCTCGGACATACCGCCCTGGCGCTTCTCCGCCTGCGGCAGCAGATGAAACCGCCCATTGATCATGCCGGTCACACGCGGCTCCTCACCCATCAACTGCCGTACAATTTTGCGTCCTTGACTATCCTTTCAGTAGATCATCGCCTCCGGGTCGACTTCGTCCACATAGCGGCACGGAAACGACCCATCGGGTACGAGCCGGCACCACCCATCCGCCACCGCGTGCGCGGCACTACACGGCCCCGCCGCCGCCCCTGGCTGACATCCAAGAGCACGCGCGAACAGTGTCCACAGGTGCTCCACGAAGCAGGGACATGTAGGCCGTGCACAGCCGGCGGACCAACTGGCCTCTGCCCAGGGCCACCGAGGCCAATATGCGGACCAGTCCCGGACCAACTTGGTTGCGCATTTGAGCGTTCGACCCATTGCCGCAGGTCAGAGGGGGATAGGCCCGTGTACCACCAAGAGACGAAAGGACATTCTTTGTTCTTACAGCCCTCAGAAGCTTGGCTTCTTCTAGAACCTGAAGGCGGGTTGCCTGGAAGCATCATCGCGCTCCAGGCAACCCGACATAGCGGGCCTCGAAGGGGGCTCCCCCGCCGGACCAGTTGCAGACCAAATAGCGCCGAGGGACATCACCCCACGAGCCACCGGCTCACGAGCGCGGCCACCCGCCGGTACCCGTAAGCAGCGCCCGAACCGCCGGCAGCACTGCGAGACATGAAGGAGACTGCCCTTTCAGGGCTGGCCCGGCCTGAGCAGCGGTTCGGAGGCGGTGACGTCCACGGCGACCGGTCCCTGTCACGGACGATCACCCCCAGTGCTCCTCTCGGTACCGCAGGAGACCCTCACCATGTAGCTGCTTGGTGGCGTTACCAACCCGGACCCAGAAGTCGGTGGCCGCGCTGCCGCCTTTGGCGGGCCTGGCGAAGACGGCCTTGCCGGCCGCGGCTACGCTGACCTGGCAGACGACACGGTCGGCCACCTCGGGAAAACTGATCCGCACGGTGGTCGCGGTCGGGGCCGACAGGTTGTCATCGAGGACCTGGCGTACGAACAGTTCGTAGCCATCGGGGTCGGCCTGCTTCGGCAGGGTGGACAGATCGTTCTCGATTCCGAGTACGGTCCCGTCGTCACCGACGCCGACGAACAGGTTGCCACCCTCCCCGTTGAGGAAGCCGCAGACCGTCTTGACGAGATTGTTCTGCAGGGACTTGTCGTACTCACCGGTGTGCACGTTCCAACGGGCACTCGCCTTGAACTCGGTGCTCTGGGACTCACCGGCGGCGATCAAATCGGCCGCCGTGGTGGGCACGTACGTAGGACTGTCCGCGCTGAGCGCCTCGAACGCCTCCCGTACCACTTGGGCGATCAGCCGGCGGCGTCGTTCCAGGAAGGCCGAGTAGTCGAGCTGCTCCCAGCCGACCGGCAGCGCGTGCCACAGAATCTGCCGCCTGACCACCTCCGGGTCCATCGCCTCGGTGATCCTCGGCCAGTAGACGTGAGGAGCGTCGGTGTTGCCCTTCTCACTTGCCGGCCACGAGACATATGCCATGTTGGCGATGGCGTTGACTTGGCGCTTGTCTGTGATACCAAGACGCTCGAGGGTCTCGGAGCAGAACAGACGGTCCCGGGGAACCTTCCGGGCGGGCCTGGCCGCCGGATCCATCAGGTCGCGGATGCGCTGGTCGCCGAAGAGCAACCCGGCGTTCAGGATGTTCAACGCAGCCTGGTAGGCGAACACCACCGGGGAGTACGACGACGTGCTGTCGAGCCTGTTCGGCAGCGAGATGTCCCAGTAGTCACCGGTGAAGTGTGCGGAGATGATCCGGGCGAGCTCCGCGGCGAACGCCCGCCCGTCACCCTGCGGCAGGCCACCGATCCGCCCCAGGTCGAACTCCATTTGTGATTCGGGGGAGTTGGAGTAACGCCCGGTAGTGTGCGCCATGAAGAACCAGCGTGCGATGACCGGACGGAGTTCTTCTGTCGACAGCCCGAAGTCGTGCCGTCCGATCAGCCACAGCGCGTAGCTGTACAGCAGGGCGGTGTCAGAGGTGATCATCTTGCGGCTACGGAAGCCTGCCGCGGTGATGCACTGGAAGAACTCGTGCCAGCTGGTCAGATCGAGGACCTGCGTGTGCGCCTGCGCCAGCCGCTCGAACTGTTCCTGGCGCCGCTCGGCGGAGACCTTTCCGGTCTCGAAGTCCTTGCCTCGCAGCACGTTGTATACGTGCTGGAGCCGGGCACGCCGGAAGGCCACGGCAACAGCGACGCGCAGGAGCTGGTCCGGGCTGGGGTCCAGGAACGGGTTGCGCGGGTTCGGTCCGGGAAGTCCCGCGACCACCGCAGCCCGGCAGAAGTCCTCCAGTTGACGTCGGCCCTTCTCCCAGTGCACCGACATCAAGGTGAGGATGAAGTCGGACTGGTTGAGCTTCACCCCCTGGAAGTTGATACGGACGAAGATCTCCGCGACCTGCTCCTCGTCGGCTGCGGCATCCAACTCCACCACCTGGAAACGGAAGTCGTGCAGACCCCGGACCCGGTCAATCCGCTCCTCCAACTCGTCCCTCGTCGCGGTCGGCAGGGGCTCGCCTGCGGCCTGTTCGAGCCGGTGGAAGAACTCCCTGACGGCGCCACGGTGGCCGCCTTGGGCCCAGAGCTTGGTGATGTCCGGGATGTAGGCGGTGTCCCGCTCGATTGCCGCGTCTGTGACCTCGAACGTCTGGTCCTGCGGGTGGAAGGCGATCCGCATAGTGACCTCGTCGAAGGACTTGTTGACGACCTTGCGCCCGGTGAGTACGGCGAATAATGCGGTGAGCCGCTGCTGCCCGTCTACGACCAGCCGTTGGGGCGCCCGGTCGCCCGTTCCCGTCCCGATCTGCCGGGTCCCCACCTCGGCTCCGGTCTCCCAGAACATCAAGGTGCCGATCGGGTAGCCGCGGTACATCGAGTCGAGGAGATCGCGGGTCTTCGTCGCGGACCAGACGAACGGCCGCTGGATGTCAGGAAGCCCGATTCTTCCACCCTCGATGTCCTCGATCAGATGCCGAAGGGTGTAACCCGTGTCGCGGTAGAGAGTGGGTGGCACGGCGCGGGCTCCTCACGTCGGCGGGTCATGGAGGGCGGATGCTTCGGTTGCTTCAGCGCTTGAGACAACCAGAGAAACCAGAGAACGAGGACAGCATCAGAGATCTACCACGTGAGCTGCTCTTGTTGCAGCAGAGTTGAGGTGCCGACGGCTGACCGCTGACCGCCAATCAAACAGGGCGACATCGTCGTCGATGGGCGTCGGGCTGATCTCCGCGGCCGAGCAAGCCACGGCGCTACGCCGGGCCGGCACATCATCGGCAGCGGCCGCGCCGCATAGGCGGACCGGCCTCGACCGGCCCGGAGCAGGATCACGCCCTCCATCCGCCGCTACAACACCTGGGCCTGGATCCAGAAAGACCTACAGCATCAACTGGACGCCCTCCCGATCACCTCTGGCCCGCCGCAGGACACGCCTCACCCTGTTCGACACTTCCCACTCCGGGGACAGCACACCTAGGGGCTCGCGACCCCACGCCGAACCGCACGAGGTTCAGGCAGCCAACCACCTACTTGTCCGGTTCCGGTCGCCTCCAGCCACTGGCAGTGCAGCCGAGACACGGTCCGGCGGGTGCCCATCGGACCAATTCCGGACCAGCCACCGCCCGAATCGCCTGCAGGCACCACCTGCCCAGGTCAAGGTGCATACAAGTGGTGCACTACCAGCAGACCAAGAACCTGCTGATCTCAGCACCGAATCAGGCCGCTTCCCACAAGCCTGCATCCAAAATGCGAGCCGCCTTCGCGATGCTCCCAGGCATCAGGTGCCGGTAGGTCCGATACGTCTCCTCAATGGACTTGTGCCCCATCCATTCGGCCACGTCGGTGATCGGTTTTCCGTTCCCGAGCGCGTTCGAGGCGAAGTAGTGCCGGAAGCCGTACATGCCGACACCGTCCTCCACGGGGAGGACCTTGAAGAGCTTCTACACACGGCGGCGTTCCATCGGTTCCGTGTAGTAGCCGCTTGGGCCGCGCAGGAGATAGCCATCCTGCGTGGTGCCGTGCTTCTCCTCGTACCGCTCGATAGCTTCCCGCACCGAGCGCGGAAGGGGAAACCTCCCGGAACTCCCCCGCCTTGCGGTGCTTCAGCTTCGCCGGCTTGTGCGTGTTGGAGTGAATCTGCTCATGCACCCGGTAGACGTCATCCGCCACGACGTTGTTGACGTTCACTGCCCGGGCTTCCCCGTTTCGCAAGCCGCAACCCACCATCATGACGATCTCAAGCGCGAGATACTCATCAGCGGCAGTCAGCGCCTTCTTCACGTAGGCGAGGGGCGGGATGACCACCTTCTGCCGGACGTACTCCGGTTCCTGGACCCCCTTCACAGGATCGTCCGCCATGACCCCCTTGCCATAGGCGTCCCGCAAGATCGCCTTCAGAGTGCGGAAGATGTTCACCTGGTTTCCGCGGCCCACCCCATCGGCCTCCAAGTCATCCAGGAAACGCTCGACCACGATCGGCGTGACCGAGTTCAGCTTTCTTGATCCGAGACGGGGAATGATGTGCACGTTGATGGAGCTGTCGACGTGCCAGCCCGTGGAGTACTCCGTCATCCTCCGCTGCCGCGGCCGCCACTGCTTCGCGTATTCCGCGACCGTCTGCTGACCGAGTTCCCGGCGAGCCTCGGCAACGGACAGCGCCGTCTTCTTTTTCTCCGCGTAGATCTGCGTAAGGCGCTCGATCGCGTCGTCCTGCGTGCCGAAACCAGCCTCTTCACGCTGCTTGCCGAGAGCGTCCCGGAACCGAATCGTGTACGGGTGCGGGCAACGGGTTGGCCTGGAACAACCGCACTCCTTGAAGAACGATCCCATCCCACGGGCAAGCTGTCGAGCCACGCATCAAGCCTTCCGAGCAGGGCGATGAGCGGCGCAGGAGGCCCCTGCCGTAGGCGCAGGTCAGCAAGCCGGACACCGTCCGGCCCGATGCTGACCTTTTGCTGACCCGGAGGCGGCAATCAGGGATCTGACCTGCGGAAACACCCAAACGCTAGATCTTGGACTTGAACATGGTGCGCAGCATGTCGGACTCCCGAAAGACGGCTCCCTGCCTGCTTGTGCAGGTCAAGGGCGGTCTCCGCAGCGTACAACCATTCGTGTGTCCGGTCAGCCGTCGCCAGGTGTTCCGGGACTCACACTGATCCATTGCCGACTTGCCTGACGCCCCGTCGGCTGACCTGGGGAGGGCTCCGCCTACTCTCGCCGGCCCCTCAGGAGCGTCCATGCCGTCCTCCGGCCCCGGTGCCTCGCGTCGACACCTCGTCAGGGGGTACACGCGACTGGAGCAGGACTCGGCCAGGGACCACGGAAGGTGTGCGCAGGTGGACGAATCATCGGTCAGGGCGGTGGGTTGGGCGCGGTCCCTTCCGATGAGCAGCGACGTGAAGGCCGCGAGGGACTGGTCCCGCGAGCGTCTGAAGGTGCTCGGCTGGACGGAGACCGCTCCGCAGACGGTCGACGCGGTGCTCCTGACCGTTTCGGAACTGGTCACCAACGCCCACGTCCACGCTCACAGCAACGCGCAGTTGGTGTTGACGTGGGACACGCGTTGCCTGCACGTCGCGGTCCACGACGCCTCGAGCCACCTGCCCACCCCGCGCCCGCCGAGCGCCGAACGGCTCGGCGGGCGGGGCATCCTCCTGGTCGACGCCCTCGCCGACAGTTGGGAAGCGCGCCCCTGCCCCTACGGCAAGACCGTCGTCGCCTGCTTCCATCCGCCCCACGCGTCCCGGCCGGACGGCCGTCAGACGTAGCCCGCCCGCCGCGTCGCACGGCGCCCTCGTCTGCCGCGGAGGGGACCGTGGCAGAGCCGGACTCGTCGGCGAGATCTCGACCATCTGCTGACGGGCGGACGGTGAGGCCAAGTACACGCCTCGCGGCCTTCGAGTTCGAGGAACCGGTCGAACTCCAGCGGACGTCGACGGCCGGGGCTGCCGCCGGTCCGGAGCCCGGGTGGAGCTGCCCGACGCGCTCCGCCGTGCTCACCCGCTGCAGCAGGCGTGCCGTGCCTCCTCGACGTACTCGTGCCCGTGCCACCAGAACCGGTCGTTGGCCGGGTGGTCGGGTACGGGAGGCAGCACGGTGCTGCTCCCGTCGGGGTTCTGGGTCCCGGACGCCGGGGGTTCGGTGAAGGGTCGCAGCAGGGAGTCGACGGTGTGGGCGATGCCCGAGACGAGCACCTGCCCGACGTTCGCGGCGTCCTTGATGTCGGTGAGTGGATCACCGTCGACGACGGCGAGGTCGGCGTACATGCCGGGTGCGATCCGGCCGAGGTCCTCGTGCAGAATCTCGCCCGCCAGGCTCGTCGTGGTCGTCAGTGCCTCGTACGGGGTGAACCCGTAGGCGACCATGGCCCGCAGGTTCATGTGCAGGCTGACTGCCGCGTGGTCGATCGGGGCGTCGGTGCCCGTGACGATCCGGCCTCCTCGGCGGTAGATGCCGAGGGCCTGGCGGACCTGCGCCCGGAGGTTCGCGCGCCGCGCCGTCTGGTCGGTCCGGCTCGCCGCGTCGGCGCTCTCCCGGAGGGCGGCCATCCGCCACGGTGGATTGAGTGTCCGCACCCGGCGGTCCTCTACCAGGGACCTGTCCTCCCGGTACAGGGTGGTCGAACCGAAGAGGGTGGGGGTGCGGGCCATGTCCGAGGCCACGAAGAGGTCGGTGACGTCGGAGTAGCCCGTCCCGAGCGGAGTCACGGTGCGCGAGTAGCCGAACCGGTTCGTCGCCCCCGTGTGTTCCATCGCGTCACCGCCGAACGCCATGGCCGGGTAGTGGTAGTGCGAGGTGGCGGGGATTCCGATGCTGTGCGCGAAGGCGATCACGCGCTTGTGCCACCCGGCCGGCAGGCGGACGTAGCACTTCATGAGGTCGTACTCCAGGCTCTTCGCGCGCTCCAGTTCCAGCTTCAGCTGGGCGTCGGTGAACGTGGGGCGCATGAAGTTGTAGTAGATGCGCGGCCCGTCGACCGCCTCGCCCGTGGCGAAGTACCTGGGCGCGATTCGGGCGCCGGAGCGGGTGGCCTCGCGCTCCTCGACCATGTGGTACGCGGGGCTCCCCGGCGACCTCGTGGTGGTCACGCCCAGGGAGAGCCAGAGCCGTCCCTGCCGGTCGCCGTAGGCGAAGCCCTGCATCTCCCGGTGGTGGTGCATGTCGATGAGTCCGGGCATCACCAGCCGGTCGCGCGCGTCGATGCGGTTGCCCGTCCGGCCCTCGGCGTGAGGCTCCACGGACCTGATCCGGTGCCCTTCGACGACGATGTCGACATCGCGCCGGATCTCCCGGCGCACGCCGTCCCACATCCGGCCCGCGTGGACCACGGTGCGCGCCGGCGGCCGGACGGCGGTCCAGGTCGGCGGCACGGCGACGGTGCGCGGACGCCCGCCGTCCGCCGGTACGAGGCGGAGCCTGCCGTTGTTGAGGTACAGGAGGTGCTTCGAGTCGCCGCTCCATGACGGCGCGTCGGTCACTTCGCGGGTGATCTGCCGGGGTTCACCGACCGGCGTTCCGTCCGTGCCGACGTCCACGGTGTACAGGACGCTGGCGATCGCGAACGCCATGCGCGTGCCGTCGGGGGACCAGACGGGTCCGTCGTCCCCCCCCGGGTCTGGATCGAGCGGCCTGCCACGGCCTCGACGTATCGGCCCTGCCCGGTGGTCCGGTCGACGAGCAGGATCTGGCTCAGCCCCTCGCGGAACCTGGCCGAGTACGGTTTCACGGCCGCCAGGGCGATGGTTTCGCCGTCGGGTGACCAGGTGGGTCTGCCGGGCTCGAACGTCGCGGTGAAGACACGGCGTACGTCGCCGCTCGCCACGTCGGCGGTCCACAGTGCGCCGTCCTGGTCCAGGAAGGCGATCTCCTTGCCGCTGGGCGACCACGCCGCCGACAACGCGGCCCTGGTGCCGAGGTCCGTCAGTTGCCGGTCCCTGCCCGTGCCGAGGTCCCTGATCCAGATGTCGAGCGTCCCGCCACGGTCCGTCGAGTACGCCAGCCGCTTCCCGTCGGGCGACCAGGCGGGATCGCACGTCCACCAGTGGTCGCGGGTCAACGGCCGCGGCGCACGGCCGATCTTCATGACGTAGATGTCGTTGAGCGCGCGGAAGGCGATGTGCTCTCCGTCGGGGGCCAGCACCGGGCTCCCGATCCCGCGCACGGGTCGCGGACCGGTGCTCTCGAAGTCGGAGCGGCGCCTGGTGTACCTCGGCCTGCGGGTGGTGACCGCGGCGGAGAAGCCGATGGTCCGGGTGGCCGACCCGTGGAGCGACCGTACGTGGATCCGGCCGTCCGCGGTGTAGACGAAGCGTTCGCGGTCGAGCCAGGACACCCGGAAGGGGAAGGCCTCCTGGTCGTCCACCAGGGGCGTGTCGCCGGTCATCAGCCGGCAGCGCCCGTCGTGGGTGAGGTGGTGGACCAGGCCGGTGCCGTCCGGAGTCCATTCCGGCTGGTGGATCACCTGGCCGGCGGGCACGGTGACATGAGTGCTTCGACGGCCGGTGGTGCGGTCCACGACCTCGATCCGGGTGTCGTCCACCACGAAGGCCACCCGGTCGCCGTCCGGCGACCAGGCCGGCTCGTACTCCTCACCGGGGCCGTCGGCGAGTACGCGGACCCGCCCGCTGCCGACGTCGTAGGTCTGGATCGCGTAACTGCCCGACGCGTCGCCCGAGAAGACGATCGTGCGCCCGTCCGGCGACCAGCGGGGCTCCCGGTGGTCGAAGGGGCCCTCGGTCAACTGCCGCAGTCCACCGCCGTCGGGCCGTACGGTCCAGAGGTCGAAGACGCCGTCGCGGTAGGACTGGAAGACCAACCGGCCGCCGTCCGGGGACCAGTCGGGCTGAGCGATGTCGAACAGGTCGCTGGTCAGCCGCCGCGCGTGCCCGCCCGACGCGGGCATCACCCACAGGACGCCCAGCAGGTCGAGGGCGATCCACCGGCCGTCGGGCGAGACCCGCGCCCCGAACGTGGTACCCGCGCTCAGTCGCAGGGTGTCGGTGCCGTCGGTGCGTCGGTCGGCCGCGAGGGCACCCGGCCCGGTCAACGACGGCAGCGCCACCGCGGCGCCGGCGGCCGCCAGGAACCCGCGGCGGGAGACCGGCGACGTCCTCGCCCGTCGGTCGGCCTCGGCCTCGTCCGGTGGGCTCGCGCAATCCGCTTCCTTCACAGCCACATCCCTTCAGCCGTACGAGACGCCTGCCACCGGGCGCCTCCTCCATGGGTTGCTATGCCCGGTCGAGGGGGTGCGTCAGACGCCGTCGTGGCGCCGATCCCCTCAGGAGGGTTGCCCCGGGGACCGGCCGGCCCGTCGGGTGAAGCGGCGCAGGCCGCGCCGGGTGGGCTTGAGGGGTTTGTCCTCGGGGGCGACGGGCGCCGGGGCCGAGCCGGGGCCCGCGCTCAGGGCCGCCGCGGCGGGCTCGGAACCCTGCGGTACGGAACGGCCGCCTTGGGCGAGCCGGCTCCGCACGGCCTGGGCCATGGCGTGGTGGGACGGCTCCTGCAGCAGGCCCGCCGCGGACAACCGCTCCCACATGCGCAGCAGTTCCTGCCCGCGGGTGGCCACCTGGCCCTCGTCCCACAGCCGCTGCCAGGCCGCGGTGGCGCGGGCCACATCGGGGGCGGCCCGGTTCAGGTCGGTGCGGCAGCGGATGCGGGCGACGGTCAGCGCGAGGACGGTGGAGAGCATGTAGTCGCCGCGCAGATACGCCAGGTATGCCTCGATCGCCCGTGCCTCCAGGGACAGTTCGTCCTCGGCGCCCCGGCGCAGTGTGAGGTGCTCCCGCAGCGCGCTGGCGAGGACGAACGCGGCGTGCAGTTCCTCGCGCTGTGCGTGCTGGATGATCCGCTCGACGCGGGCGAGCGGCGGGAACGCCTCCTCCTCGGCGGCGGTGCGCTCGCGCCCGGGCGGCAGGTCCTCCTCCTCGCCGATGGTCCGGCTGGAGCCGTCGGGGTGCACCCGCAGCCGCGCCACCTGCTGCGCGGTACGGTCGATGACGGTGGCCGCGACCGGTGCCCCGAGGGTGCGGGCGAACATGGCGACGGCGTCGAGGATGGCCTCGTTGGGCGGCCGTGTGCCGCCCATGTCCAGCAGGTGGCCGTTGACCACCGTCGACCCGTCCTCGGCCACGTAGGCGTCGAGGCGGATCAGCGGCGGAGCGCCGAGTGCGGGCAGGTTCCCCTTGTCACGGGGGGTCAGCGAGTGGGTCATCCGTTCAGGCTCCGGGGCGCACGACGCCGAGGACGGGCATGGAGGCGGCCGGCGCGGTCGTGATGTTGCGGCCGGGCCGTGGTGCGTGGACGATCTGTCCGCCTCCGATGTACATGCCCACATGGGTGGCGTCGTTGTAGTAGATGATCAGGTCTCCGGGACGGGCCGAGGACAGGCTGACGCGGGTCAGGCCGCCCCACTGCGCCTGCGAGGTGCGGGGTATGGGGTGCCCGGCCGCCGCCCAGGCCGCGGAGGTGAGTCCGGAGCAGTCGTACGACGACGGTCCCACGGCGCCCCACACGTACGGTTTGCCGATCTGCGCCATCGCGAAGCCGACGGCCTTCGCGGCCGCTCCGCTCGCCTGCGTCCCGCCGCCCGGCGCCGACCCGTTGCCCTTCCCCTTCCCCGAGCCCGCGGGGGAGCCGCCGGGGCCGGTCCAGCGGGCCTCGGCCTGCCGGGCACGCTCCCGTTCCAGCGCGGCCAGCCTGCGGGTCTGCTCCTCTTCGAGGCCCGCCTCGATCCGCTCGGCCGTGGCGATCTTCTTCTCGATCTTCTGCTTCGCCGCCGCCTTGTCCGCACGGCTGCTCTTCAGCTCCCGCAGTTCCTTCGTGGCGGCCTCGGTCTGCTCGCTCAGCTCCTCGCGGGCGGTCTTCTGGTTCTCGGAGACGTTGACCAGGCCGCGCATGGCCTGACGGGCCTGGGACGCCTCGTCGAGGGCCTGGTCCGGGTGGTCGCCTAGCAGCAACTGGATGCCGGTGGCGGCGAGGTCGCCGCCGCGGTACTGGGTGCGGGCGGCCGCGCCGGCGAGCTCGCGCAGGTCCTTCACCCGCTGCTCGGCACGGGTCAGGTCCTTGCGGAGGGTCGTCAGCCGCTTCTCCTGCTTGGCCGCCTTCTCGTTGGCGGCGTTGTACGCCTCGGTGGCCACCTCCGCCTCGCGGTAGAGGCCGTCCAGTTCGGCGCGGATGTCCTCGATCGACTTGCCGGCGTGCGGGTCGGGTTCGCGCGGCGCCGCGTGACCGGGGCCGGGCGACAGGAGGATCGCGCAGACGAGGGCTGTGGTGGCGCCCCGGCCCAGTAACCGTCTGCCGCCGGTCGACACGTTCATGAGCTCCACTTTCAGAGGTCGCGTGCGGGCGGCTCAGACGGACGGCTGCCGCCGCGGTCCGCCACCGCGGGTCACGCGGTGGGCCGTTCGAGCCTTGAACACACTACCTTCCCCCGAACGGCCCACCACGGTCTCCCCACCCGTGTCAGCTTGCTCACACGCACCTGTTCATCGAGTGGTACTCAGTTGCGCCAGGTGTCGTCCAGGCCGGTCTTCGTGGTGTTCACCGTCGCGGTGCGGTTGGCGCCGCTCTCCCAGGTCACGTTGCCCGCCGCGTCCCTGCGGAGGTACTTGTACTCGAAGTTCGTGCCCGCGGGGAGTTCCACGTCCCGCTTCCACAACGGGTAGGAGGCCGGGTCGAGTTCGAGGGCGCGGTCCGGGTTCCAGTCGCCGAGTTCGGGCCGGTTGCCGGTCACGTAGATGTGCTGGCCCCAGCTGGTGGTGGCGTCGACCGCGAAGGAGGCGCCGGAGGTGACCGGGTCGGGGTCGGGGTCGGCGGGTTGGCTCCCTCCGTCACAGGTGCGGGCGCCCACGTGCAGGGCCACGGCCGTGTCGGCGGCCAGGGTGACGGTGAACCGGCCTGCCCCGTCGACCGTGACGCCCTTGCCCGACTGGACATCGCAGTAGGAACCGGCGGGCAGCGACGTCTGGAACGTACGGGTCAGCGAGGAGCCCTCGTGGTTGATGGCGACGTACGCCTTCGAACCGCGCCCGAAGGCGATCCGGTCGCCGCCGTCGTCCCACCAGTCGGTCACGGCCTGGCCGCGGGCGGCGTTGCGGAAGCCGACCATCGAAGAGATCTCGCGCCAGGCGTGCTGGCACTTCCAGCCGTCGCTGTAGCAGGCGTTCACCTGCCCGCCGTTCGGCGGCCCCGCGTCGTGGTCGGTGAACTCGTAGCCGGAGTGGACGTCGGGGCTGCCGTACGGCCAGGCCAGCATGAACACGTGCGCCAGCGTGTAGGCGGCGCCGTCCTTGTAGGTGAGTGTCTCGCCGTTGCGCTCGGTGTCGTGGTTGGTGACGAAGACGGCCGCCTTGTCCGAGGGCAGGTAGCCCCAGGACTCGCCGAAGTCCTTGAGGTACGCGAGGTTCTCGCCGTTGAAGACCCGCTTGAGGTCGCGGGCGTGGCGGAACTCCTGTACGTCGCCGCTGCCGAGGTACTCGGTCGGGGAGACCGCCTCGCCGGCGCCGTAGATCGCCTCGTGCTTCCAGTACACGTCGGGGTTGCTCAGCCGGGACTTGATGTCGGCGAGGTCGGCGGCGGCCATGTGCTTGGCCGCGTCGATGCGGAAGCCGTCGACGCCGAGGGACAGCAGGTCGTTGAGGTAACCGGCGATCCTGCCCCGTACGTAGTCCTCGCCGGTGTCCAGGTCGGCCAGGCCGACCAGTTCGCACTCCTGGACGTTGAAGCGGTCGCCGTAGTTGCTGATCTGCGAGGTGCAGTTGTCGAGGTCGTTCGAGGAGTAGACGCCGGGATAGCCGTACTTGGTGTACGACGAGCCGCCGGTGCCCGTGCCGCTGCCGGCCGACATGTGGTTGACCACCGAGTCGGCGACGACCTTCACACCGGCCGCGTGGCAGGTGTCGACCATGCTCTTGAACTGGGCGCGGTCGCCGAGCCGGCCCGCGATCCGGTAGCTCACCGGCTGGTACGAGGTCCACCACTGTCCGCCCTGGATGTGCTCCTGGGGCGGCGAGACCTGGACGAAGCCGTAGCCGGCCGGCCCGAGGGTGTCGGTGCACGCCCGGGCGACGGAGGTGAACTTCCACTCGAACATCACCGCGGTGACGTCCTTGTCCCCGGGTGGGGCGGCCTGGGCCGGTGCGGCGGTGGCGAGGAGGCTGCCCACCACACCTGCGGTGAGGGCGAGGGCCGCGGCGGTGACTCTTCGCGCAGTGCTGGTGTTCCCGTGCATGGAGCCTCCCGTGTGAGGATGCGGGTGTCCCGGAGCGCGGTGCCGGGGGTGTCTGGGGGGGGTCGGCACACGCTTGCAATACGTTGCAGCAAGACGACTGCAAGGGGTTGCGGTCGTGACCGTAAGGGCGGCGTTCAACTACGGTCAACCCTCTGGACACGTCCCGTCGCATCCCTTCACGACATCGCTGCCCATGGGCAACTCCGCGCCGCTGTAAGAAGTTTCTGCAACTTTCCATCCAGAACGAGGAGACGGGCCGTGACGACCGACTGGGCCGACTGGGCCCGCGGGCGGGGACGGGTGCTCGCCGGAGTGGCGGTGTGCACCGCTCTCCTGCTCTCGTTCCACGGTTCGGTACCCAACGGCGTCGGCGGGCTGGGGAGTCTGCTGGAGTCCTTCCTGCCGTGGCTCGGCGTGGTCGTCGTGGCGCTGCTCGTCCTGGCGCTGGTGCGCCGCTCAGCGCTCGCCCTGTCGGCCCTGCTCCTGCCGGTGACCGCCTGGACGTACCTCTTCGGCGGGCTGCTCCTGCCCGCGCCGGAGCCCGGCCCCGACGACCTGGTCGTGGTGCAGCACAACGTCAGCGACGAGAACACCGATCCCGCGGGCACGGCGCGCGCCCTGGCCCGTGCCGAGCCCGACCTGGTCGCACTGGAGGAGCTGGTGCCACCGGCCCTGGAGGTGTACGCGAAGACCCTGGCCCCCGACTATCCCTACCGGGCGGTCCGGGGCACCGTCGGGCTCTGGTCGAAGTATCCGCTCAACGGCTCCCGTCCCCTCGACATCAAGCCGCGGGGCATCGAGGAGGCGTGGGAGCGCGGGCTTCGGACGGTGGCGCACACCCCGCGCGGTGACGTGGCCGTCTACGTCGCGCACCTGCCGTCGGTCCGGGCGGGGGCGAGCGGCCTCGCGTCGTCCCGGCGGGACGAGAGCGCCGGTCTGCTGGGCGACGCCCTCGCCGGGGAGGAGCTGCGCAGGGTGGTCCTGCTGGGCGACCTGAACGGCACGGTCGACGACCGGGCGCTGCGTCCCTTGACCGACGCGCTGAACGTGGCCGAGCGGGGCCTCGCCTTCAGCTTCCCCGCAGAATTTCCGCTGGCCCGGATCGATCAGGTGATGGCCCGCGCCGGGACCGTCGGCGCCCTCCGGACCCTGCCCGCCACCGGCAGCGATCACCTTCCGGTCGCCGCCCGGGTCATCTGGGACTGAAGCAAACCGCTTGCGGTGTTTGCGTTAGCCTTTCGGGCGTGACGCGACGACTTGCTCAGGTGGCGAAGAAGGTTGGGGTCAGCGAGGCCACGGTCAGCCGGGTGCTCAACGGCAAGCCGGGGGTGTCGGAGACGACCCGGCAGTCCGTGCTGAGCGCCCTGGACGTCCTGGGCTATGAGCGGCCCACCCAGTTGCGGGGTGAGCGAGCCCGTCTGGTCGGCCTGGTCCTGCCCGAGCTGCAGAACCCGATCTTCCCCGCGTTCGCCGAGGTCATCGGGGGCGCGCTCGCCCAGCAGGGGCTGACTCCGGTGCTGTGCACGCAGACCAAGGGCGGCGTCTCGGAGGCCGACTACGTCGAGCTGCTGCTGCAACAGCAGGTCTCCGGTGTGGTGTTCGCGGGCGGTCTGTTCGCGCAGGCGAACGCCCCGCACGACCACTACCGGCTGCTCGCCGAGCGCAACATCCCCGTGGTGCTGATCAACGCGTCGATCGAGAACCTCGACTTCCCGTGCATCGCCTGCGACGACGCCGTCGCCGTCGAGCAGTCCTGGCGGCACCTGGCATCCCTCGGCCACGAGCGCATCGGTCTGGTGCTCGGCCCTTCCGACCACATCCCCTCCCGCCGCAAGCTGGCCGCCGCCCGCGAGTCGGCCCGGGCCGCCGGCTCGGAACTGCCCGAGGAGTTCGTCGAGCGGGCCATGTTCTCCCTGGAGGGCGGCCAGGCAGCCGCCACCCGCCTCCTGGAACGCGGCGTCACCGGCATCATCTGCGCCAGCGACCCCCTCGCCCTCGGCGCCGTCCGCGCCGCCCGCCGCCACGGACACCACGTACCCCACGACGTCTCCGTCGTCGGCTACGACGACTCCGCCTTCATGACCTGCACCGAACCACCCCTCACCACCGTCCGCCAACCCATCGAAGCCATGGGACGCGCCGCCGTCGACCTCCTCTGCGCCCAGATCCAAGGCACCGAAGTCCCCCACGGCGAGCTGCTCTTCGAACCGGAACTCGTCGTCCGCGGCTCCACCGCACAGCCGGCCGCCGGCTAGCGGCACTCGCACCCCTCCGCGACCGCAAGTTCCTTGCGGGAAATGACAGTGACTTGCGGCTGCCCGACGTAGCCCGTGAAAGTCGCTGATCCGAGGCATGCCCTGACGACTGCCCGGTTCTCACCGTCCTCACCGGGCGCCGCCGTGCGCCGACTTTCCGCTGCTCACCCTGTAGACGACTCAACATTTCTCTGCAACTCTGCGAGCGCTCAGCGTAAATGTCAGCGAACATTGAGTGTCTACCTGATGTGGGGACAGATGAGAAACCGGAACTGGAGATCACGTGCCCTGTGCACCGTGGTCGCGACCAGTCTCCTGGCGTTGGGAGGACCGCTGCTGTCGGCCACGGCCGCCGGTGGACCCAACATCGCCGTGGGGGACGCCACGGCGGCGAGCAGCTCGCACGGCGAGTACGGCGCCGCCAACATCACCGACGGCAACCAGGGCACCTACTGGCAGAGCGGCGGTGGCAGTCTGCCGCAGTGGGTGCAGACCGACCTCGGCGCCACCGAGCGGATCGACGAGGTGGTCCTGAAGCTGCCCGCCGGCTGGGAGAGCCGCGACCAGACGCTCTCCGTCCAGGGCAGCGCCGACGGCACCGGCTTCAGCACGCTGAAGACGTCCGCCACCTACGCCTTCGCTCCCGGTTCGGGCAACACGGTCACCGTGTCCTTCCCCGCCGCCCGGACACGGTTCGTGCGGGTGAACATCACGGCGAACACCGGATGGCAGGCGGCTCAGCTCTCCGAGCTGGAGGTGCACGCGGCCGGGGAGTCGTCCGTGAACCTCGCCGCCGGCCGGCGGCTGACGGCGAGCAGTTCCACGGGCGCGTACACCCCCGGCAACGGCAACGACGGCAACAGGGCCACCTACTGGGAAAGCGCCAACAACGCCCTGCCGCAGTGGCTCCAGGCCGACCTCGGCTCCTCGCGCCGGGTCGACCGCGTCGTCCTGCGGCTGCCGGACGGCTGGCCGACCCGCAGCCAGACCCTCAAGATCCAGGCCAGTGACAACGGCTCGGACTTCACCGACCTCACCGCCGACAAGGCGTACACCTTCGACGCGGCGGGCGGCCAGTCGGCCACGATCACCTTCGACGCGGCCACCGCACGCTACCTGCGGGTCCGGGTGACGGCCAACACCGGCCAGCCCGCCGCCCAGGTCTCCGAGCTGGAGGTCTACGGTCCCGAGACGGGTGACACCCAGGCACCCACGGCGCCGGCGAACCTCGCGTTCACCGAACCGGCCACCGGGCAGATCAGGCTGACCTGGAACGAGTCCTCGGACGACACGGCCGTCACGGGATACGACATCTACGCCAACGGCGCTCTGCTGACCTCGGTCGCCGGTGACGTCACCACCTACACGGACACCAGGCCGGCCGGCACGACGGTCACCTACTACGTGCGCGCCAAGGACGCGGCCGGCAACCAGTCGGGCAACAGCAACCCGGTCACCCGCCGCGCCGACACCGGTGACACCCAGGCGCCCACCGCGCCCGCGAACCTCGCCCTCACCGAACCGGCCGCCGGGCAGATCAAGCTGACCTGGACCGCCTCCACCGACGACAAGGGTGTCACCGGCTACGACGTCTACGCCAACAACCAGCTGCGCAAGAGCGTCGCCGGTGACGTCACCACCTACACCGACACCCAGCCGGCGTCGGCGAACGTGACCTACTTCGTGCGGGCGAAGGACGCGGCCGGCAACCAGTCGGGCGACAGCAACTCCGTGACCCGCACGGGCAGCGGCGGCGACGGCTCGAACCTGGCCGTCGGCAAGCCGATCAGCGCCTCGTCCGTCATCCACACGTATGTCGCCGAGAACGCCAACGACAACAGCACCTCCACCTACTGGGAGGGGGCGGCGGGCAGCTACCCGAACACCCTGACCCTGAAGCTGGGCGCGAACGCGGACGTCGACCGCGTCGTCCTCAAGCTCAACCCCGACGCCGGCTGGTCGAGGCGCACGCAGAACATCCAGGTGCTCGGCCGCGCCCAGGACGCGTCCGGCCTCACCTCGCTGGTGGCCGCGAAGGACTATGTCTTCGACCCGGCGAGCGGCGGCAACAGCGTGACGATCCCCGTCGGCGAACGGGCCGCGGACGTCCAGCTGAAGTTCACCTCCAACACCGGTGCGACGGCCGGGCAGGTCGCCGAGTTCCAGGTCATCGGCACCCCGGCGCCCAATCCGGACCTGGAGGTCACGAAGCTGACCACGTCGCCCGACTCCCCCGTCGAGTCCGACGAGATCACGGTGTCCGCCACCGTCCGCAACGGCGGCGCCGCGGACACTCCGGCCGGCAAGGTCGCTCTCCGGCTGGGCGGCACCAAGGTCGCCACCGCCGACGTCCCCGCTCTCGAGGCGGGTGCGCAGAGCACGGTCAGCGCGTCCGTCGGGGCACGCGAGGCCGGTTCGTACGAACTGAGCGCGGTCGCCGACGAGGCGAACGAGATCATCGAGCAGAACGAGACCAACAACACCTACACGCGGCCCGATCCGCTGGTCGTCAAGCCGGTGCAGAGCTCCGACCTGGTCGCCGCCGCCGTCACCACCTCACCGTCCAGTCCGGCCGCCGGTGACGACGTGACCTTCAAGGTCGCGCTCAGGAACCAGGGCACCCGGGACTCCGCGGGCGGCGGCCACGCGGTGACGCTCACCCTGCTCGACGCCAAGGGCGGCACCGTCAAGACCCTGACCGGCGCGCACTCCGGTGTCATCGCCGCCGGATCCACGGCCCCGGCCGTGAGCCTCGGCACCTGGAAGGCGGCCAACGGCTCCTACTCCCTGAAGGTCACGGTCGCCGACGACGCGAACGAACTGCCGGTCAAACGGGAGAACAATGCCTCCACGCAGCCGCTGTTCGTCGGGCGCGGGGCGAACATGCCGTACGACATGTACGAGGCGGAGGACGGTACGGTCGGCGGCGGTGCCACCGTGGTCGGCCCCAACCGCACCATCGGCGACATCGCGGGCGAGGCGTCCGGCCGCAAGGCCGTCCACCTCGACAGGACCGGCGAGTACGTCGAGTTCACCACGAAGGCGGACACCAACACCCTGGTGACCCGCTTCTCGATCCCGGACGCGCCGGGCGGCGGCGGCATCGACGCGACGCTCGACGTCTACGTCGACGGCGTCATGAAGAAGGCGCTGCCGCTGACGTCGAAGTACGCCTGGCTGTACGGTGCCGAGGCCTCGCCGGGCAACTCCCCCGGTGCGGGCGCCCCGCGGCACATCTACGACGAGGCGCACCTCATGCTGGGCGAGACCGTCCCGGCGGGCAGCAGGATCCGGCTGCAGAAGGACGCGGCCAACACCTCCGACTACGCGATCGACTTCGTCAACCTGGAGCAGGTCTCCGCGCTGCCGAACCCCGACCCGGCGGCGTATGCCGTGCCGGCCGGGTTCACACACCAGGACGTGCAGAACGCGCTGGACAAGGTCCGCATGGACACCTCGGGCAAGCTGGTGGGTGTGTACCTGCCGCCCGGCGACTACCAGACGTCGAGCAAGTTCCAGGTGTACGGCAAGGCGGTGAAGGTGGTCGGCGCCGGTCCCTGGTTCACGCGGTTCCACGCGCCCACCACGCAGGACAACACCGACATCGGCTTCCGTGCCGAGGCGACCGCGAAGGGCTCGACGTTCGCGAACTTCGCCTACTTCGGCAACTACACGAGCCGCATCGACGGACCCGGCAAGGTGTTCGACTTCTCCAACACCTCGGACATCGTGATCGACAACATCTGGAACGAGCACATGGTGTGCCTGTACTGGGGCGCCAACACCGACCGGATGACGATCAGGAACTCCCGGATCCGGAACATGTTCGCCGACGGCATCAACATGACCAACGGCTCCACCGACAACCTGGTGTCCAACAACGACGCCCGGGCGACCGGTGACGACAGCTTCGCGCTCTTCTCGGCGATCGACGCGGGCGGCGCGGACATGAAGAACAACCTCTACGAGAACCTCACGACGACGCTGACCTGGCGTGCCGCGGGTCTGGCCGTCTACGGCGGATACAACAACACCTTCCGGAACATCCACATCGCGGACACCCTGGTCTACTCGGGCATCACGATCAGCTCGCTGGACTTCGGCTACCCGATGAACGGCTTCGGCACCGATCCGACGACCTTCGAGAACGTGTCGATCGTCCGGGCCGGCGGGCACTTCTGGAACGGGCAGACCTTCCCCGGAATCTGGGTGTTCTCGGCGTCCAAGGTGTTCCAGGGCATCAGGGTCGACCACGTCGACATCGTCGACCCGACCTACAGCGGCATCATGTTCCAGACGAGCTACGTGGGAGGCCAGCCGCAGTACCCGATCAAGGACACCGTCTTCACCGACGTCTCCGTCACGGGCGCGCACAAGAGCGGTGACGCGTTCGACGCCAAGTCCGGTTTCGGCCTGTGGGCCAACGAGATGCCCGAAGGCGGGCAGGGACCGGCGGTCGGTGAGGTCACCTTCAACGGGCTGAAGCTCAGCGACAACGCCGTGGACATCCGCAACACGACGTCCACCTTCAAGATCATTCGCAATCCGTAGTCCCGGAAGGCACTGACTGGCGCAAGTCTCTTGCGGAGACTTGCGCTAGTCTTGCGTTTGTGACGCGACGACTTGCTCAGGTGGCGAAGAAGGTTGGGGTCAGCGAGGCCACGGTCAGCCGGGTGCTCAACGGCAAGCCGGGGGTGTCGGAGACGACCCGGCAGTCCGTGCTGAGCGCCCTGGACGTCCTGGGCTATGAGCGGCCCACCCAGCTGCGGGGTGAGCGAGCCCGTCTGGTCGGCCTGGTCCTGCCCGAGCTGCAGAACCCGATCTTCCCCGCGTTCGCCGAGGTCATCGGGGGCGCGCTCGCCCAGCAGGGGCTGACTCCGGTGCTGTGCACGCAGACCAAGGGCGGCGTCTCGGAGGCCGACTACGTCGAGCTGCTGCTGCAACAGCAGGTCTCCGGGGTCGTCTTCGCCGGCGGCGGTCTGTTCGCGCAGGCGGACGCCCCTCACGACCACTACCGGCTGCTCGCCGAGCGCAACATCCCCGTGGTGCTCGTCAACGCCTCCATCCCCGATCTGGGCTTCCCCTGCGTCGCCTGCGACGACGCCGTCGCCGTGGGCCAGTCCTGGCGGCACCTGGCCTCGCTCGGCCACGAGCGCATCGGTCTGGTGCTCGGCCCCTCCGACCACATCCCCTCCCGCCGCAAGCTGGCCGCCGCCCGGCAGGCCGCCGAGGCGGCGAACGGCGCCCTGCCCGACGCCCACGTGGAACGGGCCATGTTCTCCCTGGAGGGCGGCCAGGCAGCCGCCACCCGCCTCCTGGAACGCGGCGTCACCGGCATCATCTGCGCCAGCGACCCCCTCGCCCTCGGCGCCGTCCGCGCCGCCCGCCGCCACGGACACCACGTACCCCACGACGTCTCCGTCGTCGGCTACGACGACTCCGCCTTCATGACCTGCACCGAACCACCCCTCACCACCGTCCGCCAACCCATCGAAGCCATGGGACGCGCCGCCGTCGACCTCCTCTGCGCCCAGATCCAAGGCACCGAAGTCCCCCACAGGGAGCTGCTCTTCGAACCGGAACTCGTCGTCCGCGGCTCCACCGCACAGGTCTCCGTCCGGTAGCGGGTTCCCCGACCGTCGAGGCACTGTCAAACATTTACGAAATCAGCGCGAGATATTGCGTTCACTTGTTCACGGTGGTTGAGTGTGCGGCGCCCCACAACGCATCGGCGGTGGGGCGCCTTCCACGTTCATGCCCGAAGGGGACCACCCATGAGAAGTGCTCGGTTCCGCCGTACTCGCCGTGCCGGCGCCATCACGCTCGTCTCCGCTCTCACCCTGACCGCTCTCGCCGCCTGCGGCACGAGCAGCAGTGACGACGGCGGCGGTTCCGAAGGCGGCAGCGGGTCCTCCGACCCGGCCGCTCCACTGGACCCGAAGACCAAGGTGACGCTCACCATCGACTGCATGCCGCCGAAGGCGAAGGCGGCCGAGCTGAAGGAGTGGCAGGAGGACGTCGAGGAGTTCAACAAGACCTACCCCAACGTCACCATCGAGGGCCGCTCCACCCCGGGCCAGTGCCTGGAGCCGCCGCGCTTCACGGCGATGCTCAAGGCCAAGTCCCAGCCCGACGTCTTCTACACCTACTTCACCGACCTGCCCCAGGTGCTCGACAACGACGGCGCCGAGGACATCACGGCCTACGTCAACGACAAGACCGTCCCGGCGCTGAAGGACATCGACCCGAACGTCCTGGGGTCGCTCAAGCACGAGAACAAGCTCTACGGCCTGCCCACGAGCAACTACACGATGGGCCTGCTGATCAACCGCAAGCTCTTCGAGCAGGCCGGTCTCGACCCGGACACCCCGCCGCGCACCTGGGACGAGGTCCGCACCGCGGCCAAGAAGATCTCCGACCTGGGCGACGGCATCGCCGGCTTCGGCGAGTACAGCGCGGGCAACACCGGCGGCTGGCACTTCACCGCCCAGATGTACAGCCGCGGCGCCGAGGTCGTGGACGAGAGCGGCAAGAAGGCGGCGTTCAACAACGAGGTGGGCAAGGAGGTCGCCGAGAACCTCCACGCCATGCGCTGGGAGGACGAGAGCATGGGCAAGACCCAGCTGCTCAAGTGGGGCGACCTGCAGAAGCAGATCGCCACGGACAAGCTCGGCATGTTCCTCGCCGCGCCGGACGACATCACGTACATGGTCCAGCAACTCGGCGCCGACTACGAGAACTTCGGCATGGGCCCGATCCCGGGCGAGAAGAACACCCTGGCCGGCGGCAACAGCTACATGATCAAGAAGGGGATCTCCTCCGACAAGATCAAGGCGGCCGTCGCCTGGCTGAACTTCGAGAACCTGACCGTCGGCAAGGGGCAGTTCGACTGGGCGCGCAAGAAGACCGACAAGCTGCCGGTGGGCCTGCCGCAGCCCAACTTCTGGCTGAACGAGTCGAAGAAGAAGGACGACGCGGCCCGCCTGGAGCACGCCACCATGCCGGTCGAGAACTTCAAGCCGTTCATGGACAACCCGGTCCCGGGCCTGGCCGAGCCGCCGAAGGCCCAGGAGGTCTACAAGGTCCTGGACAACGTGATGTCCGGCCTCCTCACCAACGAGGACGCCGACATCGACAAGCTGCTCTCCAGCGCGGAGCAGCAGGTCGACCAGGTTCTGGCCACGCAGTGACCGGCTCCCTCGGGGGGCGGGCCGCACCGCCCCCCGGGGCCCATGAGATCAGTCCCAAGGAGCGACGATGTCGGCCCCCAGCCTGACCCCGAGCAAGGCGGCGAGAGCCCGCCACGCCCAGCCGCCGGTGGACGGCCCGCCCCAGCGCGGCGGGTCGTTCGGCAGGAGCCTGAAGCGCAACCTCACCGCGCACGGCTTCCTGATCGGAGCGGTTCTCTGCTTCGCGTTCTTCTCCTGGTACCCGATGGTCCGGGAGTTCTTCCTCGCCTTCCAGAAGACGGAACAGGGCGAGGTCTCCTGGGTCGGCCTGGAGAACCTGGAGACGGTCTTCAACGACCCGGCCTTCTGGCAGGCATGGCGCAACACCCTGCTGTTCACCGTGCTGGCCCTGGTGCTCGGCTTCGCCGTGCCGTTCGTCGTCGCCCTCGTCATCAACGAACTGAGGCACGGGAAGGGCTACCTCCGGCTGCTCGTCTACCTGCCGGTGATGCTGCCCCCGGTCGCCTCCGTGCTGCTGTTCAAGTACCTGTACGACCCCGGTTACGGCATGCTCAACGAGGTGTTCGGGTTCTTCGGACTGCCCGAGCAGCAGTGGTTGCAGGACCCCGACCTCTCGATGCTCTCCGTGGTCATCGCGTCGACCTGGATGAACATGGGCGGCGCGGCGCTCATCTACCTGGCCGCGCTCCAGGGCATCCCCGGCGAGCTGTACGAGGCGGCCGAACTGGACGGGGCCGGGCTGCTGCGCAAGATCTGGCACGTCACGATCCCGCAGACGCGGCTCATCCTCTCGCTGATGCTGCTGATGCAGGTGATCGCCACCATGCAGGTCTTCGTGGAGCCCTTCCTGCTCACCGGCGGCGCCGGCCCCGAGGGTTCGACGACCACGGTCGTGTACCTCATCTACCAGTACGCCTTCAACTTCAACAACTACGGTGCCGCAGCGGCCCTCGGCCTGCTGCTCCTCGTACTGCTGGCCGGGTTCTCGGCGGCGTACGTGAAGCTCAGCCGCGCCGAGGACGAGTAGAGCCGGGGGAATCCACCGATGTCCACACGCACACTCATCTCACCGGCCCAGCTCGCCCGCCCCCGCGGGAAGGCGCTCTACTGGGTGGTGTTCGGCCTCGTCGTCGCCCTCTTCACCGTGGTCTTCCTCGGCCCGATGTACTGGATGGTCTCCAGCGGCTTCAAGGACACCCAGGAGGTCGTGCAGACCCCGCCGACGCTGGTGCCCGAGTCCTTCGAGCCCGACAACTACGCGCAGGCCTGGAACGTCATGGACCTGGCGAGTCTGCTGGGGAACACGCTGTTCTACGCGTTCGGCGCGCTCGCCTTCCAGCTGGTGTTCGACGTGGCGGCGGCCTACTCGCTGTCCAAGCTCCGGCCGGTCCTCGGCAAGGCCATCCTCGGCCTGATGCTGGCGACGCTGATGATCCCGGCGACCGTGCTGGTCGTGCCGCAGTACCTGACGGTGCTCGACGTGCCGATCTTCGAGCGCAACCTGCTGAACACGCCGTGGGCGATCTGGCTGCCCTCGGTGACCAACGCCTTCAACATCTTCCTGCTGAAGCGGTTCTTCGACTCGATCCCCAGGGAGCTGCTCGACGCCGCCTCCATGGACGGTGCCTCGCCGATGCGCACGCTGTGGTCGATCGTGCTGCCGATCTCGCGGCCGATCCTCGGCGTGGTCTCCATCTTCGCGATCGTGGGCGTCTGGAAGGACTTCCTCTGGCCCATGCTGACGCTGCCCGACCCGGCCAGGCAGACCCTGAACGTCGGGATCTACTCCCTGTCCAACGGGGTGCCCGTGAACGTGCTGATCGCCGCGCTCACCATGGCCTCGTTGCCGACGCTCCTCATCTTCCTGGTCTTCCAGCGCAACATCATGAGCGGACTCACCGCCGGAGGGCTCAAGGGCTGAGGGCTCCAGGGCCGAGGCGCTCGCCGCCCGCCCTCCTCCCCGTCTCCCCGGCACGTCCCGTCAACCTTCGCCGTCGGCCCGTCCGACGCCCCGCTCTGTCCGGGCCGGCGGCGAAGATCCACCCTGCCCGAAAGGACCGTCACGTGGCAGCCCCCAACTCGCACCGCACCGACAACTGGTGGCGCGACGCCGTCATCTACCAGGTGTACCCCCGCAGTTTCGCCGACGGCGACGGCGACGGCACCGGTGACCTCGCGGGCGTGAGGGCGAGACTGCCCTACCTCGCCGAACTCGGTGTGGACGCCGTCTGGTTCACCCCCTGGTACGTCTCACCCCTCGTCGACGGCGGTTACGACGTCGCCGACTACCGCACCATCGACCCCGCCTTCGGCACCCTCGGCGAGGCCGAGAAGCTGATCGCCGAGGCCCGGGAGCTGGGCATCCGCACCATCGTCGACATCGTCCCCAACCACGTCTCCGACCAGCACGCCTGGTTCCGGGCGGCACTGGAGGCGGGCCCGGGCAGCGCGGAGCGGGAGCGGTTCCACTTCCGCCCCGGCCGCGGCGCGCACGGCGAGCTGCCGCCCAACGACTGGCCCTCCCAGTTCTCCGGCCGCACCTGGACCCGGGTCCCGGACGGCGAGTGGTACCTGCACCTGTTCACCCCGGAGCAGCCCGACCTCAACTGGGCCCATCCCGAGGTGCGCCGGGAGCACGAGGACGTGCTGCGGTTCTGGTTCGAGCGGGGCGTGGCGGGCGTACGCATCGACTCCGCCGCGCTGCTGGCGAAGGATCCCGCGCTCGCGGACTTCGAGGAGGGCGTCGACCCGCACCCGTACATCGACCAGGACGAACTGCACGACATCTACCGCTCCTGGCGCAAGGTCGCCGACGAGTACGGGGGTGTCTTCGTCGGTGAGGTGTGGCTGCCGGACGCCGAGCGCTTCGCCCGCTACCTGCGGCCCGACGAACTGCACACCGCCTTCAACTTCAACTTCCTGTCCTGCCCCTGGGAGGCGGACCGGCTGCGCCGCACCATCGACGACACGCTGGCCGAGCACGCGCCGGTGGGCGCCCCGGCCACCTGGGTGCTCTGCAATCACGACGTGACCCGCACGGTCACCCGGTACGGCCGTGCGGACACCGGCTTCGACTTCGCGAAGAAGGCCTTCGGCACCCCGACCGACCTGGCCCTGGGCACCCGGCGCGCCCGGGCCGCCGCGCTGCTGACGCTGGCCCTGCCCGGGTCCGTCTACGTGTACCAGGGGGAGGAACTCGGCCTGCCCGAGGCCGACATCCCGCGCGAGCGGATCCAGGACCCGATGCACTTCCGCTCCGGGGGCGTCGACCCGGGGCGGGACGGCTGCCGCGTGCCGCTGCCGTGGGCCGCGGACGCGCCGTACTGCGGGTTCGGCTCGGAGACCGAGCCCTGGCTGCCGCAGCCGGAGGGCTGGTCGGCGTACGCGGCGGACCGCCAGGGCGCGGACCCGGGCTCGATGCTCTCGCTCTACCGCGAGGCGCTGGGCCTGCGGCGGTCCACCCCGGGGTTCGGCGACGGCGGTCTGGAGTGGCTGCCCGCGCCGGACGGCGTCCTCGCGTTCCGGCGGGCGAGCGGCCCGGTGTGCGTCGTCAACCTGTCCGCCGCGCCGGTGGAGCTGCCCGCGCACAGCGCCGTGCTGCTCGTCAGCGGGCCCCTGGACGGGGCCGGCCGGCTGCCGGGCGACACGGCGGTGTGGCTGCGCGCCTGAGGAACTCCCGGGCGCCACCCCCGCCGGTGCGGATGCCGACGGGGGTCCGCCGTCGCCGGTCGTCCCGCGGCAGGGCAGAATCGGGGTCAGGAGGCCGTGGGAGGAGGCGACGCGTGCGGGAACGAGCGTGGCTGGGCGGGCTGCGCCGCCCTCCGAATCCCCTGGTGAGCGGGCACCGCGCGGCGCGGGGCGCGCTGCGGTCGGTGTCGGAGGCGCTGGGCGCACGACGACGGCTGGCCTGGTTGAACGCGGCAGACCTGAGCATCGGTACCACGCTCGACGTGCGGCGGACGGCGGAGGAGCTGGCCGGCTTCACCGTGCCGGAGCTGGCCGACGGCGCCGCGGTGGACCTGCTGGACTCGGTGCTGCGGTTCCAGGACGGCGACCGGGTCACGGGAGGGGAGGCGCCGCGGCTCAGGGCCATGGCGGTGTCGGAGGTCGAGGGGCTGAACCTCGCGCCCGATCCCGTGGGCGAGCTGTCGGTGCACACCGCCGACCGGCTGGGGCAGCGGTGTCTCACCACCCGCCGACCGGTGCTGGTGTCCCGGATGACGCGCGCGGACTTCGCCGTGATCGCCCCCTCGCGCGAGTCGTCGGACATCATGCGCCGGGCGGGCGTCCACTCCTACCTGGCGGTGCCGCTGATCGCCCGCGGGGTGCTGCTGGGACTGGCCGACTTCGTCCGGGCCGGCCACCGGGCGCCGTTCAACCGGACCGACGTGGCGCTGGCCATGGAGCTGGCCTCCAAGGCCGCCGTGTACATCGACAACGCCCGGCTCTACGGGCGCGAGCGCGACCAGGTGGTCACCCTGCAGCGGGCGCTGCTCCCCCGGTCCAGCCCGAGCACCCCGGGCCTGGACGTCTCCTCGTGCTACGACCCGGCCGCCGATCCGGCCGCCGTGGGCGGCGACTGGTTCGACGTGGTCGCGCTGCCCAGCGGCCGTACCGCGCTGATGGTGGGCGACGTGATGGGGCGCGGCCTGGCCGCCGCCGCGACCATGGGGCGGCTGCGCACGGTGGCCCGGACCCTGATGGCGCTGGACATCGCGCCCGAGCGGTTGCTGGCCCGGCTCGACCTGGCCGCCCGCGATCTGGAGGAGGACCAGGTCGCCACCTGTCTGTGCGCGGTCTACGACCCGTGCGGCGGCACCTTCCGCATCGCCAGCGCCGGGCACCCGCCACCGCTGCTGACCGGGCCCGACGGCACCGTCTCGTTCCTGGAGGTGCCCGCGGGGGCGCCGCTGGGGACGGGCGTGATCCCGTACGACCCGGTCGAGCGGCCGGTGCCCGAGCGGAGCCGGCTGACGCTGTACACGGACGGGCTGGTCCGGTCCCGCACGGCCGACCTGGGCACCCAGCTGGAGCGGCTGCGCGAGGCGCTCCGCGACGATCTGCCCGAGGATGCCGCCGCGTGCCGGACGGTCGCCGAGCGGATCGGCGACGACCGGTCGGACGACGCGATCGTGCTGGCGGCCCTCGCCCGGCCGCTCGATCCGGAGTGCGACGTGTACGTGCGGACGCTGCCGCCGGACGGCAAGGCGGCCGGGCAGGCCCGTACGGCGGTGCGTGAGCAGTTGGAGCGGTGGGGGCTTCAGGAGCTGGTCGACACCACGGAGCTGGTGGTCAGCGAGCTGGTGGGCAATGCCCTGCGGTACGGGAACGCCCCCGGCGAGCTGCGGCTGCTGCGGCACGAGCGGCTGTCCGTGGAGGTCTCCGACTCCGGCCCCGACCTGCCACAGATCCAGCACGCGGACGTGAGCGACGAGAGCGGGCGCGGTCTCCAGCTGATCAACATGCTGTGCCGGCGCTGGGGCTCGTGCCGCACGCCCGGCGGGAAGGTCGTCTGGGCCGAGCAGGACCTGCCACTGCGGGCCGGGTCGCCCGGCCCGCCGTAGCGGCCGCGCGGACCTAGGCGGCCTTGTCCAGGACCGGACGCTCGAACTGGGTGCGGTGCAGTTGGGCGTAGCGGCCGTCGGCCGCGAGGAGTTCCTCGTGGGTGCCGCTCTCCACGATGCGGCCGGCCTCCACCACCAGGATGCGGTCGGCCGCCCGGACCGTGGACAGCCGGTGCGCGATCACCACGGCCGTCCTGCCCTGGAGGGCTTCGGTGAGGGCTTCCTGGACGGCCGCCTCGGAGGTGTTGTCGAGGTGGGCGGTGGCCTCGTCGAGGATGACGACGCGCTGGCGGGCCAGGAGCAGCCGGGCGATGGTCATGCGCTGGCGTTCGCCGCCGGAGAGCCGGTAGCCGCGCTCACCGACCACGGTGTCGAGCCCGTCCGGCAGGGACCGCACGAGGTCGGCCAGGCGGGCGCGGCGCAGCGCCGTCCACAGCTCGTCGTCGGTGGCGCCGGGCCGGGCGAGGAGCAGGTTGGCCCGGACGGTTTCGTGGAAGAGGTGGCCGTCCTGGGTGACCATGCCGACCGTGTCGCGCAGCGACCGCGCGCTCAGGTCGCGGACGTCGACGCCGCCGACGCGGACGGTGCCGCCGTCGGTGTCGTACAGGCGGGGCAGCAGTTGGGCGATGGTGGACTTGCCGGCGCCGGACGATCCGACCAGTGCGATGGTCTGGCCCGGTTCCGCGCGGAAGGAGAGGCCGTGCAGGACCTCTTCGCCGCCGCGGGTGTCCAGGGTGGCGACCTCTTCGAGGGAGGCGAGGGAGACCTTGTCGGCGGACGGGTAGCCGAAGCGGACGTCGTCGAACTCGACGGCGACCGGGCCGTCGGGGACCGGGCGGGCGTCGGGCTTCTCGTCGATGAGCGGGGCCAGGTCCAGCACCTCGAAGACCCGCTCGAAGCTGACGAGGGCGCTCATGACCTCCACGCGGGCCCCGGCGAGCGCGGTGAGCGGCGCGTAGAGGCGGGTCAGCAGCAGGGCCAGCGCCACGACGGCGCCCGGGTCCAGGGAGCCGCGCAGGGCGAAGAAGCCGCCGAGTCCGTAGACGAGGGCGAGGGCGAGCGCCGAGACGAGGGTGAGCGCGGTGATGAAGGCGGCCTGGGCGGTGGCGGTGCGCACGCCGATGTCGGCGACGCGGCGGGCGCGTTCGGCGAACTCGGCGGACTCCTCCTCCGGGCGGCCGAACAGTTTGATCAGGGTGGCGCCGGGTGCCGAGAAGCGCTCGGTCATGCGGGTGCCCATGGCGGCGTTGAGGGCGGCGGCCTCGCGCTGCATCCGGGCCATGCGGCGGCCCATCCGCCGGGCGGGGAGCACGAACACCGGGAGCAGCGCCAGGGCGAGCAGGGTGATCTGCCAGGACAGGGTCAGCATGACGGCGAGGGTGAGCAGCAGGGTGACCACGTTGCTGACCACGCCGGACAGCGTGTTGCTGAAGGCGCGTTGGGCGCCGATCACGTCGTTGTTGAGTCGGGAGACGAGCGCTCCCGTACGAGTGCGTGTGAAGAACGCGACCGGCATGCGCTGCACATGATCGAACACGGCCGTCCGCAGATCGAGGATGAGTCCCTCCCCGAGCGTCGCCGAGAGCCTGCGGGAGGCGATGCCGAGTACCGCCTCGGCGAGGGCGATGACCGCGATGAGCAGGGCGAGGCGCACCACCGTGCCCTCGTCGCCGTCCGACACGATCGCGTCGACGACCTTTCCGGCGAGGACGGGGGTGGCGACAGCGAGCAGTGCGGTCGCCACCCCGAGCAGCAGGAACCGGACGATGCGGCGGCGGTGCGGACGGGCGAACGCGCCGATGCGGCGCAGCGTGGCGCGGGCGAAGGGGCGGCGCTCGTCTTTGGCGTTCATGACGCTGTACAGCTGCGTCCACGCCGTGGTCTCCATACTCATGCCGATGACCGTAGAACCTCGACCAACCTTGAGGTCAAGGCGGCGCGGCCGGCGGTCCGTAAGCCGGTGTCCGCGCGTCGGCCACTCGTAGTTGGCGCGTCTGGGGGAATGTCTTGTGCTGTGACGACAGCGGTTCGAGTCCCCGAGAAGCCACTCCTGCACCGCGTCCCGGTCCGCCGGGTCCTGTGCGCGCTTCCGCTGCTCCTGGTGGGCGTGGTCGCGGTCCGGCACCGGTCCGTGCTCGCGGAGGGCTTCGGCCATCTCGCCACGGCCCGCTGGCCCTGGCTGCTGGCCGCGGCCGGCGCGACCTGTCTGACCTGGGTCGCCGCCGCCTGCACCCGGCAGGGCGCGGTGGTCGAGCGGCTGCCCCGACGGCGGCTGGTGGCCACCCAGTTCGCGGCCGGCGCGGCCAACCACCTGCTGCCGACGGGTCTGGGCGCGAGCGCGGTGAACCTGCGGTTCATGACGGTGTGCGGGCTGCCGCTCGCCCGTTCCTCGGCGGCGCTCGCGCTGTACCTGCTGGCGGAGAGCGTCGGCCGCCTCGCGCTGCTGGGCGTCCTGCTGATCGCGTTCCCCGGTGCGCTGCGGCTCGGCACGCTGCTGCCCGAAGGCGCCGTGGGGCCGCTGCTGGTGGCCGCCGGCGCGGTCCCGGTGGTGGCGGCGGGGGCGCTGGCGCTGTTGCCGCGGCTGCGTGGTGCGCTGGTCTCCTTCCTGCGGACGGCACTGGGCGAGGCCCGCTCGGTGCACGCCCGGCCGGCTCGCGCGCTGGCGCTGTGGGGCGGCGCGCTGGCCTTCCCGGCGTTGCAGGCCTCGGCGCTGGTTCTGGTGGGCCGGTCGCTGGGACTGGCGCTGCCCGTCGGGCACATGGCGGTGGCGTACCTGGCGGCGACGGTGGCGGTGGCGCTGGTGCCCACGCCGGGCGGCATCGGCTCGGTCGAGGCGGCGCTGGTCGTGGCACTGGTGGCGGCGGGCGGGCCCGCGGCCGTGGCCACGGCGGTGGTGCTGGCGTTCAGGCTGCTGACGGTGTGGCTCCCGCTGCTGCCGGGGGCGCTGACGTTGGCCGCGCTGGTGCGGATGCGGGTGATTTGAGCGGGCGTGCGGACCGGAAGGTCAGGCGACGGTGACGTGCACCGGTCCGCCGTCGGGATCGACCCGGTGCGTCCAGCGTGCCGTCAGGGTCAGTGGGCGGTGCGGGACGGCCGCGGTGAGCTGGAGCCGCTCGCGGTGCAGGGGGCGGCCGTCCTGGGTGACGTACAGGACGGGGCGGGGCAGCGTGACCCCCGTGCGCAGGAGGTACGGGAAGCGGTCGGCCGGAGTGACGCGGTTCGGGGCGATGCGCAGCAGGGGCGGTTCGGCGACCAGGGGGACACCGCCGGGCCAGTACGGGTCCGTCCGGTCCGACGGGTCCGGGCCCGCGCCGTCCGTCAGCCAGTCGCGTACGGCGTTCGCCGCGTGCGCGCCCTCACGGGCGGCCGTGGCCGCGCTCTCGACGGCGTGCAGCACACTGCCGACCGCGAAGACGCCGGGCCGTGAGGTGCGCAGGGCGCCGTCCACGGCGGGACCGCGGGTCCCCTCGTCCAGGGTCAGCCCGCCGCGCCGGGCGAGTTCGTGCTCGGGGACGAAGTCGCCGGTGAACACGACGGTGTCGCAGGGCAGGATGGCCGTACGGCCGTCGCGGTGCCGTACGCGCACGCCCGACAGGCGTCCGCGGCCGAGGAGTTCGGTGACCGTGGTGCCGGTGAGGACGGGGGTGCGGTGCCGCAGGCGTGCCGTCAGCGTCCGCACGGGGGCGGCGGGGGCCCGGGACAGCTCCGTGACCAGCGCGACGACCTCGGCTCCGGCCGCCCGTACGGTGCCGGCGGCGGCGTGGGAGACGGCCTCGGCGCCGACGATCACCGCGCGGGTGCCGATGTGCTGCCCGTACAGGTGGACCGCCTGCTGGAGTTCGCCGGTGGTGTAGACGCCGGCCGGCCGGGTGCCGGGGACGAGGCGGGCGGCGCGGGGGCGTTCGCGGGCGCCGGTGGCCAGGACGACCGCGCGGGCGGCGAGCGTCCGGACGCCCCGGGGTCCGACGGTGGTGAGGGCGCGCGGGCCCGCCCAGTCGAGGGCGGTGACACCGGTGCGCAGGCCGGCTCCGGCGTGGACGGCCGCGTCGGCGAGGAGGCGGGCGTAGGCCGGGCCGGTCAGCGCGCGCGTCCGGTTGCCGAAGCCCCGGTGGGCGCAGTGCCTCGGCATTCCCCCGGGCGACTGCTCGCGCTCCAGTACCTCGACGCGGGCGCCGGCCGTGGCGAGCAGGGACGCGGCGGCGAGTCCGGCGGGGCCGGCGCCCACCACCAGGACATCGATGTGTCGACTTGTCACCCCTGCGCCTCCTCGAACAACGCCCTGACCGCCGCACCGCAGTAGAAGCCCTGGCAGCGGCCCGCCCGGGCCCGGGTGCGGCGGCGCAGTCCGTCCAGGGAGCGGGGCGGGACCGGTCCGGCGAGGGCGTCGCGGATCTCACCGCGGGAGACGCGTTCGCAGTGGCAGACCAGGGTGCCGTACTCCGGGTCGGCGGCGACGAGGTCGGGCCGCTGGTGGGGGCGGGGGGTGGCCTCGCCGAGGTGGGGCATGCGGACCGGTTCGAGCGGGCGCCGGGGGCCGAGGTCGAGGCCGGTGCCGGCGAGCAGGCCGGTGACGTGCTCGGCGATGGCGAGGGAGGCGGTGAGGCCGGTGGAGCGGATGCCGCCGACGGTGACGTAGCCCTGGTGGGGGTGGGCGGCGATCCGGTAGTCGTCGTGCTCGGTGGCGGCGCGCAGGCCCGCGTAGACGGCGGTGACCTCCTCCTCCAGCAGGGCGGGGAGGATGCGGCGGCCCTGTTCGCGCAGGCGGCGCAGTCCCTCGGCGGTGGAGCCGGTGTCGCGCTTGTCGTCCAGGTCCTCGGCGGTGGGGCCGAGCAGCACGTTGCCGTAGACGGTGGGGGCGACGAGGACGCCCTTGCCGAGGGCGGTGGGGACGGGCAGGAGGATGTGGCGGACCAGGGCGCGGGCGAACTTGTCGTGGACGAGGAGCTGGCCCCGGCGCGGGGTGACCGTGAAGTCGTCGTGGCCGAGGCTCCGGTCGAGGGTGTCGGCGTGCAGTCCGGCGGCGTTGACGAGCCGTCGGGCGTGCAGCGGGCCGCGCGGGGTGTCGAGCCGGTGCACGCCGTCCGTGCGGCCGGCGTGCGTGACGGGTGATTCGAGGTGCAGGTCGACTCCGGCACGGACCGCCTGGGTGGCGTACGCGAGGGTGGTCGTCCACGGGCAGATGATGCTCTCGCCGGGTACGTGCAGGGCGCCGAGCGCGCCGGGGCCGAGGTGGGGTTCGCGGGCGTAGAGGTCGGCGGGGGCGAGGATGCGGGCGTCGTGGTATTCGTTGCGCCCGGCCTTCTCGGCGAGGCGGGGCAGCGCCGCGAGCTGCTCCGCGTCCCAGGCGACGAGCAGGGCGCCGACGTTTTCGACGGGGATGCCCGACTCGGCGGCGTACGCGGCGAGTTCGCGGGCGCCCTGCCGCACGAGCCGGGCCTCCAGCGAGCCGGGCACGGCGTCGAACCCGGTGTGCAGGATGGCGGTGTTCGCCTTGGAGGTGCCCTGCCCCACGTCGTCCTGCGCCTCGACGAGGGCGACGCGCAGCTCCGGGTGGTGTGCGAGCCGCCGGGCGATCGCACACCCGACGACCCCGGCCCCGACGATCGCCACGTCGTACGGCTCAACGGGCAGGGCCCCGGACACGGTGACGGTCATACGGGGCTCCCTTCGAGCGGCGCCCCGCCCGGGACACGGTGCGCCTCCGTCCGGGGGCTCGGCCGACCCACCGGCCGACCGGCACGTGGCCACCCGGTGGCGCCCCGCCCGACGGCACTCCCGGCGCCCCGGGCCGCCTCGCGAGTCCGCCGTCCGGGCAGGTCTCCGGGACCGCGCGGCACGGGCGCCGGGAACGAGGCGGCAGGTCGTCGCGGGGCGAGCCGGGACGGCCGCTCCCTGCTTCCGCGGAAGGACGCGGCGTCCGGCGTGTCCGAACCCGGTGGGGCAGGCGTGTGCCCGGCCCTGCCGGGGCGGCCGTCTCCGGGGTGTCGGCCGTGCGTCACACCGGCCCCCGGGGAGCGGCGTGGTGGCCGCCGGTCATGCCGGACCTCCGGCAAGCAGTGCCGCGACCGCCGTGCGGAAGCGGGTCCGGCGCTCGGTGGCCTCGTCGGCGGTGATGCGGGGCTCGTACAGCGTGGTGGGACCCACGTCGGGGAGTGCCTCGGCGAGGGTGCGGGACGGGTTCGCGCCGAGCCGGGCCAGGGCGCCGACGCCGAGCGCGGTGGCGTCCGGCAGGGCGGACACCTCGACCGGGCGTTGCAGCAGGTCGGCCTGGGTCTGCATGAGGAGCGCGGAGCGGGTGAGGCCGCCGTCGACGCGCAGTACGGTCAGCGGCGCACCGAGGTCGGCCGCCGCGGCGTCGGCGAGTTCGGCGACCTGGGCGGCGAGGCCCTCGCACAGGGCGCGCACCAGGTGCCCGGGGGTGGTGTCCAGGCCGAGACCGGTGAGCGAGCCGCGCAGGTCGCCGCGCCACCAGGGAGCGGCGAGCCCGGCCAGCGCCGGGACGAAGGTGACGCCGCCGGCGTCCGGCACCGCGGCGCCCACGGGGTCGAGGTCGGCGGCGCCGCCGATGACGCCGAGGTCGGTGAGCCAGCGTACGGCGGAGGCGGCCGTGTACACCTGGCCGTCCAGGCAGTGGTCGGTGCGTCCGCCGAGCCGCCAGGCGACGCAGGCGGCCAGGCCCGAGGCGCCCCGCCGCGGTGTGCCGCCGGTGTGGGCGAGGAGGAACGCGCCGGTGCCGTAGGTGCACTTGGCGGTGCCGGGCTCGGTGACGCGCTGGGCGAGCAGCGCGGCCTGCTGGTCGACGGCGAGGCCGGTGAGCGGGAGTTCGGGGCCGAAGGCCCTGGTCGTGCCGGTGTGGGCGGCGTTGTCCACGATGTCCGGCAGCCGTTCGCCGGTCAGCCCGTACAGCTCCAGCGCGTGTGGCGACCACTCGGCGCGTTCCAGGTCGAGGAGCCCGGTGCGCGAGGCGGTCGCGGCGTCCGTGACGTGGGCGCCGGTGAGGCGGTGGACGAGCCAGGTGTCGGAGGTGGTGACATGGCCCGCTCGGGTGAGGTTCCGTCGTATCCAGGCCATTTTCGGCGCCGCGAAGTACGGGTCCAGGGGCAGGCCGGTCAGGTGGCGCAACTCGTCCGCGTGGTCGGCCAGTTCGGCGCAGAGGGGTTCCGCGCGGCGGTCCTGCCAGACCAGCGCGTCGGTGAGCGGACGGCCGGTCTCCGGGTCCCAGGCGAGGACCGTCTCGCCCTGGTTGGCCAGGCCCAGCGCGGTGACCGGTTCGCCCGCGTCGGCGAGCGCCCGGCGCCCGGCGTCGACCACCGAGCCGTACAGCTCCTCCGGGTCCACCTCCACCAGGCCGCCGGGCAGGTGGCGGGGCCGGACCTCGGCGAAACCGGTGCCGAGAACACCGCGCTCGGGGCAGATCACCAGCGCCTTGGTGCCGGACGTGCCCTGGTCGACGGCGAGTACCGAGTCCGGCACCTGCACCTCCCGGCTCCCCGCTCCGGCGCCGACGGTCTCGGCGATCACTGCGCGCCAGCCTGCCCTCGTGGACACACGGCGTCAAGGGTGACTGACGGCCAGTCAGTTCGCCCTGATGGCCATGGTTTTGCGCCGGTGCCGCGAAAGCGAACAGAGGCGGAACCTCCGCCTCTATAGTGTGCGCCGACCGCTCGACCACCGCACCACCGCCCCCGGGGAGGGCTGTTTGTCACGCCATGCCGCCATACGGTCCGTTCCGCTCCCTGCCGCGGGCGTGTGATGGCCAGGGACGGTGCACAGCCCGCCTACGACCCCGCCGGACACGACACCGCGCTGCGCTCCGCCCTCCAGGAGGTGCGGGCCGGGCGCTGGATGTCGATGCGCATCCTGCTGGAGCAGACCGGCTCCTGGGCGCAGTGGACGCGGCGCACCCAGGTGCTCGCGGCCTCGGCGGCCGGTACGGACGTGGTGCGGGCCTGGCTCGCGGAGGAGCCGCACAGCGTGGCGGCCGCGGTGATGCATGCCCGGGTGGCCGTGGAGCGCACGCTGCGGGCGCATCGCGAGGGCCATCCCCGCACCCGCGAACTGTGGCAGCAGGCCTGGCACGCCTGCGACGCGGCGACGCGGGCCGCGCCCCACGACCCGGTGCCGTGGGTGTGTCTGCTGGCACTGGCCCGGCTGGACGAGGGGCAGCGCTGGGAGGAGCACCGGATGGCGCCGCCGGAGCCGATGCTGCCGCCGGGCCCGTGGGGGCTGTTGGCCGAGGCCGGCAAGCGCGACCCGTACAACCGGGAGGCCCACCACCGGATGCTGCAGTTCCTGTATCCGCGCGGCGACTCCGAACGCCTGGCCCGGGCGGCCGGGTTCGCGCACTGGGCGGCGGGTTCGGCGCCGCCCGGCTCGGCGCTGCACGTGCTGCCGCTGTACGTGCGGGTGGAGCGCTACCGCCGCTCGGGTGCGCGGGAGGCGGCGCTGGATCTGCACTGGGTGGCGGAGGACGCCACCCGTGAGGCACGGCAGGCGTTCGACTCCTGGTTCGCGCTCTCCCCGCGCGACGAGCGGTCCCTGCCTGACTTGAACCACCTGGCCCACGCACTGTGGGGCGCCCTCCGGTTCCGGGAGGCGAACCAGGTGTTCGACGCGCTCGGCCCCTACTGGACGCCGCTGCCCTGGGCCTGCCGGGCCCCGGGCGACGGTTCGGCCGGGCGGGCGGTGGAGGTGTTCCTCCAGGCCCGCACGCGCAGCCGTTCGGCCGCCCGCGCCCGCGGCCACGGCCGACGGCGCCCCTGACCCCCCACCCTTCCGTCCCGGAGGTCTGTCATGTCCCGCCCCTCTGAACCGTCCGTCAGCGAGGAACAGCGTCTGCGCGAACTCGGCTACCGGCCGGTGCTGGCCCGCCGCATGGGCGGTTTCGGCAACTTCGCGATCAGTTTCTCGGTGATCTCGATCCTGTCCGGCTGCATGACCCTGTACGGCTTCGGCCTGGGCACCGGCGGCCCCGCCGTGATGCTGTGGGGCTGGGCGGGCGTCGGCCTGTTCGTGCTGTGCGTCGGGATGGCGCTGGCCGAGGTCACCAGCGCGTATCCGACGTCCGGCGCGCTGTACTACATGGCCGACCGGCTCGGCGGCCGCCGCTGGGGCTGGTACACCGGCTGGCTGAACCTGCTGGGGCTGCTCGGCGCGATCGCCGGGATCGACTACGGGGCGGCGCTGTTCACGGGAGCGTTCCTGAACCTCCAGTGGGGCTTCGAGCCGACGCCGGAGAAGACGATGCTGATCTTCCTCGTGATCCTGCTGCTGCACGCCACCCTCAACCTCTTCGGCGTGCGGCTGGTCAGCGTGCTCAACTCGGTGAGCGTGTGGTGGCACCTGGCCGGTGTGGCGCTGATCGTCGGCGCTCTGGTGATCGTCCCCGACCACCACCAGTCGCCGTCCTTCGTCTTCACCGAGTTCGTCAACGACACCGGCTGGGAGAACCCCCTGTACGTGGCCGCGATCGGGCTGCTGCTCGCGCAGTACACCTTCTCCGGCTACGACGCCTCCGCCCATCTGTCCGAGGAGACCTCCAACGCCTCGGTGTCGGCGGCGCGCGGCATCGTGCGGGCCATCTGGGTGTCGTGGCTGGCGGGCTTCGTGCTGCTGGCCGGGCTGACCTTCGCCATCCAGGACTACGACGCGACGCGCGACACCGCGACCGGGGTGCCGCCCGCACAGATCCTCCTCGACGGGCTGGGCACGGACGGCGCGAGCGCGCTGCTGCTCGTGGTGATCGTGGCGCAGTTGTTCTGCGGCAACGCCGAGGTGGCCGCCGCCAGCCGGATGGTGTTCGCGTTCAGCCGGGACGGCGCCCTGCCCGGTTCGTCGCTGTGGCGCAAAGTCTCCGCCCGCACCCAGACCCCGGTCGCCGCGGTGTGGCTGTCGGTGGCGGTGGCCGCTCTGCTGGCGCTGCCGTCCCTGTACTCGGCGACGGCGTACGGCGCGGTGACCGCCATCAACGTCATCGGCATCACTCCCGCTTACGCCATCCCGGTGCTGCTGCGGCTGCGGGCCGGCGACCGGTTCACCCCGGGGCCCTGGAACCTGGGCCGGTGGAGCAGGCCGGTCGGGTGGGTCGCGGTGGTGTGGGTGGCGTTGGTCACCGTGCTGTTCTGCCTGCCCCAGTCGTTCCCGGTGACGGTCGACACGATGAACTACGCCGCCGTCGCCCTGGTCGTCGTACTGGTATTGGCCACGGTGTGGTGGTTCGTCGCCCGCCGTTCGTACGGCACCCCGACGACCGCGGCGTACGGCGACGACCGCGAGCAGGCGGAACTCGCCGAGGGCATCGTCTGAAACGCCCCGTTCCGCCCCTCGCACGGTACGGACCACACCTCGGGATGCGGCAGGATGAGCCCTCGCGCCGGTCGAACTGCCTTGCGGTCACGCCGGATCGCGCATCCCCGACATCCCGTGGCTTTGGAGACTGCCGGTGACCGAGGACCTGACCATGGACCATCTGCTGCCCGCCGGCATCGCGCTGGGCGCGGGCCTGCTGGGGGCGTTCCTGCTGCGGCTGCTGCTGCGCTGGCTGGCGGGCCATGCCGGGCGCACCCGCTGGGGCGGCGACGACGTGATCGTGGCCGCGCTGCGCACGGTGGCGCCGTGGGCGGCGGTCGCGGCCGGGGTGGCCGGTGCAGCGGCGGCGCTGCCGCTGACGCGGACGGTGCAGCACGGTGTCAACCAGGTGCTGACGGTGCTGCTGATCTTCGTGGCGACGGTGACGGCGGCCCGGGTGATCGCGGGTCTGGTGCGGACGGTGACGAACTCGCGCTCCGGGGTCGCCGGGTCGGCCACGATCTTCGTGAACATCACCCGGATCCTGGTGCTGGCCATCGGCTTCCTGGTGATGCTGCAGACACTGGGCGTCTCCATCGCGCCGATGCTGACCGCCCTGGGCGTGGGCGGTCTGGCGGTGGCGCTGGCCCTCCAGGACACGCTCGCCAACCTCTTCGCGGGCATTCACATCCTCGCCTCCAAGACCGTGCAGCCGGGTGACTACATCCAGCTCAGCAGCGGCGAGGAGGGTTACGTCGAGGACATCAACTGGCGCCAGACCACCGTGCGCGAGCTGTCCAACAACCTGGTGGTGATCCCCAACGGGCAGCTCGCGAAGTCGAACATGACCAACTTCATGCGGCCCGAGCAGCAGCTGACCGTGCTGGTCCAGGTCGGGGTCTCCTACGACAGTGACCTGGACCACGTGGAGCGGGTGACGGACGAGGTGATCGCCGAGGTGATGACCGAGGTCAGCGGCGCGGTGCCGGACCACGAGCCGGCGATCCGCTTCCACACCTTCGGCGACTCGCGGATCGGCTTCACCGTGATCCTGGGCGTGGGCGAGTTCAGCGACCAGTACCGGATCAAGCACGAGTTCATCAAGCGGCTGCACCGGCGCTACCGCGCGGAGGGCATCCGGATCCCGTCGCCCGCCCGGACGGTCGCGCTGCAGCAGGGGGCCGTGGTCCTCCCGCAGCAGCGGGCGGGCGAGGACGTCGTCCCGTTCGGCTGAGCGCGGCGTGGCCGGAATCTCCCCGCGACCCCTGTCGAGCCCGGGTCGATCAGGAGATATCTTGATGTCGAGCAATGTTGCAGACGTGGAGCGGAGCACCCGGTGACTGACTCGACCATCATCTATACACACACTGACGAGGCCCCGGCCCTGGCGACGTATTCGTTCCTGCCGGTGGTCCGGGCGTACGCCTCGCAGGCGGGTGTCGCGGTCGAGACCCGCGACATCTCGCTGGCCGGCCGCATCATCGCCCTGTTCCCGGAGTACCTGACCGAGGAGCAGCGCATCCCGGACGCCCTCGCGGAGCTGGGCGAGCTGGCCAAGACGCCGGCCGCCAACATCATCAAGCTGCCGAACATCTCGGCGTCCATCCCGCAGCTCAAGGCCGCCATCGCCGAGCTCCAGGGCCAGGGCTACGCGCTGCCGGCCTACCCGGACGACCCGAAGACCGACGAGGAGCGCGACGTCCGCGCCCGCTACGACAAGGTCAAGGGCTCCGCGGTCAACCCGGTCCTGCGCGAGGGCAACTCCGACCGCCGTGCCCCGGCCTCGGTGAAGAACTACGCCAAGACCCACCCGCACCGCATGGGCGCCTGGACCTCCGAGTCCAAGACCAACGTGGCGACCATGGGCGAGAACGACTTCCGTTCCACCGAGAAGTCCACGGTGATCGCCGAGGACGGCACCCTGCGGATCGAGCTGGTCGGCGACGACGGCACCACCACGGTGCTGCGCGAGTCGGTGCCGGTGAAGAAGGACGAGGTCGTCGACGCCTCCGTGCTGCGCGTCGCCGCGCTGCGCGAGTTCCTCACCGCGCAGGTCGCCCGTGCCAAGGCCGAGGGCATCCTGTACTCGGTGCACCTGAAGGCCACGATGATGAAGGTCTCCGACCCGATCATCTTCGGCCACGTGGTCCGCGCCTTCTTCCCGAAGACCTTCGCGCAGTACGGCGAGACGCTCGCCAAGGCCGGTCTCACCCCCAACGACGGCCTGGGCGGCATCTACAAGGGCCTGGAGTCCCTGCCCGAGGGCGCCGGGATCAAGGCGTCCTTCGACGCCGAGCTGGCCGAGGGCCCGGAGCTGGCCATGGTCGACTCCGACAAGGGCATCACCAACCTGCACGTGCCCTCGGACGTCATCATCGACGCCTCCATGCCGGCCATGATCCGCACCTCCGGTCACATGTGGGGCGCGGACGGCCAGGAGCACGACGCCCTCGCCGTGATCCCGGACTCCTCCTACGCCGGCGTGTACCAGGCCGTGATCGAGGACTGCCGCGCCAACGGCGCCTACGACCCCTCCACCATGGGTTCGGTCCCGAACGTCGGCCTCATGGCGCAGAAGGCCGAGGAGTACGGCAGCCACGACAAGACCTTCGAGATCCCCACCACCGGCACGGTCCGCCTGGTCGACGCCGCCGGCAACGCCGTGCTGGAGCAGACGGTCTCCGCCGGTGACATCTTCCGCGCCTGCCAGACCAAGGACGCGCCGATCCGCGACTGGGTGAAGCTGGCCGTCACCCGCGCCCGCGCCACCGGCGACCCGGCCGTCTTCTGGCTGGACGAGGGCCGCGCCCACGACGCCAACCTGATCGCCAAGGTCAAGCAGTACCTGCCGGAGCACGACACCGAGGGCCTGGACATCCGGATCCTCGACCCGGTCGAGGCGACCAAGCTGTCGGTGGAGCGCATCCGCCGCGGCGAGAACACCATCTCGGTCACCGGCAACGTCCTGCGCGACTACCTGACCGACCTGTTCCCGATCCTGGAGCTGGGCACCAGCGCCAAGATGCTGTCGGTCGTCCCACTGATGGCGGGCGGCGGCCTCTTCGAGACCGGTGCCGGCGGTTCGGCCCCGAAGCACGTGCAGCAGCTGGTCAAGGAGGACTACCTGCGCTGGGACTCCCTCGGTGAGTTCTTCGCCCTGGTGCCGTCCCTGGAGCAGTACGCCGAGGCCACGGGCAACGGCAAGGCCAAGGTCCTCGCCGACACCCTCGACCGCGCCACGGCGACCTTCCTCAACGAGGACAAGTCCCCGACCCGCCGCGTCGGCGGCATCGACAACCGCGGCAGCCACTTCTACCTGTCCCTGTACTGGGCGCAGGAGCTGGCGAAGCAGACCGACGACGCGGACCTGGCCAAGGCCTTCGCCCCGCTCGCCGAGACGCTCACCGCGAGCGAGCAGAAGATCGTCGAGGAGCTGAACGCCGTCCAGGGCAAGCCGGCCGAGATCGGCGGCTACTACCAGCCCGACCCGGCCAAGGCCGCCAAGATCATGCGCCCGTCGGCCACCTGGAACGAGGCGCTGGCGTCCCTCGCCTGACCCTCCCAGGGCCGCAGGGCCCCCGGCACCCCGTCTCCGTCCCCTCGGAGGCGGGGTGCCGCATCTTCACCACTCCCGTGGTCCGATCAGCTCCTCCGGGTCGGCGTCCGGGAAGCCGTAGGCCTGGGCGACGAACCAGAAGGCCTCGCCGATCTCCTCCCGGGCCGTGGTCTCGATCTCGCTGCCTGCCTCCTCGAAGGCCGCCTCCAGCTCGTTGAACTCCTCGGTGGCCGCGTGGGTCAGCGCGTAGAGCGCCGCCACGCCGGCCGGCCGGTCCGCCTCGACGCGGGCACACAGCCGGAGCAGGATCTCGCTGCCCCGGTCCACCACGTGGTCGGGGAAGTAGTCGTCCTCGTACAGACCCCCCAGAAACCGATGTGCGGTCACCCGCTGATGGGTGATCGGCATGACGCCCCCCCTGTCCTCGCTGCCCGGCACCGTCCCCGCCGATCCTGCCGCACCCCACTGACAACGCCCTGGGAGCCGCCCCGTGACCGACGCCCCGTCCGCCTTCGAGCTGCTGCCGGGTGCCCCGCACTCCCCCGTGCTGCTGCACGTGCCGCACTCCTCCCGTGAGATCCCGGCCGACGTCCGTGCCGGCATCGTCCTGTCCGACGCGGGGCTGGAGCGGGAACTGGACCACATGACCGACTCGCACACCGCGGAGATCGCCGGGCGGGCCGCCGAGCTGGCCGGTCTCACGCCCTGGCGGTTCGTGAACCGGGTGTCGCGGCTGGTCGTGGACCCGGAGCGGTTCCCGGACGAGCGCGAGGAGATGACCGCCGTAGGGATGGGCGCCGTGTACACGCGGACGTCGCACCGCGAGGTGCTGCGCCCCGAGGGCACGGACCCCGCGCCGCTGATCGAGCGGTACTTCCGGCCGTACGCGCGGGCGATGACCGAGGCGGTCGCCGGCCGGCTCGCGGCCACCGGCCGGGCCGTGATCATCGACGTGCACTCCTACCCGACCGAGCCGCTCCCCTACGAACTGCACGGTACGGGTCCGCGCCCGCCCGTCTGCCTGGGCACCGACGCCTTCCACACATCTCCCGGGCTGCTCGCCGCGGCCCGGGAGGCGTTCGCCCCGTGCGGGGAGACCGGGCTGGACAGCCCGTTCGGCGGGACGTACGTGCCGCTGGACTTCTACGGGACGCGGGCCGAGGTCGGCGCGCTGATGGTGGAGATCCGCCGGGACACCTACATGACGGAGCCGGGCGGCCCGGCCGGGCCGGGGCTGTCCCGGCTCGCCGAGTCGCTGGCGGCGCTCGTGGACTCCGTGACCGCCTGACCGCCATCCCGCCGGACCGCCGGCCACCGGCTGCAGCACTCCCGCGCGACAGCCGGGCGGGGGCGCGGCGAGGGTGGGGGGGTGACGCAGGAGACCACCACGCTCACCGGCCAGTCGCCGCCCCCGGTGCGGGACTGGCCCGCCCTCGACCTGGACGGCCCGGAGTTCGACCCGGTCCTCGCCGAGCTGATGCGCGAGGGCCCGCTGACCCGCGTCCGGCTCCCGCACGGCGAGGGCTGGTCCTGGCTGGCGACGCGGTACGACGACGTGAAGGCGATCACGAACGATCCGCGCTTCGGACGGGCCGAGGTGACGAAGGGTCAGATCACGCGTCTCGCCCCGCACTTCAAGCCGCGCCCCGGCTCGCTGGCCTTCGCCGACCAGCCCGACCACAACCGGCTGCGGCGCGCGGTCGCGGGCGCGTTCACCGTGGGGGCGACGAAGCGGCTGCGGCCCCGGGCGCAGGAGATCCTCGACGGTCTGGTGGACGGGATCCTCTCCGAGGGGCCGCCGGCCGACCTGGTCGAGCGGGTCCTGGAGCCGTTCCCGATCGCCGTCGTCAGCGAGGTGATGGGCGTGCCGGCCGCAGACCGGGAGCGCGTGCACTCCTGGACCCGGCAGATCATCTCCACCTCCGGCGGCGCCGAGGCCGCCGAGCGGGCGAAGCAGGGCCTGTACGGGTGGATCACCGAGACCGTCCGCGCCCGGGCCGGCAGCGGGGGCACCGACGTGTACTCGATGCTCGGCGCCGCCGTGGGCCGCGGCGAGGTCGGCGAGACGGAGGCCGTCGGGCTCGCGGGGCCGCTGCAGATCGGCGGCGAGGCCGTCACGCACAACGTCGGCCAGATGCTGTACCTGCTGCTCACCCGCCCCGAGCTGATGGCGCGGACGCGGGAGCGGCCCGAGGCGCGCGGCACGGCGCTGGACGCGCTGCTGCGCTGGATCTCGCACCGCACCTCGGTGGGCCTGGCCCGCATCGCCCTGGAGGACGCCGAGGTGCGCGGGACGCGCATCGCCGCCGGTGACCCCGTGTACGTGTCGTACCTGGCCGCCAACCGCGATCCCGACGTCTTCCCCGACCCGGACCGCATCGACCTGGACCGCGACCCCAACCCGCACCTGGCGTACGGCAACGGGCACCACTTCTGCACGGGCGCCGTGCTCGCCCGGATGCAGACCGAGCTGCTGGTCGACACGCTCCTCGACCGGCTGCCGGGGCTGCGGCTCGCGGTCCCGGCCGACCATGTGGCCTGGCGCCGCAGGACCATGATCAGGGGTCCGCGCACGCTGCCCTGCACCTGGTAGCCCCGCACACCCCCCGTCTGGCGGGTGGCACGCGTCAGGCCCGCAGCCACTCCGTCACGACCACCTCACGGCCGGTCCGCAGCCGCAGCGCGAACGGGCCGGCGGGCGGGGCCTCGCCGGTGAACCGGCCCATGTCGTCGGCCGCCAGCCGGGCATGCGCCCGCGGGCCGCTCAGCACCTCGATCCCGGCCGGGCCCGGCGGCAGCAGCTGGCCGATCAGGCCCTGGGCGGTCACCTCGACGTCGACGGTCACCCCGTCCGACTGGAAGGTCAGCATCCGCGGCGGGTCCGTGTCTCCCCTGACGGGGATGCCGTCCACCAGCGAGTCGAAGGTCAGCTCGGCGACGCGGACGTCCAGGTCGCGCAGGGCGAAGGCGTCGACGGCGACCCGCCGCAGCTCGGCCGGGACCGGGTCCAGGATCGCGGCGGCCTGGCGCAGCTCCTCCTCCAGGAGGCCGTGGTACAGCTCCCCGTCGCCCTCGTCGTACTCGTCGCGCTCGTCGCGCCCGTCGTTCAGATCGCTCATTTCGTCCCCCGTGCCTCCAGCCGGGCCCGCAGCCGGCGCAGACAGCGCTGGCGCATCGGCCCGATGCTGCCCACCGCGATACCGAGCGCGGCGGACACCTCCTGATAACTGGGCGGTGGCGAGGAGATCAGCACCCGCAGCAACTGGCGGCACCGCTCGCCCAGTTCCTCGAACTCCTGCCACAGCAGCCGTACGCGCTCGGTCTGCGCGGCGGCCTCCTCGGAGTCGAGCACCGACTCCTCCGGCGTGCGGTCCTCGCTCGGCCGGTCGAGCAGCTGCGGATCGTCGGTCGGCGTCCACCGCCTGGAGGCCTTGAGCAGCTTCAGGCACTCGTGCCGTGCCGTGCTCGCCAGCCAGGAGCCGGACTTCTCCGGTTCCCGGATCCGGCCCAGATGCTGGGCGAAGCGGAACCAGGCGGTCTGGTACACCTCGTGCGCGTCGGCGTCGGACAGCCCGTGCGACCTGGCCACGGACCAGACCAGCGGGCCGAGCCCGTCCACCAGTGACTTCCAGGCCGCCGCGTCCCCGTCGGCCGCCGACTGGACGAGCGCCCCGACATCTGCACGGTCCACGGTCCCACCCCTCGTGTACGACCTGCCATCGTACGCCGTGGAGTGGAGGGTTCCGACCGACAGCAGGCCGTTCACGACCCGCCCGCCGACGGGTCGACGGAGACCGGGCGCCAGGTGGGCGGCAGCAGCGCGGGCACGTGCGCCCCGCGCACCTCCGCGTACTCGGTGTTGGCCGCGAGCAGTTGCCGGCTCGCCGCGCGCGGGTCGGTCTCCTTGTGCGCCGTCATGTGGGAGGCGACCAGCCCCGCGACCACGGGGGTGGCGAAGGAGGTGCCGCTCCACTGCGCGTGCCCCTCGAACATCACCTGGTCCGGCTTGGCGGGCGCCTCGCCCGGCTCGCTCAGCACCCCGTTGTGCCGGGGGTACTGGCAGGTGCAGGCGTAGCCGAAACCGAACCGGCAGGCGTCGTAGGTGGAGTGCTGGTAGACGTACGGCACGGGTGTCCCGAAGCCGGTGAGGGCGCTGGTGAGGCGCTCGCCGGGGGCGTAGGCCCGCACCCAGCCGCCGTGGTTGCTGAAGCAGGCGCCGAACTCTCCGTCGGAGCGCAGCGCCCCGATCGACAGCACCGAGTCCTCCCAGCCGGGCAGGGTGGCGTAGGCGGCGGGCCAGAAGGGCGTGGCGCTGGCGTTGTTGCCCGCGGCGGCGACCAGCAGGGTGCGCCGGCCGCGGAGTTCCTCCATGAAGGCGTGCACGCCGAGCAGGCCGTCGGTGCGGCCGTTGGAGGTGCCGGCGGAGAGGCTGAGGATCTCGGGCCAGCCGCTGCGGTCGACGGCCTCGAAGAGCTTCTCGCCCAGCTCGGACTCCAGGATCGCGCCCGCGTCGTTGAGGGTGTTGCGGACGGTCACCTCGGTGTTGGGCGCGACGGCGGCGACCAGCCCGGCGATGAACGTGCCGTGCCCGACGTACTGGCACAGGACGCCGTCGTCGCCGCACTCCCTGATCTGGGCGTCGCCCTCGGTGTGGGCCAGCAGCGGGTAGGACCGGTAGTCGTGCATGAGGCCGGTGTCGATGACGAGGACGCCGACGGCGGTCGCGGCGTCGTACGGCGTGGCGTCGGCGGCCGGGTTGGGCGGCTCGCTCAGCGGGACGGGCACGGGCTCGTCACCGGGGCAGGCGTTGACGGCGATGGAGACGACGTGGTTGCGGCTGATCAGCCGGCGGCCCGCGCGGCCCTCCATCGTCCTGAGGGAGCGCAGGGCATGGGCGACGGTGGGGTCGCCGCCGCCGTCGCCCTGGCCGGGGTCGGCGACCTGGATGCGGGTGATGCCGGTGCGGTTGGTCTCGGGGCTCGCCCGGCGCACGTGGTCCGGTGTCAGCCCGGCCATGGTGGTGAAGTGGTCGCGCACGGTGTCCTCGACGAGGCGCGCCTCCTCGCCGTCGCGGGCGAGGACGACGCCCTTCTCGTAGAGGAACTCGGCGGAGTCGTCCGGTCCCATCGCCAGCGGGACGTCCGGCATCGAGCGCTGGATCTGGTCGAACTGCTCGCGGAATCGCTGTGGTGCCATGCTTGTCCTCCGCTGGATCGGTGGCGGTGACGACGTTCGGGGCCGCGGTCGTGACCGCGAACGTGACCACGGTGGTGGCAGCGGTCGTCAATCAGAGTCCCGGGGCGGCCGATTGATACAGACTCGAACCTGTGTGGCGTGGTTCCGGAGCACTACCATCCGTGGGGTGACAGCGCGAAACGACCCGGTTCTGGAACTGCTGCCGATGGTGTTCGCCGCCCCGGGCGAAGCGCTGACGCGGGCTCAGGAGGTGCTGGGCGCCGATCCCTCGCCGCTGCACGCCTCGGTCGCCCATCAGGTGATCGGCATCTGGCAGCGGGACTTCGGCGACACCCGGCGGGCGCTGGCCCATCTGCGGCGCGCCCGCGACCTCGCCGCCCGCGCGGAGTCGGCCGAGCGGGAGGCGGACGTCCTGGCCACGCTCGGGGTCGCGCTGGTGCACGCCGGACGCACCCGGGCGGGGCTGGCCGCGTTCGAGCGGGGTGTGGCGCGCGGGAGCGGTCACACGCGCGCGCGGGTGCTGTACCGACGGGCGTACGTGTGGTGGGTGCTCGGCCGGCACGGTGCGGCGCTGGAGGACGTACGGCGGGCGATCCCGGTGCTGCGGCAGGCCGACGACGTGATCTGGACGGCGCGGGCACTGACGCTGCGGGCGACCGTGCACCTGGCGCAGGGCTCGGTGGAGCGGGCCAACGCCGACTTCACGGCGGCGGAGGCGCTGTGGGACACCACGGGCCAGGAGCACGACAAGGCCGACGCGGTGGAGAGCCGGGGCCTCGCGGCGTTCCGCGCCGGTGACGTGCCCGCGGCGCTGCGGTTGCTGGACGAGGCGGAGGAGCGGTACGCGAAGCTGGGGACGCCGACGTTCATGCTCACCATCCGGCGCTGCGAGGTGCTGATGGCGGCGGGGCTGGCCACCGAGGCGCTGGCGGAGGCGGACGGGGCGATCGCGGCGCTGGACGGGATCGGCGGGCAGTCCACCCGCAAGGCGGAGCTGCTGCTGGTGGCCGCGCGGGCGGCCCGGCTGGCGGACGAGCCGCAGACCGCGCTCGCGCGCGCGGCCGTCGCGGTGCGGCTGTTCGCCGGGCAGCGGCGTACCTGGTACGAGACGCATGCCCGGCTGGTGCTGATCGAGGCGCGGGTCGCCACGGGGCGCGGGTCGGGCCGGCTGGTCGCGGACGCGGCGGCGGTGGCGGAGCGGCTGGCGGCCTTCGGTGCGCCCGCCGCGCCGGAGGCTTCGCTGCTCGCGGGCCGGATCGCGCTGGACCTCGGCTGGACGGCGGACGCGGAACGGCATCTGGCGGTGGCCGCGCGCAGCCGGCACAGCGGGCCGCCGCTGGCGCGGATGACGGGCTGGGCGGCGCAGGCGCTGCGGGCGCGGGCGGCGGGGTCGCCGCGGGGCGTCCTGGAGGCCTGCCGGCGCGGTCTGGGCGTCCTCGACGACCACCGGATGACGCTGGGCGCCTCGGAACTGCGGGCCCGGGCCACCGCGCAGGGCGCGGAGCTGGCGGCGCTGGCCCAGCGGGCCTCGCTGGTCTCGGGCGGGCCGCGGCGGCTGCTGGGCTGGAGCGAGCGCTGGCGGGCGACGGTGCTGTCGGCGCCGCCGACCCGGCCGCCGGCCGACCCGGTGCTGCTGACCGCCATGACGGCGTTCCGGGAACTCGCCGCCCGCGCGGAGGAGGCCCGCACCGACGGCGGCCGGCCCGCTCCCGCCCTGGAGCGCGAACAGCGGCGCCTGGAGCGGGAGATCCGCTCCCGCACCCTGCACATGCGGGGCGAGGCGCCCGGCGACGGCGACCGGTTCGACGTGGCGCGGCTGCTGCGGCGGCTGGGCGACGAGACGCGGCTGGTCGAGCTGGCGGTGCTCGACGGCCGGGTGCACGTGCTGCTGTGCGGACAGGGGCGGGTACGGCGGTTCGAGGCCGGGCTGCTGGCCGAGGCGGAGGTCGAGGCCGAGCACGTGCAGGCCGGACTGCGGCGGCTGGCCCACCCGGGTGCCGAGGCGCGGCTGCCGCTGGTGGAGGCGGCCGGTGCCCGGCTCCAGCACCTTCTGCTGGGACCCGCCGCGGCCCACCTCGGCTCCGGTCCGGTCGTCGTGGTCCCGCCGGGCCGGCTGCACCGGGTGCCGTGGGCCCTGATGCCCGCCCTGCGCGAGAGGGTGCTGAGCGTGTCGCCGTCGGCGAGCAGCTGGCTGCGCGCGAGGGACACCGCTCCCCCGCCCGGCGGCCGCCAGGTCCTGGTCCGCGGCCCCGGCCTGGCGAGCGGCGGCGCCGAGGTCCCCGAACTCTCCGAGCGCTACGCCGGCCGACGGTCACCGGGAGGAGCCGGCCCGGGGACATCGCCGCCGCACGGCGGGCCGGGCCGCGGGGCCGGTACGGGGCCCGGCGGCGGGCGGCGCGGGCTTGCGGACGTGCCGGGGGGTGGCGCCGCCGCGCGGGGCGCGACCGTCGTGCTGGAGGGCGACGACGCGCGGGTGCCGCGGGTCCTCCGGGATCTGGACGGTGCGGCCCTGGCGCACATCGCGGCGCACGGGACCTTCCGCGCGGACAGCCCTTTGTTCTCGTCGCTGCGGATGGCGGACGGGCCGCTCATCGTGCACGACTTCGAGCGGCTCGACCGCAGCCCGTACCGGATCATCCTGCCCTGCTGCGACACCGCACGCTTCGCGTCGGTCGGCGCCGACGAGCTGCTGGGCCTGGTCACCGCGCTGCTGCCGCTGGGCACGGCCGGGGTGGTGGCGTGCACCGCGCCGGTCAACGACGCCGCGGTGGTGCCGCTGATGCTCGCGCTGCACAAGGGGCTGGACGCGGGCCTGTCCCTGGCGGAGGCGCTGCGCGACGCGCGGGCCGCGCTGCCGGGCGACGCGGTGCACCAGGCGACGGGGTGGGCCTTCTCGGCGTTCGGCGCGGCCTGAGTGCCCGGTACCCGGTACCCGGCCGCCGGATCAGGCGGGTTGGGCCTCGGGCAGTTCCACGAGCCAGGGCAGGGCGTCGCGGTCGCCCGCGCCGAGGCGGGTGTAGGCGCCGTAGAGGTGGTTGCCGACGGTGCGGACGGACAGGGTCAGCCGCTCCGCGATCTGCCGGTTGCTCAGGCCCGCGGCGGCGAGCGTGACGACCTGCCGCTGCCGGGCGGTGAGTTCGCCGAGCACCAGGCCGGACAGCGCGGGGGTGCGGGCGCCCGGGCAGCGCCGGGCGAGGGCCGCGGCACGGGTCCGGGCGGTGCGCGCGGCCCGCGGGTCGCGGTGGACGCCTACGGCCTGGGCGCTCGCCTCGGCCGCGAACAGCAGGAATCCGCGCCGCTCCAACTCCTCGGCGACCCGGTCGAGTGCCGGTCCGTCCCCGCGCGCGAGGGCGTCGGCGTGCGCGGCGAAGACGCCGGTCAGCCGGCCCGTCGCCCGCTCCGGTGCGCCGAGCCGGACGGCGTCGTACGGGTCGCCCCGGCCGGCCGTGCGGACCGCCTCGTCGAGGTCGCCGCGCGCGGCGGCGGACCAGGTGACGGCGGCCTCCCCCTCGACGACCGGCGCCCCGTCGCCCGACTGCGCGGTGGCCAGGGCGAGTTCGGTGCGGCAGTCCGGATCGTCGTGGTGGGTCCGCAGGCCCTCGCGGGCCCAGGCCGCGGCCTCGCGCAGTCGTCCGCGCAGCCGTGCGAACCGGGCCCGCAGTGCCGCGTAGCGGCTCGGCAGCGGCGCTCCCTCGGCGACCAGCCACTCCCCCACGGGCGCCTCGATCGCCCGTACGTCGGCCTGCTCGATGCGCAGGGCGAGCGCGGCCCGCTCCGCCTCCAGGGCGGGGCCGGTCCGGTCCGGGGTGCGGGCCAGCCGCCGGGCCCGCAGCCCGCCCGCGGCGGCGCGCAGCACCGGGCCGTGCAGGGGGTGCGCGAGCCGGGTGGCGCCGTGGTCGTCGACGGTGACCAGTCCCTCGGCCTCCAGATTCTCCAGGACCCCTACGTCCAGGGCGTCGCGGTCCAGGTCCAGGGGCAGGGGCTCGGCGAAGGCGAGGCGTTCGAGGGTCTCCCGCTCCACGGTGCGGGTGCGGTCGAGGACGTGGGCGGCGCGCTCGCGGACTGCCGGGGTGATCGGCACCGGTCCCCGCCACGCCCGCTGGTCCGTGCCCGGCACCCGCACCAGCCGGCCCCCCTCGCGCACGGCGGTCACCAGGTCACGCAGCAGCCGCAGGTCGCCGCGGCCCAGTCGGTGCAGCCGGTCGACGGTGAGCGGCTCCAGGGCGGTGTCCGTGCCGGCCGTGAGCAGTTCCGCGGTCTCCTCGCGGGGCAGCGGTTCCAGGGCGAGGCGCGGCAGCAGCTCACCGGACCACAGCCGGTAGACCGCGCCCGGCACCGCGGCGCCGTCGGTGGCGACGACCAGGAGGCGGGTGCGGCCGTGCACGGCGAGCTGGTGCACGAGGGCGGCGGAGGCGCCGTCGAGCAGGTGGGCGTCGTCGACCAGCAGCAGCCGGACGCCGGACAGGAGTTGTACCGCGCGGTGCAGGGTGACCGGCTCGGGCAGCAGGTGGGCGAAGGCGGCGAAGGGGATGTCCCGGGTCTCGGGCGTCCCGGCGGCCCGGACGCAGTCGGTGCCGCGCACGGCCTCCGTCACGAGCCTGGTCTTGCCCGCGCCCGCCGGGCCCGTCACCACGAGGCCACCCCGTCCGGCCGCCACGGACCTGCGCACCAGCTCCAGTTCGTCCGCCCGGCCGGTGAACGGCCAGGGCGTCTCCAGCCTCTTCGCGTCCCGCAGAGAAGTCGTCACGGCAACATGAGTCGGCATACTCACCCCTGATACAGGGGGACTTGAGTACCCCCCGACTCAGGCGCCGGGACCGGGACGGACGGCACCCTGATGACCATGACCGCACGCTACTGCTCGCTCGCGCAGCAGCCTGCCCCCGTGCTCGCACCGGGGCTGGCCGCCGAGCGCGTCGCCGCGCTCGTCGGCGGGCAGCGGATGTGGGTCAACGGAACCGTGCTGCACTACTGCTTCCTCGGTGGCGACACCGACACCTCGGTGGTCCCGATGCCGGGCACCGGGCGGCCCCGGCGGGGGTCCTGGGTGGGGACCGAGGAGCAGCGGGACGTGGTGCGCGACTGCTTCCGGGAGTGGCGGGACCTCGGCATCGGGCTCGACCTCGAAGAGGTCCGCGACCGGTCGGAGGCGGAGCTGCGCATCGGCTTCCAGCCCGGCGACGGCTCCTGGTCCGCGGTGGGCAAGGACGCGCTCCGGGTCGGTCTCAACGACCGTACGATGAACTTCGGCTGGGACCTGACCGCACCGGGTGAGCGGGCGACCGCCCTGCACCAGATCGGGCACGCGCTCGGCATGCTGCACGAGCACCAGAGCCCGTTCGCGGGGATCCTCTGGGACGACGAGGCCGTCTACGCCGAGCTGGCGGGCCCGCCCAACCACTGGAGCCGGGAGCGGACCTTCCACAACATCCTGCGCACGCTCGACGGCGACGAGGCCAACGGCCCGGTCTGGGACCCGCAGTCGATCATGGAGTACCCGTTCCCCTCGGGGCTGATACTGGAGCCCGAGCACTACCGCTCCGGCCTGCACCCGCCCGGTACCCTCTCCGCCGCCGACAAGGAGTTCGCCCTGCGCTGGTACCCGCCCACCGGCCGGCCCGGTCCGCTGGTGCCGTTCCGCTCGGTGCCGTTGGGTCTCGGGCCGGGCGAGCAGGCCGACTTCCGTGTGGACCCGCCGGAGACCCGCGAGTACACGGTGGGCACCTTCGGTGACAGTGACGCCGTCGTCGTGGTCTTCGAGGAGCGGGACGGCGTGCCCCGCTACTTCGCCGGACAGGACGACGGGGGCACCCCCCGCAACGCCACGATCAGGGCCCGTTTCGTCAAGGGCCGCCGCTATGTCGTCCGGGTGCGTCTGTACTCCTCGTGGGGTGCGGGCGAGACGGCGGTCATGTACTGGTGACCGCGCGGCTCACGAGCACCCGGGCGCCGTGGCCACGGACCGGCGCCGGGGGCCGGCCGCGGCGCGCCGCCTTCGGGGGAGGGCGACGCGCCGCGGCACACGCCGTGTCCGCCGCTGGGGGGCGGCGGACACGGCGACTTCCCGGTGTTCCCTCGCGTCAGGCGGTCCCGCCCGCGAGGGGGCGGCCGAAGGCCGGGTGAACGGTCAGGCGCCGGAGGTGGGACCACAGGGCGGGGTGGTCGTGCGCGCGTCGCGGGGTGTCGCGTCGGCCGAGGGCCGCCCACACCTCGACGTCGGCGGCGGTGAGCCGGTCGCCCACCACGTGGGAGTGCGCGGTCAGACGCCGCTCCAGCAGGTCCAGCACGCCGGGCAGCGCCGCGGGGTCGGCGGCCCGGGCGCAGAGTTCCTCCACGGCGGCGATCTCCGCCTCCGCACCGCGGGGATACAGCGCCGGACCGGCGGCGGGGGTGAAGGACCGGGCGAGGTCGCGCATGATGTCGCGCGCGTGCGTGCTCACGATCCGGCCCGACCAGCCGTCGCTGAGCACCGGCGCGACGGCCGGGCCCCGGTAGTGGTGGGCGCTCGCCTCGTACAGCGGCCGCAGGGCGGCGTATCCGCCGTCGGGGCAGTCGGGGCGCGGGGGCAGGAGGGTCACCGGACAGATCTGGTCGAGGCCGAGGAGGCGGTGCACGACGGCGATGCCCAGACAGTCGTCGTGGCCGGGCGCGAGGTGGAGGCGGTAGCGGCGCGGCACGGCGTAGTGGCCGCTGCTCGGGTCGCGGCCGATCCGGCCGCGGAAGGCGGGGGCAGGGACGAGCGGTGTGACGGTCATGGTTCTCCCCGGAGTTTCCCTACCTAATCACTAGGATTGCTGGGGAAGTGTCGACCGGTGCCGAGGACGCGTCAAGAGGGTGTCCGCCCACCAAGAAACCGCCAGGACGGGGCACCACGAGAAAAGGGCCCCCGCGAGCTTCCGCTCGCGAAGACCCTTCACCACCGTCGGGACGACAGGATTTGAACCTGCGACCCCTTGACCCCCAGTCAAGTGCGCTACCAAGCTGCGCCACGTCCCGGTGTGCGATCCGCGTTTTCCGTGATCGCGCTGGTCAAGCCTACCCCATCCGCGCGGTGGGACGGGGGCCGCCCAGGCCCTGTTCGGCGGGTGCCCGGCGGGCGAGCGCCTTTCGGCACGGGACCGGATGGGATGATCACATCGCGAGACGCCTTTGCGTCACCCCGCCCACCAGGCGTTGTCTCGCACGGTGCGAACCGAAAGAACCGCAAACAGCGAACGCGACGAACACCTCGGTGACGACGTCACCGGCGACCGCTCCGCGCGGCGGGCCGTGACCGTCTTCCCGGTCCTCGTCCTCCTGGCCGGCGCCCTCGGCCTGCTGCTCCCCGGGAGTTTCACCGGGTGGAGCGAGGCGGTGCCCTACCTGCTGGGTGTCGTGATGTTCTGCATGGGCATCACCATGACCCCGGAGGACTTCCGCGGAGTCGTGAAGCGGCCCTGGGCGGTGGCGCTCGGGCTCGCCGCGCACTACGTCATCATGCCGGGGCTCGGCTGGGCGATCGCCCACCTGCTCGACCTGCCGCCGCAGCTCGCCGCCGGCGTCATCCTGGTGGGCTGCGCGCCCAGCGGTACGGCCTCCAACGTGGTGACCTACCTGGCCCGCGGCGACGTCGCCCTGTCCGTCTCCGTCGCGACCGTGTCCACGCTGGTCGCCCCGCTGGTCACCCCGCCGCTGACCCTGCTGCTGGCCGGCGAGTACCTCCCGGTGGACGCCGGGTCCATGGTCACCGACATCCTCAAGACGGTGCTGCTGCCGGTCCTCGCGGGCGTCGTCGTACGTCTGCTCGCCGGACGGTACGTGCAGCGGGCGCTGCCGGCGCTGCCCTGGCTGTCCGCGCTGACGATCTCCGTGATCGTGGCGGTCGTCGTGGCGGGCAGCGCGGACGCCATCAAGTCGGCCGCGGGTCTGGTGTTCGTCGCCGTCGTCCTGCACAACGGGCTCGGTCTGGCCCTCGGCTACGGCGCGGGGCGCCTCGGGCGGCTGGGCGAGCCGGGCAGCCGCGCCATGGCCTTCGAGGTCGGCATGCAGAACTCCGGCCTCGCGGCGTCGCTGGCCACCGCCCATTTCAGTCCCCTGGCCGCGTTGCCGGCGGCGGTCTTCTCCGTCTGGCACAACGTGTCCGGTGCGGTGGTCGCCGCGTGGATGTCGCGGCGGGGGCGGTGACCTGACCTGCGGTCGGCTGAGCGGGGGCGCCATTTCGCCGGGGCCGCTGTCCGGCTGCGGGTGCGTGGTGGCTGGTCGCGCCCGCGCGGCGGAGCCGCACGATGTCACAGCCCCGCGCCCCTTCAGGGCGCTTTCAGTGGGCGGGGATCAGTTTCGTCTCGGTCGGGTCGGTGGCCGTGCTGTTCGCGCCCGCGCGGGCCGCGACGAAGTGTCCGCCTGCCGGGCCGGATGCCCCACACCCTGTCTCCCCCGGCGCCCAGCAGGACCCGGCTAGCGTCGCGGCATGACCCACAGCTTCGTTGTCCACGTGCCCGACGCCCGGCTCGAACCCGAGCCGCTCGCCCCCGAACAGATCGTGTCCGGCACCCCCGAGGTGACCGGCAAGGTGGTCTGGGAGTCGCCGGACGGGCGCCGGGTGCGCGGCGTCTGGCAGATCACCCCGGGCGTGGTCACCGACACCGAGGCGGACGAGGTGTTCGTCGTGCTCAGCGGCTCGGCCACCATCGAGGTGGCGGGCGGTCCGACGCTCACGGTCGGACCGGGCGACCTGGCCGTTCTGCGCGAGGGCGACCGCACGACGTGGACGGTGCACGAGACGCTGCGCAAGGCGTACGCGATCGACCTCGGCCGCCCCTGAGGCCGGTCCCGGATCTCGGGGGTTTGTCCTGTCAAAAGGTTGACATGATGCCGAAGCCCGCCCAGGGTTGCCTGGACAGATCACGCTGGACAGCTCACGGACAGGTCCGAAGAGGGGCTCTCATGGTCGAGGCACTCGGTGTCGCCGTCGTCGGTTTCGGCTGGATGGGCCGGGTGCACACCCAGGCGTACGCCCGGGTCCGCCACCACTATCCGCATCTCGCGCTGCGCCCGGAGTTGGTGACGGTCGCCGAGGAGGTGCCGGGGCGGGCCGAGGAGGCCGCCGCCCAGTTCGGGTTCGCCTCGACGACCCGCGACTGGCGCGAGGTGGCGGCGGACCCGCGGGTGCGCGCGGTCAGCATCACGGCCCCCAACTTCCTGCACCGCGAGATCGCCGTCGCGATGGCCGGGGCGGGCAAGCACATCTGGGTGGAGAAGCCGGTCGGTCTGTCCGCCGCCGACGCGCGGGCGGTGGCGGACGCGGTGGCCGAGGCCGGTGTGCAGGGCACGGTCGGCTTCAACTACCGCAACGCCCCCGCCGTGGAGACCGCTCGCGACCTGATCGCCGCCGGCGAGATCGGCAGCGTCACCCATGCCCGCATCCGCCTCTTCAGTGACTACGCGGCCCACCCGGAAGGCGCGCTGACCTGGCGCTACGAGCGGGAGCGCGGGGGCAGCGGGGTGCTCGGCGACCTGGCCTCGCACGGCGCGGACCTGGCCCGGTTCCTGCTCGGCGACATCGCGTCGCTGACCGCCGACACGGCGGTCTTCCTGCCGGAGCGGGCCCGTCCCGCCGCCGCCACCGCCGGTCACGCGCGTGCCACGGGCGGTGAGTTGGGCCCGGTCGAGAACGAGGACTACGTCAACTGTCTGCTGCGCTTCGCCTCCGGCGCCCGCGGTGTCCTGGAGGCCTGCCGGGTCTCCGTCGGCGAGCAGAACAACTACGGCTTCGAGGTGCACGGCACCAGGGGCGCGGTGTTCTGGGACTTCCGCCGCATGAACGAACTGGGCGTCAGCCGCGGCACGGAGTACCAGGACCAGCCGGTCGGCACGGTGTACGTCGGCCCCGGGCACGGCGAGTTCGCCGCCTTCCAGCCGGGGGCCGCGAACGCCATGGGGTACGACGACCTGAAGGTGGTGGAGGCCCACCGCTTCCTGCGCTCGATCGCGGAGGGCACCCCGTACGGCGCCACCCTGGCGGACGCCGTGCACAGCGCGGCCGTGCTGGAGGCCATGACGCGGTCGGCCCGGAGCGGCACCTGGGTCGGTCCCGAGACGTCCGGGTGACGGCGCCGCGTCTCACCGGGGCGCGGCGTCGAAGGGCGTGTCGGCAGGCATGTTGTGCGGGGTGACGACCTGGATCGCCGACGGCCGCGCCGGACCGGCGGACGGCAGGGCGCCGTGGGCCCGCATCACGTGGCGGCAGGCCTCCCGCAGGTCCTGGCGCAGGTCGTGGTGGAGGACGACGGACAGGCGCCGCTCGCGCAGCAGGCGGGTGTTGTCCTGGTCGAGATCGTGGGCGACGAACACCTCGCAGGGGCGGCCGAGGTCCGCGAAGGCGCGCAGGGTGGCGATGTTGCCGCCGCCCATCGAGTAGACCGCCCGGATCTCCGGGTCGCGTTCCAGCGCGGCCCGCACCAGGTCGTACTGGGTGGCGTCCAGGCCCTGGCCCTCGGCGATCTCGACGAGGGCCCGCTCGGGGTGCCGGGCCCGCATGACGCCGCGGAAGCCCATCTCGCGCTCCTCCTCGTTGCGGAAGAAGCCGCTGCTGAGGCTGGTGAGGACATGGCCGGGGCGGTCGCCGAGCCACTGGCCCATGAGGTAGGCGGCGGTCGCGCCTGCCGCCCGGTCGTCGATGCCGACGTAGGCCACCCGGGGGCTGGTCGGCAGGTCCGTCGCCAGGGTGACGACGGGGACGCCCGCGGCGGTCAGCCGGCTCACCGCGGCGGTCATTTCGGGGACGTCCGGGGCCTTGAGGATCACCCCCTGGGAGCCGCGCCGGGCGATCCGGTCCAGGGTGCGGGTCAGCTCCCCGGCCGGGCCGGTCTCGCGGAAGTGGAAGCGGCAGCGCACCACGGCGGGGTGCAGCGCGGGCAGTTCGGCCTCCAGCGCGGCCCGCACGGCGGTGGAGAAGCGCTCCGGCGCCTGCATCACGATGTCGCACATGAACGTGCGGCCGACCAGCCGGACCTGGGTGCGCTGGCGGTCCAGGTCGGCGATGGCCCGGCGCACCTCGTACGCGGTGCTCTCGCGTACACCGCCGCGGCCGTTGAGCACCCGGTCGACGGTGGCCTCGCTCAAGCCCGCCTGCCGTGCGATCTCCCGGATCGGGAAGGGGTGCCCCATGTGACCGGCTCCTTGGTTTCGTCCGCCCGGCGGTCTTTGAGGGGTTTTTGATGGCCGCCTGCTGGTTGTTCGACGCGTTTGTCAGGACAAGAATGACAGCACCGCGTCGCCCCTGTCAGCGAAAGGACGACGATGTCCGCAGCCCCCGTCCCCGCCCACCGCGCCCAACTGTCCGCACGCGACTGCGATCTCGGCGCCTTCCGCGCGCTCGTCGAGCAGCGGACCGACCCGGCCGCGTACCCGCGCGCCGCCGCGGTGGAGCGGAACGTCCCCGTGTACGACGCCGGGGAACTGCGCGACGACCCTGAGACGGCGGCCGAACTCGTCCACGCCCTCGCCGACGGCCCCGGCATCATCGTCGTCGAGGGTGCCTTCCCGGACCCGGCGGTGGTCGACCGGGCCACCGCCGTGTTCGACGCGCTGATCTCCGAGCAGCGCGCCGCGGGGACCGCCGCCGGTGACCACTTCGCCGCGCCCGGGGCCAACGACCGGGTGTGGAACGCGCTGGAGAAGACGGCCCTGCGCGACCCGGAGGCGTTCGCCGAGTACTACGCCGACGACGCGCTGGCCCTGGTCGCCCGCGCCTGGCTCGGCCCCGGCTACCAGGTCACCTCGCAGATCAACGTGGTCAACCCGGGCGGTGCCGCCCAGACCGTGCACCGCGACTACCACCTGGGCTTCCTCTCGGGCGAGGCCGCCGCCGCGTACCCGGCGCACGTACACCGCCTCTCCCCGGTGCTCACGCTCCAGGGCGCGGTCGCGCACTGCGACATGCCGGTGGAGTCGGGACCCACGATGTACCTGCCGCACTCCCAGAAGTACGAGCCGGGCTACCTGGCCTGGCGGCTGCCGGAGTTCCGGGCCTACTTCGAGGCGCAGCACGTCCAGCTGCCGCTGGCCAAGGGCGACGCGGTGTTCTTCAACCCCGCGCTGTTCCACGCGGCCGGCGCCAACCGCTCCGCGGACATCCGCCGCATGGCCAACCTGCTGCAGATCTCCTCCGCGTTCGGCCGGGCCATGGAGACGGTGGACCGGGAGGCGGTGGTGGACGCCGTCTACCCGGTCCTGCTGAAGCGGAAGGCCGAGGGGGTGGACGGGCGGTGGCTGGAGCAGGTGGTCGCCGCGAGCGCGGAGGGGTACCCCTTCCCCACCAACCTCGACCGCGACCCGCCGGTCGACGGCCTGGCGCCGGACTCCCAGGCGGATCTCGTGCGGCGGGCGCTGCGCGAGGAGTGGACGCCACAGGCGCTGCGCGCGGAACTGCGGGCGGGCCGGGCACGACGAGAGAGCCGGTGAACGGGGGCGTACGGGGCACGGGCCCCGGCACGGACACCCCACGTCCCGCACACCCCGAGCAAGGAGCAGCACAGCACATGCGTATCGGAATCCTCGGCCTCGGCCGCATCGGCGCCTTCCACGCCGAGACCCTCGCCGGGCTCGACGCCGTCGGCTCACTCGTCGTCGCCGACCCGTTCGCGGACGCCGCGAAGGCCGCCGCCGAGCACTTCGGCGCCGAGGTCGCGGACTCGCCCGAGGCGGTGCTGGCCGCCGGTGTGGACGGTGTGGTGGTCGCGGCGGCGACCGACGCCCACCCGGACCTGATCCTCGCCGCCGTGGAGGCCGGTGTGCCCGTCTTCTGCGAGAAGCCCGTCGCCCGCACCATGGCCGAGGGCGTCGAGGTCCTCAAGGCGATCGCGGGCCGCGACGTGCCGGTCCAGATCGGCTACAACCGCCGTTTCGACGCCGGGTTCGCCGCCGCACGGGCCGCCGTGCGCAGCGGCGAGCTGGGCACGCTGCACACCGTACGGTCGACCACGCTGGACCCGGCGCCGCCGCCCGCCGCGTACGTCGCCGCATCCGGGGGCATCTTCCGGGACTGCTCGGTGCACGACTTCGACATCATCCGCTGGGTGACCGGGCGGGAGGTGAGCGAGGTGTACGCCGTCGGCGGCAACCGCGGCGCGGACTACATCAGGGAGGCGGGCGACGCGGACACCACCGGCGCGGTCCTCACCCTGGACGACGGCACCCTCGCCGTGGTCTCCAACAGCCGCCACAATGGCCGCGGTCACGACGTCCGGATGGAGATCCACGGCTTCGACGACTCGATCGCCGTCGGGCTGGAGGACAGGCTGCCGCTGCGGTCGGTCGAGCCGGGTGCGACCTTCCCGTCCGGTACTCCCCACGACTTCTTCATGGACCGCTTCGCCGCCGCCTACCGCGCCGAGCTGACCGCGTTCACCGAGGTCGTCGCCGGGACCCGCACCTCCCCCTGCACGATCGAGGACGCGCTGGAGGCGGGCTGGATCGCCGAGGCGTGCACCCTGTCGCTGCGCGAGCACCGTCCGGTGACGATCGCGGAGGTACGGCGCGGCTGAGCGGGGTGGGGCGGGCTCACGGTCCGGCGGGCTCTGTCAGCTCGCCGGTTCGCTGATGTTCACCATCCAGGGGACGCCGAAGCGGTCCGTGCACATGCCGAAGACGTCGCCCCACATCTGCTTCTCCAGGGCCACGGCGACGGATCCGCCGGCGGACAGCTTCTCCCAGTAGCCGCGCAGCTCGGCCGCGTCGTCGCCGCTGAGACTCACCGAGAAGTTGCTGCCCGGCCTGTACTCCATTCCGGGTGGGGTGTCGGAGGCCATCAGGGTGAAGCCGCCCGGGGTTTCCAGCATGGCGTGCATGATCTTGTCGGCGTACGCGGGGTCCGGCATGCCGGACTCGCCGAAGGTGTTCAGCGCCAGCGTGCCGCCGAACACCTGCTCGTAGAACTCCATCGCCTGTCGGGCGTCGCCGTCGAAGCTGAGGTACGGGTTGAGACGCGAGGACATGGGTGCCTCCCGGTACGGGACGAGGTGTCAGTGCTGCGCACGCTAGCGCGCGGCACTGACATCGGCCCGCCGAGCGGGGCACCGGCGGGACTCCCCCGCCGGCGCGGCCCGTCTCAGGCGCCGCAGGAGCGCAGGAACTTCCGGGTGCGCACGGCGATGGGCAGCGGCTTGTCCGGCTCGCAGGGGTACATGTCCTGCTCGACGATGGCGAACAGGTCCACACCGAGTTCCTGGGCCGCCGTGAGCACCGGGCCCAGCTCCGGCACTCCGCCCGGCGGCTCGCACATCACGCCGCGCTGCACGGCCGGGCCGAACGGCACCCCGCCCTCCCGCACCCCGGCGAGGATCTCCGGGTCGACCTGCTTGAGGTGCAGGTAGCCGATGCGCTCGCCGTAGGTCTCGATCAGCTTGACGCTGTCGCCTCCGCAGTAGGCGTAGTGGCCGGTGTCCAGGCAGAGGTTCACCAGGTCGGAGTCGGTGGCGTCGAGGAAGCGCTCGACGTGCTCCTCGGTGTCGATGTGGGTGTCGGCGTGCGGGTGGACGACGATGTCCAGGCCGTAGGTCTCCCGCACCTCGCGGCCGAGGCGCTCCATGCCGCGGGTGAGGTGGGTCCACTGCTCGCCGGTCAGCTCCGGCGGCTCCAGGATCTCGGCGGTCTTGTCGTCGCGCCAGAAGGACGGGATGACGACGACGTGCTTGGCGTCCATGGCCCGGGTGAGGGCGGCGACGCGGCTGACCTGTTCCCAGGTGGCGTCCCACTCGGAGGGCCCGCGGTGCAGCCCGCAGAAGATGGTGCCCGCGGAGACCCTGAGCCCGCGCCGGGTCACCTCGTCGGTGAGCCGGGCGGGATCGGTGGGGAGGTAGCCGTAGGGGCCCAGCTCGATCCAGTCGTAGCCGGCCTCGGTGACCTCGTCCAGGAACCGTTCCCACGGCACCTGCCGGGGGTCGTCGGGGAACCAGACGCCCCAGGAGTCGGGGGCCGAGCCGACGCGGATGCGGTCGAGGGCAGAGGGCATGCTCAGGCCTTCCCTTCGGCGGTACCGGATGCGGTGCTTTCGGAGGCGGCGTCGCCGGATGCGGCGGAATCGGAGGCGGCGGCGTCGGTCCTGTCGGCAGTATCGGGCGCGGTGGCCCTCGCCGCATCGCCCGTGTCGTCGGGCAGCGCCTGGACGTCGACCCCGCCGACCTGCGCCAGCTCGTGCTTGAGTGCGGCGAGTTCGGCACCGCCGGCCATGTGGTTGGTGAGTGCTTCGAGGGTGATGTCGGCGCGGGCGGCGCTCAGTTCGAGGGTGCCCAGGCGCAGCACGCTGAAGTGGTCGCCGACCATGTAGGCGTGGTGGGGGTTGTGGGTGATGAAGATGACGCCGAGTCCGCGTTCGCGGGCGGCGGCGATGTACTTGAGGACCACGCCGGACTGCTTGACGCCGAGGGCGGCGGTGGGCTCGTCGAGGATGAGGACGCGGGCGCCGAAGTAGACGGCGCGGGCGATGGCGACGCACTGGCGCTGGCCGCCGGAGAGGGTGCCGATGGGCTGTTCGAGGTCGTCCAGGACGATGCCCATGTTGCGCAGTTCCTCGTCGGCGGTCCGCTTCATGCGGGCGATGTCGAGGCGGCGCACGGGCCAGGGGCCCTTGGTCATCTCGGAGCCGAGGAAGAAGTTGCGCCACACCGGCATCAGCGGGACGGTCGCGAGGTCCTGGTAGACCGTGGCGATGCCGCGGCCGAGGGCGTCGCGCGGGGTGGCGAAGCGCACGGCGTCGCCGTCGACGAGGAACTCGCCCTCGGTGTGCTGGTGCAGCCCGGAGATGATCTTGATGAGGGTGGACTTGCCGGCACCGTTGTCACCGAGCACGCAGGTCACCCTGCCGGGGTGGACGGCGAGGTCGACTCCGTGCAGGGCGCGGATGTTGCCGTAGGACTTGCCGGCGCGGCGCAGTTCGACGAGCGGGCGGTCCTGCTCGGGTGCGGGGTCGGCGAGGACGGCGCCGTGGGTGCCGGGGGCTGCGGGGGTCTTGCTGGTCATTTCCGATCACCTCCGGGTCGCGGCGCGGCGGACGTACAGGTTGATGAGGACGGCGCCGAGGAGCATCACGCCGAGGAAGGCCTTGAACCAGTCGGGGTTCCAGCCCGCGAAGACGATGCCCTGGTTCACCATGCCGAACATGAAGGCGCCGAAGACGGGGCCGATGGCGGAGCCGTAGCCGCCGGTGAGCAGACAGCCGCCGATGACGGCCGCGGCGATGTAGATCAGCTCCTGGCCGACGCCCTCACCCGACTGCACGGTGTTGAAGGAGAACAGCTGGTGCATGCCGACGAACCAGGCGCCGAAGCCGACCAGCATGAAGAGCGTGATCTTGGTGAAGGTGACCGGCACGCCGACCGCGCGGGCGGACTCCTGGCTGCCGCCGACGGCGAAGATCCAGTTGCCGTACTTGGTGCGCAGCAGTACCCAGGTGGCCAGCGCCGCGAAGACCAGCCACCACACGACCGTGATCTTCACCTCGACGCCGCCGACGTCGAAGGACGAGGCGAACAGCGCCTTGGCCTGGTCGAAGCCGTCCATGTCGCTGATGTCGTCGGTGGCGACGTTGCCGGTGACGAGCTTGGTGACGGCGAGGTTGACGCCCTGGAGGACCAGGAAGGTGGCCAGCGTCACCAGGAAGCTGGGCAGTCCGGTCTTCACCAGCACCCAGCCGTTGAAGGCGCCGACGGCGAGCGAGGCCACGAGGGCGACGACCACGCCCATCCAGACGTTCATGGTCAGCTGGTAGCTGAGCATGCCGGCGGTGAGCGCCGAGGTGACCACGGCGACACCGGCCGACAGGTCGAACTCGCCGCCGATCATCAGCAGGGCGACGGGGAGCGCCATGATGCCGATGGTGGACGACTGGTACAGCACCGTCGCCATGGAGCCGCCGTCGCGGAGCGTGGGGGCGGCGATCAGGAAGAAGACGAACACGGCGACGGCGCCGAGGAAGACCCCGACCTCGGGCCGGGCGAGCAGCCGCAGCGCAAGGGGGCGCTCCCGGGTCCGCCCGTCGGTCTGCTGGGGGCCGGGGGTCGGCGGTGTGGTCACCGCCGGCTCAGCCTGCCTGGCCATGCTCATCACCGGGTGCCCTTCGAGGCGAACTCGGCGACGGCCTTGACGTTGGACTTGTCGACGAAGGCCGGGCCGGTCAGCACCGGCTGCTCACCGCCGCCGCTGTAGTTGCCGTTGTTCTTGTAGAGCCACAGTCCGTCGACCGCCAGGTAGCCCTGGAGGTAGGGCTGCTGGTCGACGGCGAACTCGATGTCGCCCTTGTCGATGGCGCCGGTCAGTTCCTTGTTGAGGTCGAAGGTGGCGACCTTGGCCTTGCCGCCGGACTCGTCCACCGACTGCACGGCGGTCATGGCGAAGGGGGCGCCGAGCGTGACGAGGTGGTCGATGTCGCCGTCCTGCTTGAGCTTGGCGGTGATGGTCGACTTCACCGAGGGCATGTCGGTGCCGTTGACGTAGAGGTTCTCAAGGGACCCCTCGAAGGTCTTCTTCACGCCGTCGCAGCGCTGGGTCAGACCGACGTTGCCCTGCTCGTGGATGACGCAGACGGCCTTCTTGGCCCCGTCCTCGTTGAGCCGCTTGCCGAGCGCCTCGCCGGCCACGGTCTCGTCCTGGCCGAAGAACTCCATCAGGCCGAGCTTCTTCCAGTCCGCCAGACCGGAGTTGAGCCCGACCACGGGTATGCCGGCCTTCTCCGCCTTGGCGAGGACGCTCCGCATGGCGTCCGGCTTGGCGAGGGTGACGGCGATGCCGTCGACCTTCTGGTCGATCGCGTTCTGCACCAGGTTGGCCTGGTTGCCCGCGTTCGGGTCGGCCGAGTAGACGAGCTTGACGTTGTCCTTGTCGGCGGCGGCCTGGGCGCCCTTGCGGACGATGTCCCAGAAGGTGTCGCCGGGCGCCTGGTGGGTGACCAGGGCGACGGTCATGCGGGGGGTGTTCGCCTTGCCCGCGGAGGCCCCCGAGTCGCCCTCCTCGTCGGCCTTCTTCCCGCCCGAGCTGCTGGAACAGCCGGCGAGGGTCAGGGCCGCGGCGGCCGCGAGGGCCACGGCGGGGGCGAATCTGCGGGAGCGGGCGTGCGAAGAGCGGTCCATCTTTTCCTGCACCTCACTGTGCGACTGTGCGACGGGAGAGCCGTGTGCCAGACCCGAGAAGAATGGCTGTTGCTGCACTGGGACCGGATACAAGTCCTTGAGACGCCCACTGTCAATACTTTGTCAAGACATCATTTCACTCGCAGGTCCGAATGTAAGTACAAAGTCTTGACAGCGTCGTCCAGGAGTCATACACCTGGGAGGCGGCAGGCCCCCGCCCAGCCCGAGGAGCGTCGCACATGGCCGAGTCAGTCCCGCGTTTCGATCTGATCACGATGGGCCGCATCGGGGTCGATCTCTATCCTTTGCAGACGGGCGTACCCCTGGCGGAGGTTGAGACCTTCGGCAAGTTTCTCGGCGGTTCGGCGTCCAACGTGGCGGTCGCCGCCGCCCGGCTCGGCCGCGCCACGGCCGTCGTCACCCGCACCGGCGACGACCCCTTCGGCGCCTATCTGCACGGCGCGCTGAAGGAGTTCGGCGTCGACGACCGCTGGGTCACCCCGGTCGCCGCGTACCCGACCCCGGTGACGTTCTGCGAGATCTTCCCGCCGGACGACTTTCCGCTGTACTTCTACCGCCGCCCCAAGGCTCCCGACCTGGAGATCCACCCGGAGGAGCTGGACCTGGACGCGATCCGCGCGGCCTCGATCTTCTGGATGACCGGCACCGGGCTGAGCGAGGAACCGAGCCGTACGGCGACGCTGGCCGCCCTCGCCCACCGCGCGAAGTCGGGCACCACGGTCTTCGACCTGGACTGGCGCCCCATGTTCTGGGCCGACCCGGACCAGGCCCGCCCGTACTACGCCGAGGCGCTCCGGCACGCGACCGTCGCGGTCGGCAACCTGGACGAGTGCGAGATCGCCACGGGTGTGCGCGAACCCCGCGCCTGCGCCGAGGCGCTGCTGGCGGCCGGGGTGGAACTGGCCGTCGTCAAGCAGGGCCCCGAGGGTGTCCTCGCCGTGCACCGCGACGGCCGGTGGGCCGAGGTGCCGCCGGTCCCGGTCGAGGTGGTCAACGGACTCGGTGCGGGCGACGCGTTCGGCGGCTCCCTGTGCCACGGTCTGCTCTCCGGCTGGGAGCTGGAGCGGATCATGCGGTACGCCAACGCGGCCGGCGCCCTGGTCGCCTCCCGTCTCGCCTGTTCCTCCGCGATGCCCACCGAGGCGGAGGTCGACGACCTCCTCGCGCGAGCCACTCCCTGAACGGAGCTTCGTCTTGTCCCCCAGCATCTCCAGCATCCCGGACCTCACCGCGGTCCGAGCCCGGCACCCGGAGGCGATCGCCGAGGCCGCGGCCCGCCGGGTACGCCGCCCGCTGATCGGCGACTCCGGCCGCCTGATGATCGTGGCCGCCGACCATCCGGCGCGCGGCGCGCTCGGCGTCGGCGACCGCAGGCTCGCCATGGCCAACCGGGCCGACCTGCTGGAACGCCTGTGCACCGCGCTGTCCCGGCCCGGCGTCGACGGGGTGCTCGCCACCGCGGACGTGCTGGAGGACCTGCTGCTGCTCGGGGTGCTGGAGAACAAGGTCGTCATGGGTTCGATGAACCGCGGCGGACTCGCGGGCGCCGCCTTCGAGATGGACGACCGCTTCACCGGCCACCGCGCCGAGGACATCGCCCGGCTGCGCTTCGACGCGGGCAAGCTGCTGCTGCGCATCGACTACGACGACCCCGGCTCGCTGGCCACGCTGGAGGCGAGCGCCCGGGCGGTCGACGCCATGGCGGCACGCGAACTGCCGCTGTTCGTGGAGCCGTTCATCTCCCGCCGGATCGAGGGCCGGGTGCGCAACGACCTGTCGGCCGAGGCCGTCACCCGCTCCATCGCGATCGCCTCCGGTCTCGGCGGCACCTCCGCCTACACCTGGCTGAAACTGCCCGTCACCCACGACCCGGACGACATGGCCGAGGTCCTGGAGACCTCCACGCTGCCCGCGGTGCTGCTCGGCGGCGACATAGGAGGCTCCCCCGCGGACCAGACCGCGGCCTACGAACGCTGGCGCAAGGCCCTGCGGCTGCCCACCGTGCAGGGCATGGTCGTCGGCCGCTCGCTGCTCTACCCGGCCGGGGGCAGCGTGGAACAGGCCGTGGACACGGCCGTCGGACTGCTGTGACCGGGTGTGACCGAGGAGAGGCGGAGGAGCGGACGATGACGTATCACCTTCCCGTGGGCAAGCCGGCGGACGGCCCGTACACCGTGGACGTGACGCCCGAGAGCGCGGGCTGGGGCTACTCCGGCCTGCGGGTCGTGGACCTGGCCCCCGGCGCCGGCCACACCTTCGACAGCGGCGGGAGCGAGTGGATCGTCCTGCCGCTGAGCGGCGGCTGCACGGTCGCGACCGCCGACGACTTCGGCCATGACACCTTCGAACTCGACGGCCGTGCCGACGTGTTCAGCGCTGTCACCGACTTCGCGTACGTGCCGCGCGACGCCCGTACGACCCTGACGTCCACCGGCGGCGGCCGGTTCGCCCTGACCGGCGCCCGCTGCACCCGCCGTCTGCCCGCCCGGTACGTCCCGGCGTCCTCGGTGCCGGTGGAGCTGCGGGGCACCGGGAACTGTTCACGGCAGGTCAACAACTTCGGCGCGGCGGGGGTGTTCGAGTGCGACAGGCTGATCGCGGTCGAGGTGCTCACGCCGGGCGGCAACTGGTCCTCCTTCCCGCCCCACAAGCACGACGAGCACCGGCCCGGCGAGGAGTCGGTGCTGGAGGAGATCTACTACTTCGAGTTCGCGGACCACGACGGCACCCCGGGCCTCGGCTACCAGCGCGTCTCCCCCTCCGGACAGGGACAGGGAACCGACGTGCTCGCCGAAGTGCGCGACGGGGACGTCGTGCTGATCCCCGACGGCTGGCACGGGCCGTCGATGGCGGTCCCCGGCCACCACATGTACTACCTCAACGTCATGGCCGGGCCGGAGCCCGAACGCGCCTGGCTGATCTGCGACCACCCCGACCACGCGTGGATCCGCGACACCTGGCCCGAGCAGCCGGTCGACCCCCGGCTCCCCCTCTACACCGCACCGGAGAGGTCCGCATGAGCGCCGCCGCCACCCGCCGACTGACCACCGCCCAGGCCCTGGTGCGCTTCCTGGCCGCGCAGTACACCGAACGCGACGGCGTGCGGCACCGTCTGATCGCCGGCACCTGGGGCATCTTCGGCCACGGCAACGTGGCCGGCCTCGGCCAGGCGCTCGTCGAGTACCGCGAGGCGATGCCGTACCACCAGGGCCGCAACGAACAGGCCATGGTGCACGCGGCCGTCGGCCACGCCCGGCAACTGGGCCGCCTGTCCGCGCAGGCGGTGACGACGTCCATCGGCCCCGGCGCCACCAACCTGGTCACCGGCGCCGCCCTCGCCACGATCAACCGGCTGCCGGTGCTGCTCCTGCCCGGCGACTACTTCGCCTCGCACGCCGCCGACCCGCTGCTCCAGCAGCTGGAGCACCCGGTCGAGGCCGACGTGTCCGTCAACGACGCCCTGCGGCCCGTGTCCCGCTACTTCGACCGGATCACCCGCCCCGAGGCGCTCCTCGCCTCCGCGCTCCGGGCGATGCGCGTGCTCAGCGACCCGGCGGAGACCGGCGCGGTCACCCTCGCGCTGCCGCAGGACGTGCAGGCGGAGGCGTACGACTGGCCGGAGGAGTTCTTCGCCGACCGTGTCTGGCGGGTGCGCCGCCCGGCGCCCGACCCGGCGGAGCTGGCCGAGGCCGTCCGGGCGGTCCGCGCCGCCGCCCGCCCGCTGATCGTCGCGGGCGGCGGTGTCCACCACAGCGAGGCCGAGCAGGCGCTGAAGGCGCTGGTGGACGCCACCGGCATCCCGGTCGCATCCACCCAGGCCGGCAAGGGCGCGCTGCGCCACGACCACCCGGCGGACCTCGGCGGCATCGGCCACACCGGCACCGCGGTCAGCGACGCCCTGGCCCGCACCGCGGACCTGGTGATCGGCGTCGGCACCCGCTACTCGGACTTCACCACGGCCTCCGGCACCCTCTTCCAGCACCCCGGCGTGCGCTTCCTGAACCTCAACATCACCGCCTTCGACGCCCACAAGCTCGCCGCCGGCACCCTGGTGTGCGACGCCCGGTCGGGACTCGCCGCGCTGACGGAGGCGCTGGCCGGGCACCGGGTGGACGCGGCGTACGAGAGCGAGTACCGCACGGGGAAGGCCCGTTGGGACGAGACGGTCGAGGCGGCCTTCCGCGCCGACGACGACGGCGCGGTGCCGACCCAGACGCAGGTGCTGGGCGCGCTGGACGCGGTCGTCGGCGACGAGGACGTGGTGATCAACGCGGCCGGTTCGCTCCCCGGCGACCTGCACAAGCTGTGGCGGGCCCGCTCCCCGCGCCAGTACCACCTGGAGTACGGCTACTCCTGCATGGGCTACGAGATCCCGGCCGCGCTCGGCGTCCAGCAGGCCGCGCCCGACGTCCCCGTGTGGGCCCTGGTCGGCGACGGCACGTACCTGATGAACCCGACGGAGATCGTCACGGCGGTCCAGGAGAACCTGCCGGTGAAGCTGGTCCTGGTCCAGAACCACGGCTACGCGTCCATCGGCGGCCTGTCCGAGTCGGTGGGTGCCGAGCGCTTCGGCACCGACTACCGCCACCGCGTCGCCGACGGCTCCTTCACCGGCGCCCCGCTCCCCGTCGACCTCGCGGCCAACGCGGCCAGCCTCGGCATGGACGTGCTGCGCGCCAAGACGGTGCGGGAGCTGCGCGAGGCGCTGTCGACGGCCCGCGCGGCGACCCGCCCGACGTGTGTGTACGTCGAGACGGCGCCCGCGTCCGACGCCCTCCCGGCTCAGGCATGGTGGGACGTGCCGGTGGCCGAGGTGTCGGCCCGCGAGGCCGCCACGGACGCGCGGGCGGCCTACGAGCGCGCGGTCGCCGATCGCCGTCGCCACCTCTGACGCTCTCGGCTCCTCCGACAGCCCGTCCCCTACGCAAGGGAGGTACGTCCATGGCGAAGACCGGCGACCCCGCACGTGCCGTGACCGCCCCCGCGATCGGCACCCTGGACTTCGCCCTGGACCGCGGCAGCCCGGTGCCGCTCTACTACCAGCTGGCCCAGCAGCTGGAGGCGGCGATCGAGCACGGCGTGCTCGCGCCGGGGAACCTGCTGGGCAACGAGGTCGACCTCTCCGTCCGCCTCGGCCTGTCCCGGCCGACCGTCCGGCAGGCCATCCAGTCGCTGGTCGACAAGGGGCTCCTGGTACGGCGGCGCGGGGTCGGCACCCAGGTGGTGCACAGCCAGGTCAAGCGCCCGCTGGAACTGAGCAGTCTCTACGACGACCTGGAGGCGGCCGGGCAGGGCCCCGGCACCCGGGTGGTGCGCAACGAGCGCGTCCCTGCCACCGCCGAGGTCGCGGCGGCCCTCGGCGTCCCGGAGGGCACCGAGGTCGCCGTCCTGGAGCGGCTGCGCCTCACCCACGGGCAGCCGGTGGCGATGCTGTGCAACCACCTCCCGGCGGGCCTGCTGGAACTCGACGACGCCCGGCTGGAGTCGACCGGTCTGTACCGGATGATGCGCTCCCGTGGCATCACCCTGCACAGCGCCCGCCAGACCGTCGGCGCCCGCATCGCCTCCCGCGAGGAGGCCGGGCTCCTCGGCGAGCAGGAGGGCGCCGCGCTGCTCACCATGCGGCGGATCGCGTACGACGACACCGGACGGCCGGTCGAGTACGGGACGCACGTCTACCGCGCGTCCCGGTACGCGTTCGACTTCCAGCTGCTGGTCAGGAACTGACCGGCATCAGTGGACCGCGTCCAGGCGGGCACGCTGGTCCGCCGTCAGTTCCAGCTCCACGGCCGCCAGGTTCTCCTCCAGCTGCGCCACCGACGAGGCCCCGGCCAGCGGCACGATCGGCAGTTCGGCGCCGATCTGCCAGGCGAGGACGACCTGGTTGACCGTGGCCCCGGCCTCCCGGGCGACCTCGCGGAGCACGGCGAGCCGGGCCGGGGTGCCGGGGTGGTCGTAGTCCGGGGGCAGCGGCTTGTCCTCGCGGACGTAGGCACCGGCCAGCAGCGGCGAGTAGGCGACCAGGGTCAGCTCCGGCTCGGCCCGCAGGTAGCCGAGGAGTTCGGCGCCGGCGTGGGCGAGGCTGCCGTACGGGGAGAACTCGCCGGGCACGTCGAAGCGGGGCCGCAGATGGCTGTGCTGGTACTGCAGCACCTCGTAGCCGGGCAGTCCGGCCGCGGCGGCCAGGGCCCGGGCCCGCTCGACGCGCCACATCGCCTGGTTGCTGACGCCGAGCAGTCCTACCGTGCCCTCCGCGACCAGGGCGCCGAACCCCTCGACGGTCTCGCGCTGCTCCACGGTGAAGTCGTCGAGGTGCGCGTAGAGCAGGTCCAGCTTCTCCACGCCGAGCCGTTCCCGGCTGCGGTCGGCGGCCTCGCGGATCACCTTGGCCGACAGGCCCTCCGGGTTGTCGGTGTAGTGGGTGCCGGGTGCCAGCGGACGGGCGCCGAGCTTGGTGGCGATCACGACCTCGTCGCCGACCCCGCGGCTGCGCCGCCAGCGCCCGAGGAGTTCCTCGCTCTGGCCGCCCTGGCCGCCGTCGGTCCAAAAAGCGTAGTTGTCGGCGGTGTCGATGAAGTTCCCGCCGGCCTCCACATAGCGGTCGAGGACGGCGAACGAGGTCCGCTCGTCGGTCTGCGAGCCGAACAGCATCGCGCCGAGCGCGAGCACACTCACCTCACGGCGGTGCGCCGGATCGGTGCCTATGATGCGGTACTTCATGGTGTTCCTCCCCATTCGTTCCCGGTCGTCCGGGTACGCCGAGGAGTCTTCAATTTGGAGTGCGCTTCAAGTCAAGCGCTCAGTAGTCTCGGCTCGCGTGAACAGGCGAAAGCACAAGAAGCTCTCCCGGCGTCTCGTCGACGCCGCGCTCGTCGGCGACCTGTCGCGAGTGCGGGCCGCGCTGCGCGCCGGAGCACCCGCCGAGACGGCGGACCCGGCGGGGAGCACCCCGCTGTACGTGGCGTCCGTGCACGGGGCCGCCGACATCGTCCGCGTACTGCTCGCGGCCGGAGCCCGGCCGGACACGGAGAGCGGGACCGGCTCGGAGGGCACACCACTGTGCGTCGCGGCCTGCTGGGGACACACGGAGGCCGTCCGCGCACTCCTCGACCACGGGGCAGACCCCAACCTGCGGGAGGACTACGGCACCGGCTGGACCCCACTGGACTGGGCGTCGAAGGGCCCGCACCCGGACACGGCGGACCTGCTCGTCACCGCGGGGGCACGGAAGCGGGACCGACCACCGCGAGGAGACGGCACGAAGAAGGGCCTGCCCGGACTCACGTCCGTGCAGGCCCTTCACACCGTCGGGACGACAGGATTTGAACCTGCGACCCCTTGACCCCCAGTCAAGTGCGCTACCAAGCTGCGCCACGTCCCGGTGTGCTCACGCGCGGTGTACCGCGCGATCACGCGGACAGCACTTTACCCCACACACCGGGCGACGCCTAAGCGGGCGCCGGCGAGGGACAATCGGTCCCATGGACAGCCCTGCCGACAACCCCGTGGACCGCACCGCCTCCGACCGCCCGGTGGAGGGGCGGGACCGTGACGACGAGGGCCGGGCGCGCAACGCCCGGCCGCGGGACGGGCTCGGACGCCCGCTGCCGTACGGCGCGGACGGCGTGGCCCGCCAGCCCGAGGGCGTCGTACGGGCCCCGGAGGAAACCGTCGCCGAGGCGCAGCGGCTGCTGGACGACGGGAAGCCGTTCCACGCGCACGAGGTCTTCGAGGACGCCTGGAAGTCGGGGCCCGAGGAGGAGCGGGAGCTGTGGCGGGGCATGGCGCAGCTGGCCGTCGGCCTCACGCACTCGGCGCGCGGCAATGTCACCGGCGGGGCCAGGCTGTTGCGGCGCGGGGCGGGCGCCGTGACCGGGTGGGCGGCATCGGCCGGGCGGGAGCGGCCGTACGGGATGGATCTGGGGGCGGTCGCCGGCTGGGCCCGGGAGCTGGCCGGTGAGGTGGAGGGCGGCGGGACCGTGGACGCGGCGGCGCGGGCACCCCGGCTGCGGGGCTGAACCCGCGCCGGGGCAGCCCGGCCGGGGCGTTGCCGGTGGCGTACGGCAGACTCGTGGCGTGCGGACCATTCATGTGATCGGAATCGGCGCGGGCGACCCCGACCAGCTGACGCTCCAGGCAGTCGCGGCGCTGCGGAGCACGGACGTGTTCTTCGTCCTGGACAAGGGCGAGGCGAAGGCCGACCTGGTGCGGCTGCGCCGGGACATGCTGGAGACGCACGTACCGGAGGGGACGTACCGGGTCGTCGAGGCGCGCGACCCCGAGCGGGACCGCGGCGCGGGCGGGGCGGCGTACTCGCCCGCGGTCGGGGACTGGCGCAGTGCCCGCGCGGGCATCTACGAGCGGCTGATCGCCGAGGAGCTGGGCGAGGACGAGAGCGGCGCGTTCCTGGTGTGGGGCGATCCGGCGCTCTACGACAGCACGCTGGGCATCCTGGAGGAGATCCTGGAGCGCGGCTCGGTGGCGTTCGAGTACGACGTGGTGCCCGGCATCAGCAGCGTCTCCTCGCTGGTCGCCCGGCACCGGACCGGGCTGAACCGGGTGGCGCGCCCGGTGCAGATCACCACGGGGCGGCGGCTCGCCGAGGGCTTCCCCGAGGACGCGGACGACGTCGTCGTGATGCTCGACGCCCACCAGACCTTCCGGCAGTACGCGGACCAGGACATCGACATCTACTGGGGCGCCTACCTGGGCACCCCGGACGAGATCCTCGACTCCGGCCCGATCGCCGAGGCCGCGCCCCGCATCGAGCGGCTGCGCGCCGAGGCGCGGGAGCGCAAGGGCTGGATCATGGACACGTACCTGCTGCGGCGCAACCCCGGCGACCGCTGACCGGGCCGGTCCCGACCGGGTCCCCGGGCACACCCGGGCGGACCGTCCCCGCATGCGTGGCCGGTGCACCGGTGTGATCGTGACCGTGTGACAGTCGCCGAGGAATCGCCGCGGACCGCCGCCGCCGAGCCGCCCGTGCTGGACCGGCGGCGCCGCAACGTCGTCTTCGTCACGATCATGCTCGGCATGCTCCTCGCGGCCCTGGACCAGACGATCGTGGGCACCGCGCTGCCCACGATCGTGTCGGACCTGGGCGGTGCCGAGCACATGTCGTGGGTGGTGACCTCGTACCTGCTGGCGGAGACCGTCGCGACGGTGCTGGTCGGCAAGTTCGGTGACCTGTTCGGCCGCAAGGTGGTCTTCCAGGTGTCCGCGGTCGTGTTCATCACCGGCTCGTTCCTGTGCGGGCTCGCGACCAACATGCCGCTGCTGATCCTCTGGCGGGCGGTGCAGGGCGTCGGCGCGGGCGGCCTGATGGTGACGTCGATGGCGCTGATCGCGGACGTCATCCCGCTGCGGGAGCGGGGCAAGTACCAGGGCGCGATCGGCGCGGTGTTCGGGGTCGCGACCGTCATCGGGCCGCTGCTGGGCGGGCTGTTCACCGACCACCTGTCCTGGCGCTGGGCCTTCTACGTCAACGTGCCCATCGCGGTCGTCGTCGTGATCGCCGCCGCCCGCACCATCCCGGTGGTGAAGTCGGCGGCCCGTCCCGTCATCGACTACCTGGGCATCGCGCTGGTCGCGGTCGGCGCCAGCGCGCTGATCCTGGCGACCAGCTGGGGCGGCAACGAGTACGCGTGGGGCTCGGCCGTGATCATCGGCCTGTTCGCGGGCGGGCTGATCGCGCTCGGCGTGTTCTGCCGGGTGGAGACCCGGGCGGCCGAACCGATGCTGCCGATGCGGCTGTTCTCCAACCCGGTGTTCACGGTCTGCTCGATCCTCAGCTTCATCGTCGGCTTCGCCATGCTGGGCGCGCTGACGTATCTGCCGACGTATCTGCAGTACGTGGACGGGGACTCGGCCACCGTCTCCGGGGTGCGGACGCTGCCGATGGTGGCGGGGCTGCTGATCGCCTCGGTGTTCAGCGGCAACGTGGTCAGCAAGACGGGGCGGTACCGGCTGTTCCCGATCGCGGGCACGCTGGTGATGGGCCTCGGCCTGTACCTGATGTCGCTGATGGGTCCGGCCACGGGCGCGGGGCTCGAATCGCTGTACATGTTCGTCCTCGGCACGGGGATCGGCCTGTCCATGCAGGTGCTGACCATCGCCGTGCAGAACACCGTCGCATACGCCGACCTCGGCACCGCGACCTCCGGCGTCACCTTCTTCCGCACGCTGGGCAGTTCCTTCGGCACCGCCGTGTTCGGCACGATCTACGCCAACGCGCTCGGCCCCAACCTGCGTGACGGCGTCACGGCGGCGGCCCGCACCGGGGCCGCCGACCCGTCGGTGATCGCCAGGGCGTCGACCAGTCCGGAGGGCGTGCACCGGTTGCCGCCCCGGGCGTCGGCGCCGATCGTCGGCGCGTACGCCGACACCATCCAGACCGTGTTCCTGTGGACGGTGCCGGTCGCGGTCCTGGGCTTCGTCGTCGCCCTGTTCCTCAAGCAGGTCCAACTGCGCGACAGCGCCCGCGCGGGGTCCACGGACATGGGCGAGGGTTTCGCCTCACCGCACGACGCCAGCAGCAGGCGGACGCTGGAGGCTTCGGTCGGGAAGATCATCGGCGGTACGGAGCTGGACACCGCGCGCCGGATCGTCGCGGACAGCGACACCCGGCTGGACGTCGCCGGCGCCTGGGCGGTGATGCAGGTGGACCTGTTCACCCGGCTGGCCGGGCACGCCAGCCTCGGCCTGATCGCCGCCCGCCGCCGACTGCCGCCGGAGGTGCTGCTGCCGGTCTTCGACCGGATGGTGGAGGAGGGTTTCCTGACCCGGCACGGCTCCCTGCTCTCCCACACCGACGCGGGTGCCCGCGAGGCCCTCGTCATCGGCCGGGCCTGGGCGACCTGGCTGGAGGACCGGGTGGAGCGGGACGTCGGGCGCCCCTCGGACACGGAGCTGCGCGCCGCCGTCGACGCCATCGCCAAGCGCCTGCTGGTGGAGGACCTCGGCAACGGTCTCCCACAGCGGGTCAGGCAAGCAAAAGCTGCAGACCGCCCACAACCGTCGCCGCGATCACCAGACGCTCGAACAGGCGTTGGTTGATCCGGTTCACGGCCCATTTGCCGAGGAACGCGCCGGGCACCACGAACACGACCAGCGCCGCGTCGAGCAGCAGCGAGCGGCCGTCGATCAGGCCGAGCCCCGCGCTGAAGGGCAGCTTGGAGACGTTGACGATCAGGAAGAAGAACGCCGACGTGCCCAGGAAGCCGAGTTTCCGGAACCCCGCGGAGAGCAGGTACATCGACATCACCGGGCCGCCCGCGTTGGCGACCATCGTGGTGAACCCGCCCAGGACGCCGTACGAACGGGCCTTCACCCGGCCGGCGCGCGAGGTGACCTCGTCCGGCTGCTCGGCGGCGTCGGCCCGCCGCCGGCGCCACACCGTCACCCCGGCCATGAAGAGCAGGATCGCGCCGATCGACGTGCGCACGACCGCGTCGTCGGCCCACACCAGGAACACGGTGCCGACGACCACGCCCACCCCGACCGCCGGGAACAGCCGCCACAGGGTGGGCCAGTGCGCGTGGCGCCGGTAGGTGAGGACGGCCAGGATGTCACCGGCGATCAGGACCGGCAGCAGGATGCCGGTGGAGGCGCGGGCGGGCAGGACCGCCGCGAAGATCGCGAGGCTGACCGTGTTGGCCCCGCTCACCGCGGTCTTGGAGAAGCCGACGAGCAGGGCCGCGAAGGCGAGGGCGGCGAATTCCCAGCCGGTGAGGTGCCAGAGCGTCATGGTGTCCATTGCGGGGACCGATGCTATGCGCAGCCCACCGGCGCGGTAAGCACCGTCTCGCCCATCGGTCCTTAGTGCTCGGTGTACCGCACGCGCAGCTCCCGCTTCAGCACCTTCATGCTCGGCCCGAGCGGCAGCTCGTCCGCGAACTCGACCCGGCGCGGGTACTTGTGCCGCCCGAGGTGCTGCTTGGACCACTCGGTGACCTCGCCGGCGTCCAAAGCCGCGTCGGCCGTCGTGCCGGGGGCGCGCACGACCACGGCGCAGACCTCCTCGCCGTGCAGTTCGTCCGGCAGGCCGATGACGGCGACCTGTGCGATGCCGGGGTGGCGCAGCAGCACCTCCTCGACCTCCCGCGGATAGACGTTGTAGCCGCCCCGGATGATGACGTCCTTCTTCCGGTCGACGATCCTGAGGAAGCCGTCCTCGTCCTTGGTGCCCAGGTCCCCGGTGCGGAACCAGCCGTCGACGAGCGCCTCCGCGGTGGCCTCGGGGCGGCCGAGGTAGCCGGAGAAGACGTTGTGGCCGCGGACGACGACCTCGCCCAGCTCGCCGGGCGGCAGCAGTTCCACCGCGCCCTCGACCTCGGCGCGGGCGATCTCCACGTCGACGCCCCACAGCGGGTGGCCGATGGTGCCGGGCCTGGCGCCGAACACCGGCTGGTTCACGGCCGCCGCCGGAGAGGTCTCCGACAGCCCGTACCCCTCGTAGATCTTCGCCCCGAAGGCCTCCTCGAACCGTTCGAGGACGGCCACCGGCAGCGAGGCGCCGCCGGAGATGCACACCCGCAGCTCCGGCAGGGCCCCGGCCCCGGCCGCCGCGGCGGCGAGGGCGACGAACATGGTCGGCACCCCGTGGAAGGTGTTGACGCCCTCCTTCACCATCAGCTCGATCGCGCGCGCCGCGTCGAAGCGCGGCAGCAGGACGAGGGTCGCGCCCGCCCGCCAGGTGGAGTTCAGGGAGACCGTCTGGCCGAAGGCGTGGAAGAGGGGCAGCGCGCCGAGCGCCACGTCGTCGGGCCGGATGTCGTTGGCGTCGAAGGCGTTGACCGTCGCGTTCATCACCAGGTTGAAGTGGCTGAGCACGGCGCCCTTGGGGACGCCGGTCGTGCCGCTGGTGTAGAAGACGACGGCCGGGTCGTCGGCGTTGCGGGTGACGTAGGAGGGCAGCGGCTCGGCGTCCGCGGCGAGCTTGTCGAACTCCTCGCCGAGCGTGATCATCCGTACGCCCGTCTCCCGCGCGGCGGCCGCTCCGGTCCCGGCCTGCGCCGGATGGCACAGCAGCAGGGTGGCACCGCTGTCGCGCAGGACGTGCTCGACCTCGGCCGCCGACAGCAGCAGGTGCACCGGCACCACGACGGCTCCGGCCGCGGCGGCGGCGTAGTACGCGACGGGGAAGTCGGCGGTGTTCGGTGCCATCAGCGCCACCCGGTCCCCGGGCCGGACGCCCAGGCCGGCCAGGGCACCGGCCCGGGCGCGGGCCCGCCGCCACACCTCGGCGAAGGTCAGCCGCAGGTCGCCCTCGACGAGCGCCTCCTTGTCGGGACGGCGCCGGGCGTTCTCGGCCAGGATGGCGGCGACGGAGAGGGTTGCCATGGGGTGTTGCTCCGTTTCCTTGCTGCGGCTCTGCAGAGGGGGTGGCTTCGTCCGGCGCGGGCCTAGTGGCGTTCGACGAGGACCGCGCTGCCCTGCCCCACGCCCACGCACATCGTGGCCAGCCCGCGGCCGGCCCCCGTGCGGCGCATGCGGTGGAGCAGGGTGGTGAGGATGCGGGCGCCGGAGCAGCCGAGCGGGTGGCCCAGCGCGATGGCGCCGCCGGTGGGGTTGACCAGGTCGGGGTCGATGCCGAGCCGGTCGACGCAGGCGAGGGCCTGGGCGGCGAACGCCTCGTTGAACTCGGCCTCCGCGAGGTCGCCGACGCTCCAGCCGGCCCGGGCGAGCACCTTGCGGGTGGCCGGGACCGGGCCGATGCCCATGACGTCGGGGTGGACACCGGCCGAGCCGCCCGCGACGTAGCGGCCCAGCGACTCCAGGCCGAGGCCGTTCAGCGCCTCCTCGCTGACCAGGAGGAGGCCGGCGGCGCCGTCGTTCATCGGGGAGGCGTTGCCCGCGGTGACCGTGCCGCCGGGGCGGAAGACCGGCTTGAGGCGGCCCAGTTTCTCCAGGGAGGTGTCCTCGCGGACGCACTCGTCGGTGTCGACGACCACGCCGTCCGGGCGCTCGACGGGGAGGATCTCGTCGTCGAAGTGACCGTTCTTCCGGGCCTCGGCGGCGAGGCGGTGGCTGCGCAGGGCGAACGCGTCCTGACGCTCGCGCGGGACGCCGTACCGCTCGGCGACCTCCTCGGCCGTCTCCCCCATGGCGAGCAGTCCGTGCAGGTCCTTCATCGCCGGGTTGACCAGGCGCCAGCCGAGCCGGGTGTCGGCGGTCTCGATGCGGTGCGGCAGCGCCTCGTCGGGGCGGGGCAGCACGAAGGGGGCGCGGCTCATGGACTCGGAACCGCCCGCGAGCACGATGTCGGCCTCGCCCGCGGCGATGGTGCGGGCGGCGGTGGTGACGGCTTCGAGACCGGAGGCGCACAGCCGGTTGACGGTGGCGCCGGGCACGGTCTCCGGCAGGCCCGCGAGCAGGGCGGCCATCCGGGCGACGTTGCGGTTGTCCTCGCCCGCCTGGTTGGCGGCGCCCCAGTACACGTCGTCGATCCGGGCCGGGTCCAGCGCGGGCACGTCGGCGACCAGGCCCCGGATCACCGCGGCGGCGAGGTCGTCGGGCCGTACGGCGGACAGCGCGCCGCGCAGCTTGCCGATCGGGGTGCGGCGGGCGGCCGCGAAGTGGACGGGACGCACGAGGGACTCCTGACCGTCGTCGCGCGGTCACCGGACGGCGCACCGCCGCCGCGTCGACCACCACGAATCTTGATGAGCACCAGCCTTAATTAGCACTGCTAGTTTTGGACTATAGACCGCCGGACGGCGTCCTGGGAAGATCCTCCGGAGAACCGTCGACACAGCCGGAGGAGACATGGCCGAGGCCCGCGAGCACACGCTGACCGGGACGCGGGGGCGGATCGCCGTCCGCGCGTGGCTCGCCGGGCGCCCCCGCTACGTCGCACTGCTGGTCCACGGGTACGGCGAGCACACCGGGCGCTACCGGGAGGTGGCGGACGTCCTGACCGGCCACGGCGCGGCCGTCCACGCGCCGGACCACACCGGGCACGGGCGCTCGGACGGCGAGCGGGTGGTGATCGAGGACTTCGAGGACGTGGTCACCGACGTGCACGCCGTGGCCGAACTCGCCCGGGCCGCCCACCCCGGCCTGCCGGTCGTCATGGTCGGACACTCCATGGGCGGTCTCATCGCCGCACGGTACGCCCAGCGCCACCCCGGCGAGCTGACGGCCCTGGTGCTGTCGGGGCCCGTCATCGGCGACTGGGAGCTGCCGCGCCGGCTGCTCGCCCTGGAGGAGATCCCCGACACCCCCATCAGCCCGGCCTCGCTCTCCCGCGACCCGGCGGTGGGAGCGGCGTACGCGGCGGACCCGCTGGTGTGGCACGGGCCGATGAGGCGGCCGACGCTTCAGGCGTTCGTGCGGACGCTGGAGACCGTGGCCGAGGGCGGCGACGTCGGCCGGCTGCCGCTGCTGTGGGTGCACGGGGACGACGACCGGCTGGTGCCGCTGCCCGGCAGCCGCGTCGGCGTCGAGCAGCTGAGCGGCGGCGACCTGACCGAGCGGATCTACCCGGGCGCCCGGCACGAGGTCTTCAACGAGACGAACCGGGCGGAGGTGTTCGCGGACGTCACGCGCTTCCTGGACGGCGTCCTCGCCCTCTGACCCGGTCCGGCGCCCCGCTGACCCTGCCCTGCGCCCGCGAGGCCCGCCGAGGCCGTCCGTCCGGAGTTTGCCCCCGGCGTCCCATGGGCACCCGCGCCCGCATGGAGTGGTTGCGCCCCGCCGCCTGCGTGGATGAGGACCCCGATCTGTTCTTCCCGGTGGGCACCGCCGGACCCGCCCTGCGGGACACGGCGGCCGCCAAGCGGGTCTGCGCCAGATGCCCGGTGACCCCCGAGTGCCTGACGTTCGCGCTGGAGTCGGGGCAGACGTCGGGCGTGTGGGGCGGCACCGACGAGGCGGAGCGCGTCGCGCTGCTCCGGCTGACCGCGCGACACGCACGTACGCACGACGAAATGAGGGACACCTCATGGCCGACGCCCTCGAACTCGGCGCGCTGTGGGAGGACTTCCACCGCGTGGTGAACATGACCTCCGCGGAACTCGCGGACTGGCTCCGGGTGCGCGACTCCGGTGAGCTGACCGAGCCGCTGCCGGACGACGCCGGGCCGCCGCTGGGCCGGCACGTCCTCGCGATCCTGCAGAAGCGGCGTACCGACCTGACCGAGGACGACCTGCGGGCGATGCGCAAGGTCGTGGACACCGTGACCTCGCAGGCCGACCTGGAGAACGAGCCCCGGTCCGACGACACCCGGCTCAGGCACCGGCTCATGACGGTCGGTCACGATCCGCTGAAGCCGTAGCGGTGGGCCGCGACCAACGGCGGACCGTGCGCGAACTCGTCGACGCGCACGGGCAGACGTACGCCGAGGAGGCGGGCATCCGGCTGAAGGACACCCCGCAGCCGCTGTACCGGCTGCTGGTCCTCGCGCACCTGCTCAGCGCCCGCATCAGCGCCTCCATCGCGGTCGCCGCCGCCCGCGCCCTGAGCGAGGCGGGACTGCGCGACCCGCGCCGCATGGCCGACGCCGGCTGGCAGGAGCGGGTGGACGCGCTCGGCCGGGGCGGCTACCGGCGCTACGACGAGCGCACCGCCACCCAGCTCGGCGAGGCCGCCGAACTGCTGACCGAGCGCTGGGCCGGTGACCTGCGCCGGCTCCGCGCCGAGGCGGACGGCGACGTCCCCGAGATGCGGCGGCTGCTCCAGGAGTTCCCCGGAATGGGACCGACCGGCGCGGACATCTTCCTGCGGGAGGCCCAGCTGGTCTGGCCGGAGGCGGGGCCCCGCCTGGACCGCAAGGCACTCCAGGGCGCCGAGCGGCTCGGGCTGCCCGGCGACCCGGACCGGCTCCTCTCCCTGGCCGGAAAGACGGAACCCGCCGTCCTGGCGGCCGCGCTGGTGCGTGCGGCGGTGGACAAGGAGGTGGCCGAGGACACCCTCGACCGCGCCGGATGAGCGCGCCGGGCCCGGCGGACGGGCCCACTCCCGCCGCCCGGCCGCGCCGATCACCCGAACAGGCCCGTGCGCTGGTGCGCCCCGGGCCCCGGTGATGCGCTGAGGACACCGTTTCCCGTCCCAGGAGGCATCCCGCGATGAGTCGTCGTCCGTCCCACCCCGTCCGTCTCCTGGCCTCCGCCCTGGCGGCGGGCGCGCTGCTGACCACCGCGGCCTGCTCGGACGGCGACGGGTCGGAGAGCGCCTCGGACACCGCCGCCGAACAGGCCGGCGTCGCCAGGCCGAACGCGGCGCGGCAGACCCCGAGCGGCTCGCCGACGAACTCCCCTACGGGCTCCCCCAGCGCCTCCCCCGCCGCCCTCACCGAGTCCGGCGCCAAGGCCGCGCTGCTCACCGAGGCCGACCTGGAGGGCGGCTGGAACCAGGTCCAGGACGCGGACAAGTGGCGCGACCGGCTGCTCGTCGGCAAGGTCGACGTGGCCGGCTTCCTCACCGCCAAGGCCGCCGCGACGGACTGCCAGGCCCTGCTGGACGCCCTCTACGGGGACGACCTGCTGGGCGAGCCCTCCGGGCCGTCGGCCCTCACCGGCTTCGAGCAGGGCGACTCCCGCCTGCTCGAACAGGTCGCCGGGTACGACCGCGCCGGTCTGGACGCCCGCATGAAGTGGCTGCGGACCCTGCCGGACACCTGCGACGAGTTCACCGCCACCGGCTCCGGGGGCACCAAGCGCACGGTCCAGGTGACCGGGGCGTCGGTGCCCGACGTGGGCGACGCCCGTACGGGGCTGCGGGTGACCGTGCGGGGCGACGCCGACGGCGGCCCGGCCACGCTCACCCTGGACATCGCCACGGTCCGCGTCGACACCTCCGCCGTCACCGTCATGGGCGGCGGCCTGGACGGCGGGCAGACCGACGCCGTCGAGCAGGCGGTACGCCAGGGCACCGAGCGCCTCAAGACCGTCCTGGACGGCGGCACCCCCTCGCCTCAGCCCGCCGACCTGGACTGACCCCGACCGGGCTCCACCGCGTCGTGCGCACATCCGGCGAAACCCGGACAGGGTGATCACCGGGCGGCACAATGGTGCGCGACGGACGGCGCACCCGCGAAGGAGCCGAGACGTGAGCGACAGCGACCCCGTGCCCGGCGGGCGCCCCGGTGAGGTCGAGCGGGCCACCGCGCTGACCGGCGAACTGGCCGGGCGGGGCGTGCACGGCGTGGTGCTGGCATACGTCGACACCGCGGGGATCGCCCGGGTGAAGACCGTGCCCACCGCCGGGCTCGCCGCGGCCGCGGCCTGGGGCGTGGGCATGTCGCCGGTGTTCGACACCTTCCTCGCCGACGACTCGATCGTCACCACGGACGTCCTCGGCTCCCCCGACGGCGACCTGCGCCTCTACCCCGACCTCGACCGGCTGACCGTACTGGCGGCGCAGCCCGGCTGGGCGTGGGCGCCGGTCGACCGGATCACGCAGGAGGGCGCACCGCATCCGGCGTGCGGGCGCACCGTCCTGCGCCGCACCGTGGCCCGGGCCGCCGAACGGCACGGCATCACCTTCCGGGCCGCCGTCGAGATCGAGTGGGTGGTGGGACGGGGCGACGCGGACGACGACGCGTTCGTCCCGGCGGTGTCCGGACCGGCGTACGGCGCCACCCGGCAGATCGAGCTGAGCGACTGCGCCGCGGACCTGCTGGCGGCGCTCGCGGCGCAGGGCGTGGACGTGGAGCAGTTCCACCCCGAGTACGCGCCGGGGCAGTTCGAGATCTCGGTGGGCGCGCTCGACCCGGTGGCGGCGGCCGACCGCAGCGTGCTGGTGCGGCAGACGATCCGGGCGGTGTCCCGGCGGCACGGACTGCGGGTCTCCTTCGCCCCGGCGGTCCTCGGACGGGGCGTCGGCAACGGCGGGCACCTCCACCTCTCCGCCTGGCGCGGCGGGACGAACCTGCACGCGGGCGGCACGGGCCGGTACGGCATGACCGCCGAGGCCGAGTCCTTCGTGGCCGGGATCCTCGGCCGGCTCCCGGCGCTCACGGCGATGACCGCGCCGAGCCCGGCCAGTCATCTGCGGCTGCGCCCCTCGCAGTGGGCCGGGGTGTTCACCGCCTGGGGCCGGGAGACCCGCGAGGCCGCGCTGCGGATCGTCACCGGCACCGCCGGGATCCGCGACCGCGCGGCGAACCTGGAGGTCAAGCCGGTCGACCTCGCCGCCAACCCCTATCTCGCCCTCGCCTCGGCGATCGCCGCCGGCCTCGACGGGCTCTCCTCGTCGGCACCGCTGCCCGAGGAGACCACCGGCGACCCGGCCCGGCTGGACCCCACCGAGGCGGCGGCCCGGGGCGTGCGGCGGCTGCCGGTCACGCTCGCCGAGTCGGTGGAGGCCTTCCGCGCCGACGGCGTACTGCGCGAGGCGCTGGGTCCGGTGCTGGCGGACGCGGTGATCGCCGTACGGCTCGGCGAGGCCCGGTCCGTCGAGGGGCTGGACGACGACGGCGTGGCGGCGGCCTACCGCTGGGCGTACTGAGATGGCCGCCGGGCCCGTGCACGAGCGGCTCGCCGCGCTGGAGCTGGTGGACCACCACTGCCACGGCGCCGTCACCGACGACCTGGACCGCGCGGGCTTCGAGTCCCTGCTCACCGAGGGTGAGGCGTGGCCCGGCGTCTCCCCCTTCGACAGCCCCGTCGGCCTGGCCGTGCGCCGCCACTGCGCGCCCCTGCTGGGTCTGCCGCGCCACTCCCCCGCCGACGTGTACCTGGCCCGTCGGTCGGAACTGGGCGCCGCCGAGGTCAACCGGCGGTTTCTGCGGGCCGCGCGGACCGGCTTGTTCTGTGTGGACACCGGGTACGCCCCGCACCGCGTGACCGCTCCGGCCGAGCTGGCCCGGGCGGCAGGCGCGAGGGCGTACGAGGTGGTCCGGCTGGAGGGGGTCGCGGAGGCGGTGGCGGCGGCCGGGGTCGAACCGGACGCCTACGCGCGGACGTTCCGCGCCGCCGCGTGGGAGGCGGTGCGGCAGCCCGGCGTGGTGGGCGTCAAGTCGGTGGCGGCCTACCGCACCGGCTTCGACCTGGATCCGGCCCGTCCCGCGCCCGGCGAGGTCACCGAGGCCGCCCGGCGCTGGCTCGCGCGCGGCGGCGGCCGGCTCGACGATCCGGTGCTGACGAGGCACCTGCTCTGGACCGCCGTGGACCTCGGCCGGCCGCTGCAACTGCACACGGGGTTCGGCGACAGCGACATCCGCCTGCACCGGGTGGACCCCACCCTGCTGACCGACTGGCTGCACCTGACCGCCGGCACCATCCCGGTCCTGCTGCTGCACTGCTGGCCCTACCAGCGCCAGGCGGCCTATCTGTCCGCGGTCTTCGAGCGGGTGTACCTCGACGTGGGGCTCACCCTGCACCACGTCGGCCCCGCGCGGGCGGGCTCGATCCTCGCCGAGGCACTGGAGATCACCCCGTTCCGCAAGCTGCTGTACAGCTCCGACGCCTATGGGCCGGCCGAGTTCCACTACCTGGGGGCGCTGGCCTTCCGGCGGGGACTGACCGGACTGCTGCAGGAGCGGCTGGACGCCGACGAGCTGTCCCTGCCGGACGCGCTGCGCCTGGCCCGCTGGGCGGGACGGGACAATGCCCGGCGGGTCTACCGGCTGCCCGGCGGTCCGGCGGACGACGGCTGAGCGGCGTGGGACGGGTCACAGTCCCGGAGCGCCGCCCAGGAAGCACGAACGGCTGAAAGTATGATCAAGCGATGTCTGACATGACCGAAACCACGCCGGGCTGGCTGACGAGCGACGAACTCGAAATGGCGCGCGCCCGTATGCCGATCCTGTACGTCGAGGCCGTGCCCGTGCGGGTGGACGACAGCGGCGAAGTCACCAGCGTCGGCCTGCTCCTGCGCATCGGGCCCGACGGGACGGTCAGCCGGACGCTGGTCTCCGGCCGGGTGCTGCACCACGAGCGGGTGCGGGACGCCCTGCTGCGCCACCTGGAGAAGGATCTCGGCCCGGTGGCGCTGCCCCGGGTGCCGTCCTCGCTCCAGCCGTTCACGGTGGCCGAGTACTTCCCGACGCACGGTGTCACGCCGTACCACGACCCCCGGCAGCACGCGGTCTCGCTCGCCTACGTGGTGCCGGTGACCGGTGACTGCCGACCGCGCCAGGACGCCCTCGACCTGGTCTGGTTCGATCCGCGCGAGGCGCTGTCCGAGGCGGTGCGCAGCGAGATGCCGGGCGGCCACGGGGTGCTGCTGAAGCAGGCACTGGCGCACGTGGGCTGCGTGGACTGACACTCCCGGTCCCCGGGGTCACTCCTGCGGCCGTTGCCCGTCGCTGAGCTGCGGGTCCAGGTCGTCCCTGAGCAGGCCCCGGGACCCCGTCTGCCCGGTGCGGTAGGCGGAGCGGGCCACCAGGTGGGAGGCGACCGGGCTGGTGAGGAACTGGAAGAAGGCGATCAGCGCGAGGGTGCCCACGTCGGTGCCGTGGCGCAGCCTCAGCGCCACCCCGGCCAGGACGAGGAGCATCCCGAGGGTCTGCGGCTTGGTGGCGGCGTGGCTGCGGGAGAGCACGTCGGGGAAGCGGAGCATCCCGATCACGCCGAGGAGGCACTGCAGGCAGCCGAGGAACAGCAGGACGGTTCCGGCCAGGTCGGCGGCCCGGGCCCAGGCGTTCACCGGTGGTCCTGCCGGCCGTCCGCCCGCACGGAGGGCCGGTCGCGTACGGCGATGAAGCGGGCGATGCCCACCGAGCCGGTGAATCCGAGGAAGGCGAGCACCAGCATCACGGGGAAGTAGAAGGAGTCGCGGTCGTGGGCGGCCTTGACGCCGATGCCGGCGATGATGAGCGCCGCGGCCACGTCCAGGGCGACGGCGCGGTCCAGCATCGAGGGGCCGTACCAGATGCGGTACAGCAGCAGTGCGCCGGCGACGAGGATCATCGCGAGCGCGGCGACGAGCAGCGCGTCTTCGACGGCGTGCAGGGTGGTCACGGCGAGGGGTCACCTTCCGGTACGGGGCGGGCGGCGTCGGCGATGTCCTCGGCGGTGCCGAAGGCGCGGGCGACGAGTTCCTCCATGCGCCACACCTGCCGCTGGGCGCCCTCGATCTCGCCGGGGTTGGCCGCGTCGAGGACGTGCAGGAAGAGGGTGGCCGTCGACCTGCGCACCTCGATCACGGAGCCGCCGGGGACGTTGGAGACGGCGACGGCGGTGGCCGTGAGCATGAGGTCGCTGCGCACCCGCAGCGGGACGGCCACGACCGCCGCCTGGTAGGGGCCCTTGGCGAAGATCTGCCGGGTGACCTCGACGCTGGAGGAGAACATGTCGTACAGCAGGTAGGCCGCCAGACGCAGGATGCCCAGCGGACGCAGCCGGAGGCCGAGGTCCACGGCGGGCAGCGGGAAGGCCAGGCACAAGCAGACCGCGACGAGGACGCCGTTGACGAGGTTGGCCCAGGACGGGGTGCCCCACAGCAGGATCCAGATGACGGTGAGCCAGCCGACGAGCGGCAGGTCGAGCACGCGTCGCCCGCGGCCGACGCGGAAGGACCAGCTGTAGGGGGAACGGTCGCGGAAGAGGTTGCTCACCGGCCGAGCACCGCCTCGATGTAGGGGGTGCGGGCGAGGAGTTCGGTGGCGGCGGCCTGGGTGAAGGTGGTGAGGGGCCCGCCGAGCACGGTGTACGACAGGCCGAGGGCGACGGCGGCGCCCGTGGCCACGAGCATCGGCCAGGGCAGCCGTTTGCTGGTGGTGATGGACTGCCCCAGGAAGCCCGCGGCGACCACGGCGCCCGCGGGCACCGGCAGCCCGCTGCCCGAACCGGTCGGCCGTTCCTCGTCGTCCGGTTCGTCGTCCGGCTCGTCGTCCTCGGCGGACTCCAGCACCACGCCCTCCTCCTCGGCGCCGGGCGGCGCGTCGCGCCAGAACGCGAGGTTCCAGACCTTCGCCATGACGTAGAGGGTGAGCAGACTGGTGGCGGCGGACCCGGCGACGAGTGCCAAGGCCCAGCCGCCGCCGTCGGCGACGCCCGCCCGCATCAGGCCGAGCTTGCCGATGAAGCCGGACAGCGGCGGGATGCCCGCGAGGTTCATGGCGGGCACGAAGAACAGCACGGCGAGCACCGGCGCCGCCTTCGCCAGGCCGCCGAGGCGGGTGAGTTCCGTGGTGCCGTCGCGCCGCTCGATGAGCCCGGCGACGAGGAACAGGGTGGTCTGCACGGTGATGTGGTGGGCGACGTACACGATCGCCCCGGCGATCGAGCCGCGCCCGGCGAGCGCGATACCGAAGACCATGTAGCCGATGTGGCTGATGAGGGTGAAGGACAGCACCCGTTTCAGGTCGGTCTGGGCGACGGCGCCGAGGATGCCGACGGCCATGGAGGCGAGTGCGGCGAGCATCAGCAGGTCGCCGAGGCGGTGGCCGGGGAAGAGCAGGGTCTGGGTGCGCAGCATCGAGTACACGCCGACCTTGGTCAGCAGCCCGGCGAAGACCGCGGTGACCGGTGCGGGCGCGGTCGGGTAGGAGTCGGGCAGCCAGGCGGCGAGCGGGAACACCGCCGCCTTGATCGCGAAGACCGTCAGCAGCATCGCCTCCAGCAGGGTGCGCGCCCCGAGCGGCACCTCCTGAAGCCGCCCGGCGAGCTGGGCGAAGTTCACGGTGCCCGCGACCGCGTAGGTCATGGCGATGGCGACCAGGAAGAGCACGGAGGAGAACAGCGAGATGATCACGTACGTCGACCCGGCCCGGACACGGGTCGCGGTGCCGCCGATGGTGAGCAGCACGAAGCTCGCGACGAGCATGATCTCGAAGCCGACGTAGAGGTTGACGAGGTCTCCGGCGAGGAAGGTGCAGGAGACGCCCGCGACGAGGATGAGGTAGGCGGGGTGGAAGACACCGACCGGCGCCTGGTCGTCGCGGTCGGCCATGCCCTGGCCCAGCGAGTACACGAGGACGAGCAGGGTGACGGCGCTGGAGACGGTGAGCATCAGGCCGGACAGCCGGTCGGCGACCAGGGTGATGCCGACCGGCGGAGCGAAGTCGCCGAGGTGGACGCTGAGCGGGCCGTGGCGGTCGGCGGCGACCATGAGCATCACGGAGAGCACCAGGACCGCGCCGAGCACGGCGAGGCTGATGAAGCGCTGGAACCGGTGCAGCCGGGGTCCGATGGCCAGTTTCAGGCCCGTGACGCACAGGGGCAGCAGGACGGGGAGCGGGACGAGCGCGTTCACCTGGTTCCTTCCGTGCCGGCGCCGTCGGGGTCGTCGGGCTGGTCGGGCGGCGGGTGGCAGGAGTCCTCGCCGGGGAGCGAGTCGGGTTCGCGGCCGGTCTCCTCGGGGTCGTTGGAGGGCCCCGCGACGCGGGCCGGGGCGGGTCCGGGGCGGCCGGCCGCGTCGGTGGAGCCCAGCTCGCGGCCCTCCCGGTAGTCCTCTGGGTCGGCGCCGAGGATGTCGTTCCAGAGGTTCCCGGAGACGTCGTTGGCGCGGGCCTGATAGGCGCGCTCCTCGCGGACCCGCCTGCGCAGCCGTTTGCGGGCGGCGCGGTAGCGGGCGCGCTGCTCGGCGTCGGCGCCGCCGTCCTCGGCGCGGGCCTCGCGGTAGCGGTCGCGGAGTTCGCCGCGCCGGTCGAGGAACTCGGCGCGCAGGGCGACGAGCCGGTCCTCGGTGTCGTCGCTGATCTCGTCGGAGCCGGTGACCTGGTGGCTGCGGTAGGCCATGGCGAGCAGGAAGGCGGTGGTGGCGAGGGTGATGACGATCGCGGTCAGGGCGATGGCCTGGGGCAGCGGGTCGGTGACCCGGTTGCGGATGATGTGCGGGTAGAGCAGCGGTGCGTCGCCCGCGCTGCCGGTGGAGGCGAGCACCAGGAGGTTGACGCCGTTGCCGAGGACGACGGCGCCGAGCAGGATCCGGGTCAGCGACCGGGTCAGCAGCAGGCTGGCGCCGACGGCGTTGAGGACGGCGGCCGCCACCAGCAGGGACAGGCTCACGGTCATGCGCGGCCCGCCTCCGGGCGCGGGGCGGCCCGCTCGATCTGGCGGTCGATCCGGGCGCCGAGGGCCCGCACGATGTCCAGGACCACGCCGAGCACGAGCAGGTAGACCCCGCAGTCGAAGAGGACGGCGGTGGACAGGTGGGCGTCGCCCCACACGGGCAGGTGGCCGTGCCAGGTCCAGCCGTGCAGCACGGTGCCCTCGCCGAGGCCGCCGAGCGCGACCCCGGTGGACAGGAACAGGCCGAGGCCGGTGAACACGCCCGGTTTGAAGGGCACGGCGTCGGCGAGTTCGTGACGGCCGCCGGCGAGGTAGCGGGCGATGAAGGCGACGCCCGCGGTCAGCCCGGCGACGAAGCCGCCGCCCGGCAGGTTCTCCGCGCACAGCAGCAGGTAGACGGAGAGGACGAGGACGGGGTGGAAGATGAGGCGGGCGACCACCTCCAGGACGAGGGAGCGGCGCTCGGGGGCGAGGGTGGCGCTGGCGGCGAGCCAGGTCCGCTCGGGTGCCCCCTCGTCGCCGCTGGGCAGACCCGCCGATTCGTACCGGCTCGCTCGCCAGGCGGTGCGCAGCCCGGCGTGCGGGTGGTCCCCGGGCAGCGGCAGTACGGGCTGCTCGGCGCCGTCGGCGCGGCGGTGCAGGTAGATGAGGCTGGTGACGCCGATCGCGGCGGCGGCGAGCACCGCGGACTCGCCCATGGTGTCCCAGGCGCGCAGGTCGACCAGGATCGTCGCGACGACGTCCTTCAGCCCGTGGTGCGCGGTCTCCTCGACCATCGCCGCACCGGCGCTGTCGGCCCGGCGGTGCCCCGCCATGATCCAGACGACGACGGCGACGGCGGCACCGCCCGCGAGGGCCACCGGCATCCGCAGCAGGCGCCGCCACCGGCTGAAGTTCTCCTCGAAGCGCACCGGCATCCGGCGCAGCACCAGCACGAAGACGATCATCGAGACGGTCTCCACGCAGAACTGGGTGAGCGCGAGGTCGGGCGCGCCCTGCGCGACGAAGAGCAGCGCGGTGCCGTATCCGGTGAGGCCGGCGAAGACGACCGCCTTCATCCGGCGCCGCACGCCCAGGCACAGCAGGGCCGCCGCGCAGGTCAGCAGGGCGACGGCGGCCTGGGCCGGGTGGTCCCACAGGCGCGGTGCGGGCACCGCGGTCCAGGGTTCGTCCGCGACCAGCACGGCGATCTGCCCGGCGAGGACCACGCTCATGGTCGTCACCAGGTACACCGACAGCGAGCCGCGCTGCACGAGTCCGGTGCACTGCAGGGCGGTGCGCTCCAGGGCGAGCAGCATCCGTCCGAAGACGAGGTCCGCGGAGCGCCAGGCGACCGCCCGGCCCACCCGCTGGACGGGTCCCGCAGCGAGGAACAGCAGGACCCCGCCCGCCCAGGCCGCGACGGACAGGCCGAGTGCGGGGCCCGCGCCGTGCCACAGCGCCAGGTGGGACGGGTGCGCGGGCGCCGGGAACTGCCCGGCGTAGGTGCCGAGGAGGCCCTGGAGCCAGGACACCCCGGGGCCGAGGACGAGGCAGGCCAGGGCGAGCACCGCGGGCGGGGCCAGGAAGGCCGCCGGGACACGGTGTGCGTCGGTGTCGGGCAGGCCGGGTTTGCGGGCGAAGGCGCCCCACAGGTAGCGCAGGGTGTAGGCGGTGGTCAGGGCGGAGCCGACGACGGCCGAGGCGAGCGCCCAGCGGTCACCGGTGCTCCCGTCCAGGAGCGCCTGGAAGGCGGCCTCCTTGGCACTGAAGCCGAGCAGCGGCGGCACCGCGGCCATGGACGCTCCGGCGATCACGGCGACGGCGCACACGGCGGGCAGCCGGCGTCCGAGTCCGGAGAGCTTGCGCAGGTCGCGGGTGCCGGTGGCGTGGTCGACGATGCCGGTGACCAGGAAGAGCGGCGCCTTGAACAGGGCGTGCCCCAGGATCATGGCGGTGGCGGCGAGGCCGGTGTCGTGGCGGCCCGCGCCGGTCAGGACGGTGAGGAAGCCGAGCTGGCTGACGGTGCCGTAGGCGAGGACGAGTTTCAGGTCGTGCAGCCGGAGCGCCCGCCAGCCGCCCAGCAGCATCGTCGCCGAGCCGAGGACGAGCAGCAGCGGGCGCCAGGGCGTGATGTCGGCGAAGGCGGGGGCGAGCCGGGCGACGAGGTAGACGCCCGCCTTGACCATCGCGGCGGCGTGCAGATAGGCGCTGACGGGGGTGGGGGCGGCCATGGCGTTGGGCAGCCAGAGGCTGAAGGGCCAGATCGCGGACTTGGACAGGGCGCCGACGAGGATCAGCACGATCGCCGTGGACAGCGCCGCCGACGGGGACGGCGGGTCGGCCAGGATCGCCGAGACGCGGTAGGTGCCGGCCTCGTGCCCGAGGAGCAGGAAGCCGACGAGCATGGTCAGTCCGCCGAGGGCGGTGACCGTCAGGGCCTGCAGGGCGCTGCGCCGGTTCCGCTTGTGGTCGCTGGTCTGGCCGATCAGCAGGTAGGAGAAGACGGTGGTCAGTTCCCAGAAGATGTAGAGCAGGACCAGGTCGTCGGCGAGGACCAGGCCGAGCATCGCCCCGGCGAAGGCGAGGAGGTTCCCGGCGAACCTGCCCAGCTGCCGCGAGCGGTCGTCGAAGTAGGAGGCGCAGTAGACCAGGACGAGGGTGCCCACGCCCGCGGCGAGCAGCACCATGAGTTCGGCGAGGGCGTCCAGTCTGAGCGCCCAGTCCACGTGGTAGGACGGCAGCCAGCGCCACTCGACGGTGTCGGCGCCGCCCGCGGCCGTCGTGCTCCACCGGGTGGCGGCCCAGGCGGTCGCCGCGGCGGGCGGCAGGGCCAGCACGAGGAAGGCTCGGGTTCCGCACCATCTCACCAACGGCGCGGCGAACAGCGCGAGCCCGAAGTGGCAGAGGATGAGCACGGACACCCGACAGTGATATATCGGGCATCTCGCCCGAGCGTCCAGGCACGCCGCAGGGAGAACAATCGAGGGGCGGTTTCGGATCTCTCCGAAACCGCCCCTCGACCAACGACCGTCTCCAGTCGGGACGACAGGATTTGAACCTGCGACCCCTTGACCCCCAGTCAAGTGCGCTACCAAGCTGCGCCACGTCCCGTTGCCCGTCTGACCTGGGGTTTCCCCCGGTCGAACGCGCAGGAAAACCATACCGCACTCGGGCCGGTGGTCGCGCATCGCTTTTCCGGCGCGCGCCCGGGGTGCGTCAGCACTTCTGCGGGCGGGGCGGCTCGGCCTCGGTCGGGAGCAGGGTCGGGGCCGGGGTGCCGCTCGGTCCCGGCGAGGCCGCTTCCACGCGCGCCAGCCCGCGCACCGCCGGGATCAGGAGCAGGGCCGCGCACACGGCGAAGCTCGTCGCACCGGCGACGAGCAGCACGTGGTCGGCGCCGAGGACGGAGGCGGCCGGACCGGCCAGGGCCTGGCCGACGGGCATCATCGCGAGCGAGCCCGCCACGTCGTAGGCGTGGATGCGGTTGAGGACGTCCGGCGGGACCTGGGTCTGCACGCTGGTCGCCCACATCACGCCCCAGAAGGACAGGCCGGCCCCGGCGACGGCTGCTCCGGCCGCCATGGCGGGTACGCCGAGCCCGGCACCGACGCTCGCCGGGAAGGCGGCGAAGCCGACGAGGGCGACCGCACCGGCCCGGAGCATGCGCAGCGGCCGCAGCCGCAGGGCGAGCAGGCCGCCCACGACGGTCCCCGCGCCCAGGGCGGAGTTGACCAGCCCGTAGGCGCGCGGGCCGTGCTGCTGCACCACCTCGGTGGCGACCAGCGGGACGGTCGGACCCCAGACCGCGATCATGTAGACGCACCAGACGGCTATGACGCTCCACAGCCACCGCCGCGCACGGAACTCCCGCCATCCCTGGACCAGGTCGGCGCGGAAGGCCTTGCTCCCCCGGCCGGAGACCGCCCGGCTCCCCGGCGCGGGCGGCGGCAGCCGGAGCAGCAGCAGGCACAGGGCGCTGATCGCGTAGGTGGTGGCATGGGCGGCGAAGACCCCGCCGGGCGAGGCGAAGCCGACCAGGAGTCCCGCCACCGCGGGTCCGGCGAGCTGGGCGGCGGACTCGGCGACGCGTATCGCGCCGTTGGCACCCTGGACGTCGGAGGCGAGCCGGGGCACGGTGCTGGCGACGCCGGGCTGGAAGACGGCGCCCGCGACCCCGTTGGCGAAGCCGATGGCGCAGATCTGCCAGAGCACGACGTGCCCGGAGAAGAAGAGCACGGCGGCCGCGGCCTGGGTGCCGAGCCGGACCAGGTCGGCGCCGATCATCAGCTTGCGGGTGCTGAAGCGGTCGGCGAGGACCCCGCCGAAGACGACCAGACCGGCGAAGGCGGCGGCCGTCGCGGCCATGGCGAGGCCGACCGCGCCCGCCCCGTACCCGTGCTGGAGCAGTCCGGCGGCGAGCGCGACGGGCAGCATGGTGTCGCCGAGCCGGGCCACGGCCCGGGCGGCGAAGAACAGCGCGAAGTCCCGCGACCAGACGGCTCGCGCCGCCGTCGGCCGCGACGACGTACCGGCCATCCCTTGCTCCCCCTCCCCTTGCCCTCCCGTGGCACCGTGCGTCCGACAGCCGGAACCCCCCTCCGGTCCCGGCTGTCACGCACGTCTTCGGATCATGCCACGGGGCACTGACAACGCCCGAGGGGTTTTCAGCCCCCGGCGGGCAGCCCCAGCCGGGGATGGGCCTCCAGCAGCCGGGTCGGGGCCGCCTGGCGCCAGGAGTCGGCGAGGATGTCGCGCAGCTCGTCCTCGCCCTCCAGGGCGGCGAGCCGGGCCCGCACCCAGGCGAACTGCGCCTCGTGCGCGGCGATCCAGAACTTCTCCGGCTCGGCCAGCACCAGTTCGTCGCGTTCCTCCTTCGGGCAGCGCACCGCGAGGGAGGTCTCCTCCTCGGGCAGCGTCGCGAACATCTTTCCCGCGACCCGGAAGGTGGGCATGCTCCAGGCGGTCTTCTCCGTCGTGTCCGGCAGGGACAGGGCGATACGGCGTACGTCTTCAGCGTCCGGCATGACAGGCACGGTAGCCGCCGCCACCGACAATCACCCGGCGACGACGGGTGCGCCCAGCCGCACGCCGACCTGCTTGAAGTGGCGCGTCGCCGATCGCGGTTCCCCGCGCGGGCCCGCCGCGCGGTCGGGGATCGCGCCGGCCCCGGTCCACCCGGCCAACCGGTACCTGAGACGCCCGTACTACGGAAGCCTCACGCCCGGGCCGCCTCGCCGAGCGCGTCGAGGACCGGGCGGATCAGAGGGTGTTCCTCCGCTCCCCGGCGTACGGCCGCGAAGACCCGGCGGGTCGGCGCCACCCCGTCGACCGGGCGGACGACCACGCCGGTGAGATCGGTGCCGTGCAGCGCCGAGCGCGGGACGAGCGCCACCCCGGCGTCGGCCGCGGCCAGGGACACCACGGCGCGGAAGTCGTCCGAGGAGTGTTCGAGGCGGGGCTGGAACCCCGCGCTCTCGCAGGCCAGCACGACCACGTCGTGGCACGGGTTGCCCGGGTAGGGGCCGATCCAGGTGTCCTTGGCCAGCTCGGCGAGCGGCACCTCCTCGGCGTCGGCGAGACGGTGGGCGACCGGGACGACCGCGTCGAAGGGCTCGGCGTACAGGGGGACGTGGGTCAGGCGGGGGTCGTCGGCGGAGGGCGCGCCGCGGTACTCGACGGCGACGGCCACGTCGACCTGCCGGTCCAGGACCATCGGCAGACTGGCGTCGCCCTCGGCGTCCTGGACGCGGATGCGGATGCCGGGCGCCGAGGCGGCGAGGCGGGCCAGGGCGGGCGCGACGACGAGCGCGATGCCGGTCGCGAAGGAGGCGACCGTGACCGTGCCGGCCTCGCCCGAGCCGTACGCGGCCAGCTCGGCCTCCGCCCGCTCCAGCTGGGCGAGGACGGCGTTGGTGTGGCTGAGCAGGATCTCCCCGGCCGGGGTCAGCCGTACGCCCTTGGCGCCGCGCTCGACCAGGCGGTGCCCGGTCTCCTGCTCCAGCGCGGCGAGCTGCTGGGAGACCGCGGACGGGGTGAGGTACAGCGCGGCGGCGGCCGCCGTCACGGTGCGGTGGTCCGCCACCGCTCGCAGGATGTGCAGCCGCCGCGCCTCGATCATGGGATCGATTCTCTCAGGTCACCGGGGGTTTCAGGCGGCGAGCTGCTCCCGCGCGGAGACGAAGGCGTCCACCGCGCGGTGCACGTCGTCCGTGGAGTGCGCGGCGGACAGCTGGACGCGGATGCGGGCCTTGTCCTGCGGGACGACCGGGTAGGAGAAGCCGATCACGTACACGCCGCGCTCCAGGAGCAGCTCCGCCATGCGGCCCGCCTCCGTCGCGTCGCCGATCATGACGGGCGCGATGGGGTGGTCGCCGGGGAGGATGTCGAAGCCCTCCTCGGTCATCCGGCGGCGGAACAGAGCGGTGTTCTCGGCGAGCCGTACGCGCAGGTCGTCGGCCGACTCCAGCAGGTCGAGCACCTTGAGGGAGGCGGCGGCGATCACCGGGGCGAGGGTGTTGGAGAACAGGTACGGACGCGAGCGCTGGCGCAGCAGGGCGACGATCTCCGCGCGGGCGGCGACGTAGCCGCCGGAGGCACCGCCCAGCGCCTTGCCGAGGGTGCCGGTGATGATGTCGACGCGGTCCATGACGCCGTGCAGCTCGGTGGTGCCGCGGCCGCCGGGGCCGACGAAGCCGACGGCGTGCGAGTCGTCGACCATGACCATGGCGTCGTAGCGGTCGGCCAGGTCGCAGATCTCGGCGAGCGGGGCCACATAGCCGTCCATGGAGAAGACGCCGTCGGTGACGATCAGGCGGCGCCGGGCGTCGGAGGCGTCCTTGAGCTGCCGCTCCAGGTCGGCGAGGTCGCGGTTGGCGTAGCGGAGGCGGCGCGCCTTGGACAGGCGGATGCCGTCGATGATCGAGGCGTGGTTGAGTGCGTCGGAGATCACCGCGTCGTCAGGGCCGAGGAGGGTCTCGAAGACGCCGCCGTTGGCGTCGAAGCAGGAGGAGTAGAGGATCGTGTCCTCCTGGCCGAGGAACGCGGAGAGCCTGGCCTCCAGTTCCTTGTGCACCTCCTGGGTGCCGCAGATGAAGCGCACGGAGGCCATCCCGTAGCCCCAGCGGTCCAGTGCCTCGTGGGCGGCGGCGACGACCTCGGGGTGGTCGGCAAGGCCGAGGTAGTTGTTGGCGCAGAAGTTGAGGACCTCGCCCGGGCGGCCGCCCGCGGTGACCTTGACGGTCGCGGACTGCGGGGTGCCGATGACGCGTTCGGGCTTGTGCAGGCCGGCGGCGCGGATCTCGTCGAGGGTGGCGCGCAGATCGTCGCGCACGGAGTCGAACATCTCAGAAGCTCCTGAAGACAAAGGTGACTTACGCGGTCCAGTCGAGGATGATCTTGCCGCCCCTGCCGCTCGCCGCGTCGGCGAACGCGGCCTCGAAGTCGCGGTGGGAGTACCGGCCGGTGATCACCGGGGCGAGGTCGAGGCCGCCTTCGAGCAGCACGGACATGGCGTACCAGGTCTCGAACATCTCGCGGCCGTAGATGCCCTTGACGGTGATCATGGAGGTGACGATCCGGGCCCAGTCGACCGGGAACTCCTCGGCGGGCAGGCCGAGCATGGCGATCCGGCCGCCGTGCGTCATGTTGGCGATCATGTCGCGCATGGCCTCGGGGCGGCCGGACATCTCCAGGCCGATGTCGAAGCCCTCGCGCAGGCCCAGCTCGCGCTGGCCGTCGGCGATGGTGGCGTCCGAGACGTTCAGGGCGAGGCTGACGCCGACCTTGCGGGCGAGTTCCAGCCGCTCCTCGCTCACGTCGGTGATCACGACGTTGCGGGCGCCCGCGTGCCGGGCCACGGCGGCGGCCATCAGGCCGATCGGTCCGGCGCCGGTGATGAGGACGTCCTCGCCGACCAGCGGGAAGGACAGCGCGGTGTGCACGGCGTTGCCGAACGGGTCGAAGATCGCGGCGACGTCGAGGTCGACGGGGACGCGGTGCACCCAGACGTTGGAGGCGGGAAGGGCGACGTACTCGGCGAACGCCCCGTCCCGTCCGACGCCGAGTCCGACGGTGGCGCGGCACAGGTGGCGCCGTCCGGCCAGGCAGTTGCGGCACTTGCCGCAGACCAGGTGGCCCTCGCCGCTGACGCGGTCGCCGGTCTTGATGTCGGTGACGTCGCGCCCGGTGCCGACGACCTCGCCGACGAACTCGTGGCCGACGACGAGCGGGGTGCGGATGGCCTGCTGCGCCCAGCCGTCCCAGGCCCGGATGTGCAGGTCGGTGCCGCAGATCCCGGTGCGCAGCACCTTGATGAGGACGTCACCGGGTCCCACGGCGGGCTCGGGCACGTCCGCGAGCCACAGCCCGGGCTCCGCCTTCTCCTTGACCAGCGCCTTCAACGGAACGGCTCCTGACGGGGGTGAGGTCCCGGCGGTGGGCACGCCGGAGCGGCCCGCGTCCGGGAAGGGGAGGGGAATCGCACAGCAATCTGCCGTACGACACCGCCCCGGGTCCATCGAGCCTTTCTTAAGCCCGGCCGCAGCTTTCCTTCACGCCCTTCGCGCGGGCCGCCGCGCGGGCCCGCCCGCAGCTCACAGGGGCAGCCCGTCCTCCGCGCTGCGCTCGATGCGCCGTACGAGGTCGGCCGCCGTCGACTTGATCGTGGCCAGGCCCGCGGTCCCCCAGGTACGGGGCCGCACGTCGGCCGCGGACACGGTGCCGAGGACCGTCCCCGTGCTGTCGATGAGCGGGGCGCCGAGGTAGGAGCGGATGCCGAACGTGTCGACGACGGGGTTGCCCGCGAAACGCGGGTAGTCGCGCACGTCCTCCAGGACCAGCGCCTTGCGCCGGACCACCACGTGGGGACAGAAGCCGTGGTCCCTGGGCTGGAGCCGGCCGAACTCGGGGCTGGTCCCGTCGCCCCGCGTCACCGGCGGGACCTGGGGCACCCGCAGACCGGCGAAGAACTGCCCGCCCTCCACCAGGAAGTTGACCATCGCGTACGGCGCCTCGGCGAGGGCCGCGAGGTGGGTGGCGAAGACGTCGAGGGCCGGATCGGGGCGTTCCGCCAGGCCGAGCCGGCGCAGCCGTCGTACCCGGGCGGGGGCCTCCCGGTCCTCGGGGGTGAGCAGCAGACGTCCGGCCGGGCGCGGCGGGTCGTAGCTCATGGGCGGACTCCGGCGCCGGACCCGGACGCCGGGGCCGGGGTGTGGGCGATGAGGTGGCGTACGAGGGTGAGCAGCGTCTGGACGCCGGAGCTGGAGATCCGGGCGTCGCAGCGCACGATCGGGATCTCGGGGTGCAGGTCCATGGCCGCGCGCACCTCCTCGGGGTCGTAGCGGTAGGAGCCGTCGAACTCGTTGATCGCGACGACGAAGCCGAGTCCGCGCTCCTCGAAGAAGTCGACGGCGGCGAAGGACTCCTCCAGGCGGCGGGTGTCGGCGAGGATCACCGCGCCGAGCGCGCCTTCGCACAGCTCGTCCCACATGAACCAGAAGCGTTCCTGGCCGGGCGTTCCGAACAGGTACAGGACGTGTTGGGGATCGAGGGTGAGGCGGCCGAAGTCCATGGCCACGGTCGTTTCGAGCTTGTTCTCGATTCCGTCGAGGTTGTCGGTCGCGGCGCTGACCGTGGTGAGCAGTTCCTCCGTGCTCAGCGGTGCGATCTCGCTGACCGCGCCGACGAAGGTCGTCTTGCCGACGCCGAATCCGCCCGCCACGAGGATCTTCAGGGCGGTGGGGAACGGGTCGGCGTCTTCGCCGTGTGCGTGGTCAGAGCTGTCGTCGTAGTCCATCGAGCACTGCCTCCAGAAGGGCCCGGTCCGTGGGGTGGTGGTGGAACGCGGCGGGGGGTTTGGTGGTCAGCGCGCCGCAGTCGACGAGGTCCGAGAGCAGCACCTTGGTGACCGCCACCGGAAGCCGCAGATGTGCGGCGAGCTCGGCGACCGGGAGGGGCGCCCGGCACAGGTCGAGTGCCTGCGCGTGCTCGGGTCCGAGGTAGCCGAGGGGGGTCGCCCCGGTGGCCATGACCTGGGACATCAGGTCGAGCGAGACGGTGGGCCGGGTACGGCCGTTGCTGACGGTGAAGGGGCGCACCAGCCGTCCGGCCGCGTCGTCGAGCCAGGGCCCGTCGCCGGCCGCGGCCACCGTCAAGGCCTCATCGCCGGGGGTTCGACGGCGTGCTGCCGGGGCGCGGTGACCAGGTAGGGGCGGACGCTCTTGACCAGCATCGCCATCTCGTAGCCGAGGACGGCCGCGTCGGCCTCGCGGCCGGCCAGCACGGCGAGGCAGGTGCCGGAGCCCGCGGTGGTGACGAAGAGCAGGGTCGAGTCGAGTTCGACGACGACCTGCCGCACGTCCCCGCCGTCGCCGAAGCGGACGCCGGCGCTGCGGCCGAGGGAGTACAGACCGGAGGCCAGGGCCGCCATGTGGTCGGCGCTGTCGGCGTCGAGTCCGTGGACGGACTTCACGAGTCCGTCGGCGGACAGGAGCACCGCGCTGCTGGTGTGCGGTACGCGCTGGACGAGGCCGCTCATCAGCCAGTCGAGGTCGGACACGTGGCCGGTCGGCGCATCGCTCGCCATGGTGGATCGACTCCTTGGGGTACGAAGGTCTGCGGGAGCGCTGGTCGTGGGAGTGGGGGTGGGGGCGGTTGTGGGGGTGGTCGTGCGCAGGGTCATTCGGCTGTCACGCCCGGGTCGCGGTGGGTCGGTGCCAGAGGCGCCGGTTCGGTGTGCTGCTGGGCCTCCGCGAGGCCGACGCCGCGCTGGAAGGCGGCCATCAGACCCGGGTCGTGCCCGGTGTACTGCTCGGGTTCCTGGCGGGGAGCGGGGCCACCGCGCAACTGGGGCGCGATGTGCTCCTGGGCGCGGCGGCGCGGCAGTCGGGGCTTCCCCATGGTGCCGCGCACCGCGCTGTGCCGCGGGACGGGCGGGGTGGCCGCGTGCTCGGCGAGGACGCCCCGGTCCTCGGACCGCACACCGGGCACGGCGGCGGCCGGGGTGGGGCGGTTCCGGTGCGTTCCGCGCACGGGCAGCGGCGCGGGTTCGCCGTCGGCCCTGCGCACCTGGGCCGGCCCCGGCACCTCGGAAGCGGGGGCGGGAACGGGCGCGGGCGGGGGTACGGCGTGAGCCGGTCGGGCGGGCACCGGCGTCGGCGCGGCCGGAGCGGGTGCGTCGAGGGTCGGTACCTCGGAGGTGCGTGCGTCCGGTGTCGGCACGGGGAGCGTGGTGGACAGGCCGCCCGGAGCCTGCGGCGTCACAGGAGACACGGCCCGCAACTGCTGCCCGGGCGGCGCCACGGGTACCGGTCCGGCACCGGTGGCCTGCGTCTGCCGCGCCCCGCCCCCGGGCAGCGCCCCCGGCTCGGTGCCCAACAGGGCCTGGGGCACGACCAGTACGGCCTGGACACCGCCGTAGATGTTGGTCTGCAGCCGCACGGTGATGCCATGCCGCTTGGCGAGCTGGGAGACGACGAACAGCCCGATGCGCCCGTCCGCGAGCAGGTGGGCGACGTTGACCTGGTCGGGGTCGGCGAGCAGGGCGTTCATCCGGCTCTGCTCTCCGACGGGCATGCCCAGTCCGCGGTCCTCGACCTCGACGGCCAGGCCCGAGGTGACGAGGTTGGCGCGCATCAGCACCTGGGTCTGCGGGGCCGAGAACAGGGTGGCGTTCTCGACGAGTTCGGCCAGCAGGTGGATGACGTCGGCGACGGCGTGGCCGCGCAGGGTGCCGTCGATCGGCGGCACCAGCCGGACCCGGGAGTACTGCTCGACCTCGGCGATGGCCGAGCGCAGCACCTCGGTCATGTCGACCGGGTTGCTCCACTGGCGGCGGGAGACGGCACCGCCGAGCACGGCGAGGTTCTCGGCGTGGCGGCGGATGCGGGTGGCGAGGTGGTCGACGTGGAAGAGGCCCTTGAGGAGGTCGGGGTCCTCGATCTCGTTCTCCAGCTCGTCCAGGATGGAGATCTCCCGGTGCACCAGGGACTGCAGGCGCCGGGCGAGGTTGACGAAGACCTCCAGCTTCTGTTCGCTGCCCGCCTGGCTGGAGAGCTGGGCGGCCCGGACGACGGCGGTGACGGCGCCGTCGTGTGCGCGGGAGAGGTCGGCGGCGAGCAGTTCGAGGTCGTCGGCGTCGTCCGGCGGGCCGCCGCGCGGGGTGCGCGGGGGCGGGGCCTCGCCGCGGCGCAACGCCTCGACGACGGCGCGCAGGTCGCCCTCGTGGCGCGCGGTGCTGCGCCGTAGCGCGCCGACGCGGTCGTGCACGGACCGCGCGGCGCGGTCGGCGGCGACGGCGGCGATGGCGACGGCCGCGAGGGTCACCGAGACGGCACCGGCCAGGACCCCCCACAGGACGGGGGCGGGCCGGGCGCCGGTGGACCGGACGGTGAACAGGACGACCGCGCAGCCGCTGAGGGCGACCGCGACCGGCGGCAGGACGGCGAGCCTCAGGAGTTGGGACCGTATGTGGGTCTCGGGGAGCGTGGCGGTGGTACGTGGGGCCGGCCGGCCGTGCCGCCCGCCCTCGCGGCGGTCTGCTCGCGCGGCCGGGGCGCGGAGGTGAGACATCGGTGTCCTCGTACTGGTCCGTGTACTGGTCCGTCGGCCCTGCGTCGCCCGACGGACACTGACAGTAGTCGTCTGCTCCTCATGTGCGGTGGGCAGTTGCCAAAGTCCCCCGGGCAACGTCCCGCTCTGGTATGAGGCCTCGTACGACAGACCGATAAGCCGGATACACACCCGTTCCCGAATGGCGGAGAAACGGTCGGACTCCATCAAATTCAGTCACCGCGTGTGACGGCGACAGCGGGCCGGAGACACCCGGCGGTTCGGACGCGAAGGGAAGGCGGATTCTCGGCCGGAATTCGCTCTTGACTCCCTCCGTTCACAGGGGTTCGACAGCATCCCGCTGTCGGCCGGCGCGTGGTCCGCCCGCGGATGCGCCGCCCCTCGCCCGGCAGGGCCGCTCCCCCGGAGTGGCTGCGGGCGGGGCCGGTGGCCAGGGCGCGAGCGCGGAGTGGGTGCGGCTGGAGGCCCCCGATGACCTGCTGGACCACCCACCGCGCTGGTCGGGGGCCGGGGCCCCTGCCGCCGTCGGACGGGTCGCGTCCGACCGTTGCGACCTCGGGAAGACGCCGAAAAACAACTTCAGGATTTCGGGAACGTCCTGACCGGCCGTCCCGGGTCGAGGGTGTAGTTCCAGGTGCCGTGCCAGTCGTGGGGTGTCAGCGGCAGGGCGGCGACGACCTCGTCCGGGACGTGGACGCGGACGGGGCCCTCGGCGGGGCCGGACTCGGCGAGGACGGCCGGGCCCGTGCCGGTGGCGGCCTCACCGATCCCGCTGACGACGACTTCGTGACCGGTCAGCGGCCACCCCCGCCAGTTCGTGCTGATGCGGGACAGGAGCCGGTGCTCGCTCCGGTTCCATTTCGAGGTTCCCGGCGGGAGGTGGCAGGCCGTCACGGTCAGGCCGGTGGAGCGGGCGAAGTCCGCGAGTCCCTTCTGCCACGCCCGCACTCTGCAGCCGTCCGAGCCTCCGGCGTCCGCGGTGATCAGCAGGCGCGCGGCATACGGGTGGCGGCGGCGGCCCTCGCCGTCCCACCAGCGGCGCAGCGTGGCCACCGCGAACGCGGCCGTGTCACCCTCACACCCGGCCGGCACCCGGTCGGCGTCCGCGGGCGGTTCGTGGATCCCGTACGGGTCGGTCCCGGCGCCCGCGCGGTGGCCCGGCGCCGGCGTCTTCCTGGCGTCCACACTGATCACCGGCTGTCCGGCGTCGGCGAACTCCCGGACCCGGCTGCTGATGTAGCGGAACTGGGCGTCCCGGTCCGGGTGGCGGGCCCCCTCGGTCGTGCGGCCGGCACCTCGCAAGGAGAAACCTTCCTCCTTCAGCAACGCCGCCACCGTGTCCGAACCGACCCGGAGGCCCTGAGCGGTCAGCGCCTGGGCCAGCTTCCGGGTCGACTTCGTCGTCCACAGCAGCGGCGACTCCGGATCCCCGCGGGGTCCGGGCTCCACCAGTGCCAGCAGGGCCGGCACCAGGCCGGGGTGCTTCTCCCGCAGCCGCTTGCGCCCGCCGCCCGCACGCCGCACCCGGCCCGGCGGTCCCGGGTCGCCGGCGAGTTCCGCCACGCCGCGCGAGACCGTCTCCCGCGAGACCCCGGCAGCCCCGGCCACCAGCCGGATGCCTCCGCGCCCCAGAGCCCTCGCGTCCGCCCCCAGTGCCAGCCGCCGCTGCCGCTCGTCCAGATGCGGCAACAAGCAGGCGTACTTCTCCGCCAGAACCGCCTCGATCCCCTCGGCCACGGCAACACCCTACGGCTCCGGCGGCCGCGCGAGAACCCGTAGTTATTTTTCGGCGGCGGGTCGGCGGAGTGTCGTAGAACAATCCATCCCAGCATGTTGCGGCCATTTGCAGCCAACCTGGACCGTAGCACTACCGTTACCTTGGACCGATGCTTTAGATTCGGCGCAGGAATTCGATCTGCGCAACATTCTTCACCAGGGGCTTTGGCGATCAAATACGGTCACCGGGAGCGGAATGGAACCCTTCTGTAACACAGAGCGAAGCCTGGCTACCGCACTTCAGGAAGCAGCTAGAAGAGGGACCATCAGGGGGACAAGATTTCGTGTCGGCCGGAAAGAACACGTGTACAATCTCGGTCAGCCCGATGCGCACGTCTATCTGGTCGAGAGCGGCCAGGTGAAGACACTGACGCACACCCGCGACGGAAAGCAGTGCCTGCTGTCCATACACGGTCCGGGCGACGTGTTCGGGGAGTCGGGCGTGCTGGCCGCCAAGCACACCGAGACCGCACAGGCCATGCAGGTCACGACGTTGGTGCAGGTCCACGTCGCGCAGATCATGAACGACTGCGATCCGCCGCTGCGCGAGGCGCTGATCGGTCACATGGCGAACCGTCTGCTGGAGCAGCAGCAGGTGATCGCCAATCTGGTGACGATGGACAGCGAACACAGGCTGGCGGCATTGCTGGTGAAACTCGGGGAAAAGGTGGGCAGACGCAAGGACCAGACCGCTCAGATACGCGATCGAATAACGCAGGAAGAGCTGGCGGAAATGGTCGGGACAACACGTTCCCGCGTCGGCTACTTCCTCAAGAGATTCTCGGTGGCCGGCGTGGTGCATCGCACCGATGAAGCACATCTGTGTATTCACATAGCCGAGCTGACGGACTATCTGGAGAACTCATCCTTGTCCGCCGGTCTGTAGGACCTGTATACCGGAGCGGGATATCCCGGAACATTCGGTGGCGGCGCCCCGGCGGCGCCGCCCGATTCCGGGGACTCCTCCCGCACCGCCTTCTCCATCCGGCGAACCATTTCCTCCAGCAGGCGCTGGGACGTGCCGAAATTGAGCCGGATGAAGCCCTCACTCCCGTACTCCCGGCCGTCGCTGACGGCCACCTTGCCGCGACCGAGGAAGAACTCCGCCAGATCGTCACTGCCCAGCCGGTCGGCCAGCCGCCGGCCGTCGAGCCACGCCAGATAGCTCGCCTCCGGCGGGACCAGCTCCAGGTCCGGGCCGAAGGACTCGAACAGTTCGACGAGCATCCGCCGGCTGCCGTGCAGGTAGTGGCGGACGGCACGCAGCCAGGGATCGCCCAGGGTGAAGGCGGCTTCGCTCGCGCTCACCCCGAGTATGCCCACGCCGTCCCGTTCCCTCGGCCGCATCTCCATGAGCCGGTCGTGGTCCCGGGACCGGCCGGCCACCGCCATCGCACACTTCAGACCTGACAGGTTCCAGCCCTTGCTCGCCGAGGCCGCCGTCACCGTCGCCACCCGCGCCGCCTCGGGCAGCGAACCGAGCGGCACGTGCCGGTGCCCTGGGTGCGTGAGCGGGGCGTGCACCTCGTCGGAGATCACCGCGACCCCGAACTCTGCCGCCAGCTCGAGGACTTCGCGCAGTTCGTCGCCGGTCAGGACCCGGCCGGTGGGGTTGTGCGGGTTGCACAGGAAGTACGCGGCGGCCCCGGCCCGGAAGGCCCTGGCCAGCCCCTCCAGGTCGAGCCGCCAGCGGCCTCCGCGCAGCCGCATCGGCCGGGGCACGACCTGGCGGCCGGCCGCGGCGATGGCCTCGAAGTAGGGCGGATAGGCGGGCACGTCGACCACGATGCCGTCGCCCGGCTCGGTGAACTGCTCCAGCGCCACCTCCATCACCCGCATGGTGTCCGGGAACAGCACCACCCTCCGCGGCTCCACCCGCCAGTCGTAACTCGCCCGCGCCCAGGCCGCGAACGCCCGCTGCACGGGCGCCTCGGTGGTGTAGGCGTAGGCGTAGCCGAGGTCACCGCCCACCGTGAGGTGCGCCCGAATGGCTTCGAGCACCGGCTCGGCGACGGGGAAGTCCATCTCGGCGATGAACGCCGGGAGTATGTCGGGCGGGTAGCGCCGCCACTTCTCGCTGCGCCGGGTGGACAGCGAGACCGCGCGCAACCCGTCGAACAGGTGGACCAGCTCCTGCTGTACCTCCGACAACGACTCCTCCTCCGTCGCTTGGGCGGGGCCGCGGCGGGGCCGCCCCGTACCGCGGGGCGACGCCGGGTCTCACCAGGTGACCGGCAGTTCCTTGACGCCGTGGATGCCGAACAGGTGGTGCCAGAACGGCACGTCGGCCGCGGGGACGGCGAGCCGCAGTCCGGGCAGCCGGTCGAACAGCCGGCCCACGGTGACCTGGAGCTCGACGCGGGCCAGGGACTGCCCGGGGCACTGGTGGGGACCGTGACCGAAGGCCAGCTGGCCGCGGGCGGTGCGGGTCACGTCGAAGCGGTCGGGGTCGGGGAAGACATCGGCGTCCCGGTTGGCCGTCGCCAGCTGGCACACGACGCCCTCCCCCGCGCGCACGGTCCGCTCCCCGATGGTGACGTCCTCGGTGGCGATCCGGTTCATGCCGATCTGCATGGCCGTCTGGTGCCGCAGCAGTTCGTCCACCGCGCCCGGCAGCAGCGCCGGGTCGGCGCGCAGGGCGGCCAGTTGTTCCGGGTTCTGAAGCAGCAGCATGGTGCCGGTGCCGATCATGGTCGCGGTGGTGTGGTGGCCGGCGGCGAGCAGCAGCCAGGCGATGACGGCGACCTCGGCGCGGTCCAGCAGGCCGGGGGCGACCTGTTCGACCAGCAGCCGGCTGATCAGGTCGTCGCCGGGCTGCTTCTCCTTGGCCGCCACCACCCCTTCGAGATGGTGGAGGATGTCGTCCTTGGCCCGCAGCGTCTCCTCGGGGGTGCTGCGGCCGTTGATGAGGACCCGGGTGCGGGACTCGAACAGCGGGCTGTCCTCGGCCGGCACCCCGAGCAGTTCGCACACGACGGTGGACGGCACGGGGTAGGCGAGCTCCTCCATGAGGTCGAGCGGGCCGCCGCGCTCCTCCATCAGGTCCAGGCGGTGGTCCACGATCTGCTCGATCCGGGACCGCAGTTCCTCCGCCCTGCGTCCGGTGAAGTCCCTGGCGAGCATCCTGCGGTAGCGCAGGTGCTCGGCGCCGTCGAGCCGGGGGAAGGTGCCCTTGAGGACCTGGGGCACGGGCCGGGGGAACATCCGCGGGAAGTCCGGGTGGGCGCTGTCGGCGCTGAAGCGGGGGTCGTCCAGCACGGCCCGTACGTCCCGGTGCCGGGTGACCACGCGCGCCCGCTGTCCGCTGGGCAGGGTGACCGGGGCGAACGGGTCCTCGGCCTGGAACCGACGGTATCCGGGCGGCGGGTCGAAGGGGCAGCCCGGCGCCTTCTCCTGCGGAAAGGCGGGCGGTCCGGCATCGGCGTCCCGCAGCGGTCCGGCGTTGTCGGTCGTGTCCGTCATAGGAAACCCTTCCCTCGCTGCCACCATCGGCCCGCTCCCGGCACGGGTCGCGACCCTACGTTCCGGCGGTGCCCCGGTTCTGTTCACTTCTGAGCATCGGCGCCATCGACGGCTCGGCTCAGGCGTCCGGATGGGCCAGCACGACCGCGGTGTTGATGCCGCCGAAGCCGAACCCGTTCGAGAGCACGAATCCGCCGGACGCGCGCCGCGGCTCGTCGCGCACGAAGCGCAGACCGTCGTCGACGGGTTCGCGAAGACCGGGGTCGGGGTGCACGAACCCGGCCCGCAGTTGCAGTACGGCGGCCACCGCCTCGACCACGCCGGCAGCGCTGAGGCAGTGCCCGGAGAGGGTCTTGGTCGCGTTGATCCAGGGGCCGTCGTCGCCCGCTCCGAAGACCTTGCGCAGGGCGTCGGCCTCGGTACGGTCGCCCAGCGGTGACCCGGTGCCGTGGGCGCTGACCCAGCCGACGTCCGCCGCGCCCACGCCCGCTCGCGCGAGGGCCCCGGACATGGCCCGTGCCTCCCCGTCCACCGACGGGTCGGCCAGATGGTTGCCGTCCAGGACGACGGCGCCGCCCGCGATCCCGGCCAGGGCGGGCGCGCCGCGGAGCCGGGCGGAGGCGGCGGTCTCCAGGACCATGCAGGCCGCCGCCTCTCCGGGGTGGAAGCCCCGGTGGCCCGTGTCGAACGGCGCCGGTGGGCGCGGGGGCGCGCCGTCCGCCGGGGCCATCGCGCCGAGCGTGAGGAAGCCGCGGGTCTGCAGCCGCGACAGACGGGTCATGGCACCCACGACGAGGCACACGTCGGCGGCCCCTGCGGTGAGCATCCGGGCACCGTGGACGAGGGCGAGGTTGCCGCTCGCCGAGGCGCCGCCGACCGTGCAGCCCTCGCCCCGCAGGCCCAGGATGCGGCTGAGCGTGGCGACGTGGTCGGTGTCCTGGTGCTGCAGGGCGTAACGGGCGGGCAGATGGGCGGGGTTGCGCTCGGCACGGGCCCGGCCGTCCTCGGTGACCCGCTCCGTCAGGTTGTTGCCGGCCACCGTGACGCCGATCCGCTCGGGCGGCGGCGCCGTACGGTCGAGTCCGGCCTCCAGCCATGCCTGGAGCGCGGCGACGACGCCCGTCCGTACCGGGACCGGCGCCCGCAGCACGGTCCGCCGGGCCGCGCCGCGCAGGGCGTCGGGCAGGCCGGGCAGCGTCTCCAGGGCCCGGTCGGGTACGTCGTCCGCCGCCAGGTCGGCGGTGAACGCGGGCCAGGACACGCCCGGCCGGTCCGCGTCGGCGGGCGGGGGCGGCGCGCCGAGGGCGCACCGTCCCGAGCGCAGGGCGGCGGTCAGGTCCTCGGGGCCGGACGCGACGGCGCCGAGCACACCGAGCCCGGTCACCACCACCGCGCGCCCGTCCGCGGCAGGTCCGCTCACAGCTGCTTGCGCATGAGTGCGGCCAGGGTGCCGATGTCCATCCCCTGGTGGAACTCGTGCACGGGCACCGCGATGTCCAGCTCCTCCATGGTCAGGGTGACGATCTCGGCCCGGTCGATGCTGTTGCAGCCCAGGTCGGACAGGGTCCGGTCGGGTGTGAACGAGGCCGGTTCGACCTCCGGCACGATGTCCAGGGTGGTGCGGCGCAGCACCGCCAGGACTCGTTCCTCGGCGTTGTCCGGGCCGGCGACGCTTGCGTCCGATCCGTTCATGGGGGCTACCTCCGGTTCGTCAGATCCACGCGTACTGGCGGTGGTGGTCGCGTACGCCGGTCAGGGCGAGGAGCTTGGGACGGTCCACGGCCCGGCGCAGCAGGGCGTCGTAGCGGCCGGGGTCGATGTCGCGGTCGGGGACGGGTCGCAGGCAGGCGGTGTTCTCCGCGAGCAGCGCGGTGTACTCGGCGAAGTCGAGGTCGGCTCGGGCCCGCAGCCGGGGTCCGATGCGTGCCTCGGCGACGGCGGCGGCCGACTCGGGGCCGACGACGCCGCTGAAGAACTCCGAGGAGCAGCCGGAACCGTAGGAGAACAGCCCGACGCGTGCGGGGCCGTCGAGCGCGGTGTGGTCGAGCGCGCTGGCCAGGGCCAGGTAGAGCGAGCCGGAGAAGAGGTTGCCGGTCTGGCCGGGGTGGACCAGGGAGGGCGCGACCCGGCGTTCGAAGTCCTCGGCCACGGCGTCGGCGGAGCTGCGGTACACCTCGCGCAGCAGCCTGCGGTGGGCGGCCCGGACCATGCCGGAGAACGGGGTGTGCAGGGCGAGCAGGTCGAAGGTGGTCGCGAAGTCGGCGCCCTCCACGCGGGAGCGGTAGTCGGCGAAGCTGCGCGAGAAGCACTCCAGGTAGGCCATGAGCGACCGGTCGGCGTCCGCGATGTCGAGGTCGGGACCCGGCCGGGCGGAGTCCAGGGTCTCGAAGGCGTGCACGCCGAACGCGCCCAGGTCGGCGGTGAGAACGCGGGGCCGGTCGCCGACGAGCAGCGCCACGGCTCCGGTACCGGTGACCGGCTCGGCGTACTGGGCGCGTTCGTCGGCGAGGGACATGTCGGTGGCGACGACGAGCACCTTCGCGCCGGGTGAGAGTCCGGCGGCCAGGTAGCCGACGGCGAGTTGCAGCGCGCCGGTGGCCGCGTAGCAGGCCTGCTTCATCTCCAGCATGCGGCAGGTGGGCGGCAGGCCGAGGTGTTCGTGGACGTAGGAGGCGATGGACTTGCTGTAGTCGATGCCGGACTCGCTGGTGGTGACGAGGAGTTCGATCCGGTCGCGGTCGGCCGGAGCCATCCGCTCCAGCAGGGGACGTGCTGCGTTGACGGCGTGGGTGACGGGGTCCTCGAAGGGCAGCGCCACCGAGCGCCGGTCGGAGGCGACGTTGTCGAAGCGGCGCGGGTCCAGGCCCCGTCCGTCGAACACCGCGCGGGCGCTGACGGCCGCGCTGCCCGCGTACACGTCCAGGGCCTCGATGCCGTACCCGGTCATCGCTCCTCCCCGAGTTCGGCGAGGAAGGCGGCCAGGGCGGCGGTCACCCCGTCGGGGTCGGTGACGGTCGGGAAGTGTCCGGCCAGCGGCAGTTCGTGGTAGCGGGCGTCGGGGATGGCGCCGTGCATCAGGTGCGAGGTCTTGCGCGGTACGACGGCGTCGACACCGCCGGCCACGACGAGGGTGGGTACGGCGATGTCGGCGAGCCGCCCCAGCAGGTCGGGCTGCTGGGCGAAGACGTCCAGGTAGCGCAGTCCGATGTGCGGGGCCATGCTCTCGCAGCGCAGCAGCCGCTCGGTGTACTCGGCGCGGTGCCGTGCCACGTCCTCGGCCCCGGCGGCGACGATCCGGTCCAGGTCCTCGGCGACCAGGTCCGCCAGGCGGTTCACCTCGCCCACGCGGTTGGCGTAGCGGTACGAGCTGCAGACGAGGGCCAGCGACGCGGCCCGGCCGGGATGGGCGAGGACGAAGCTCTGGGCGAGGAGACCGCCGAAGGAGGTGCCCACCACGTGGACCGGGTCCCGCACGCCGAGCCGGTCCAGGACGTCGGCGTAGAGGCCGGCGATGCCGGGCAGCGAGATGTCGTCCGCGGCGGTGGTGGCGCCCACGCCGGGGTGGTGGACGACGAGTGTCCGGTGTCGGTCGGACAGGGCCGCCATCTGGTCGGCGAAGACACCGCCGCCGATGTTGAACGGCGGCAGCATGAGTACGGCCGGGCCGCTGCCGCAGTCGAACACCTCCACCGTGCCGTCGGCCATCGGCAGCAGGTGCCGCCGCACCCCGGGGACCCGCTCCATGAGCACGTCGTGGTTGGCGGACGCGGTGGTGGCGGGTGCGGGGCCCTCCTCCAGGGCCTCGCGGATGTCGGTGGGCAGGGCGTCGGTGGGGTGGTAGGAGCGCAGTGCGGCGGGCCCGGGGGTGCCGGTGACCTCCGTGAGGTCCGGCAGCGGTGCCGGAGCGGCGACGAGCGCGGCGATCCGGTCGGCGCCCCGTTCCAGGGTCTCGCGGTCCATGCCCAGCGGTACGGCGAGCCGGATCAGGTGCCGTTCCTGGGGTGCGGAGCCGTCGGCGAGGCGGGCGCCGGGGGTGAGGTGGGGGCCGCCGCGTACACCGGTGGCCGCGTAGATCCCGGCCAGGTAGGAGGCGACGGGGTGGCGGAGCGTGCTGCCGGCGGCGACCTTGTCGATGTCGAGCAGCACGCAGTGCGCGGAGGGGCCGGGTACCAGGGGCACCCCGCCCAGCTCCAGGCGTTGCCGGAACGCGGCCACGTTCGCCACCCGCTCGGTCACCAGCCGCGTCGTGGACTCCTGGTCGAGCAGGGCGGCGGACAGCAGCCGGCGTGCGGACAGGCCGGGTTCCCGGCCGCGTTCCAGCATCCGCTCGGTGAGCCGCTCGGCCAGGCGTTCGTCGCCGGTGGCGATCAGTCCGCCGCCGTCGACGCCGAAGTCCTTCGAGAGACTGAACGTCACCGTCTGGGCGAGGCCCAGCATCTCGCGGACCACCTCCCACGGGTCCCGGGCCGGCCGGCCCCGGTCGGCGCCGGAGACGAGCAGCGCGTTGTCCAGCAGCCGGGTGGCGTCCACCAGCAGCGGCACGCCGCGGGCCCGCGTGCGCTCCGCGACGCCGCGCAGGTTCTCCAGGGAGAGCGGGGCGCCTCCGTGGGCGTTGGTGGCGGTCTCGACGAGGACGAAGGACACCTGCCCGGCATACCGGTCCAGCGCGTCCTCCAGTGCGGTGAGCCGGAGGTCCGCCGCGCAGGGGCCCTCGCCCACGACGGGCAGCGCGATCGACGGGTCGAAGCCGTGTTCCGTCAGCGCGCCGAGCCAGGTCGGGAAGGCCGAGGCGTGCAGGACCCGGCCGCGCGGCCCCGGCCAGGCTCTGCAGACCCGCTCCTCGGCCGCACGGCCGGACGCCGCGAAGAACCGGTGAGCGAACGGCAGCCAGGGCACGGCCGGCGGCTCCTCCCCGGTGACCCCGGCGGCGTCGGCCAGTTCGCCCAGCGCCCGTGTCCTGTCACGCTGCCAGGGATCGGCACGGTCCGCCCAGGAGTCCGTGATCAGGTCCAGTTCGACGGCCAGGTGCGGCAGCCGGACGGGATTGTGGCCGTGCGCGGACAGCCGGGCCGCGCGCGGCGCCAGGTCGGGGTCGGGTTCGCGCGGTGCGGGGGTGGCGCCGGCCGCGGGGGCCGCCGGGTCCGCGATCATCAGGATGACGTCGCTGACCTCGCTGGCCCCGTCGCCCTCGGGCTGCACCAGGTAAAGGGTCCGGTTCTCGGGGCGGAACTTGTTCTTGAACTGGTAGTTGCCGCCGCCGAAGATGCCGGCGTCCCGCAGCTCCGCAAGGGCGCGTACGGCGGCCTCGGACGCGTTGGGCGAGGTGCCCGGCTCGCCGCCGAAACTGGCGCCGAAGCTGAAGACCTCGCAGCCCTCCTCGCGCAGTCGCTCCAGGATCCGCACGAGGGCGAACTCCAGCCCGCCGAGCGGCATGTGGCCGGGGTAGAACTCGACGTCGAGCAGGTAGCCGTTCTCCGACGGGATCCGGGTGACGACGACGGCGTTCACCAGGGCGTCGTCCAGATACGTCAGGAACAGCCGGTGACGCTCGTCGAGCCTGCCGCCGGCCAGTTCCTCGCGCACCCGCCGCACATAGGGGTTGACCATCTGCTTGGTCGCCGCCCAGCGGTCCACGAGTGCGGCCAGCTCCGCGTCCACGGCCGGGGCGTCGCCGCTGCGGTACTCGACCGTACGGCAGGCACCGGCCTTCTCGAACCGCTTGACCATGTACCGCAGCCGGCTCATCCGGCCGCCGGACAGCGTGAAGGAGCCGAGGTCCTCGATGCGCTGGAGGGCCCCGAAGGGGGTCGCGGTGACGGGCTCCCCGCCCACCTCCGCCAGGCGGACCAGGGACAGCAGATTGGGTCGCAGGCCGGCGCGCCGGGCGTGGTCGAAGTACTCGGCGGCCAGCTCGGCGAAGTGGTCCTCGGGGCCGGTGTAGTTCCACACGAGCAGGGTCCGGTCCCGCTTGGACAGGGCGAAGAGGCCGCGGCGTTCGGCGCCGACGAAGAGGTGCGGGGCGATGTCACGGCCGCCGAGCCCGCTCTCCCTGCCGTACCGCCGCTCCAACTCCGCCACGACCGGACCGAGTTCGGGGTCGGCGGCGGCCTCGGTACGGGTGAGCGTCCTGGCCCCGGTGTCGGGGCCGGGAGCGGGTGCCGGGCTCTCCCGCGGGGCCGGTGGCCGGACCCCGGCGACGGCCTGCTCGCCGTGTGTCTCGCACAGGGAGTCGGTGAGCCGGTCGAGGGTGGGCCGCTCGAAGAGCAGGGCCTTGGGCAGGGCGCCGAGGCCGGTCTCCAGGGCACTGACACCGCGGAGCATGTCGAAGGAGGTGAAGCCGTTGTCCTCGAAGGTGACCGCCGGGTCGAAGGGTCGGCCGAGGGCGTGTTCCAGCACCTGGCGCAGGGCGTCCCGGGCGTCGTCGCGGCCGTCCGGTGCGGGCGGCGGCGGGATCTCGCGCGGTGCGGTTCGGGTCGCGCCCGTGGCGATGGCCGTCAGCACGTGGTCCGCGATGGCGGCGATGGTGTCGTGCTCGTACAGCTCGGCACCCTGAAGGTCGAGGCCGTGCCGGTCGTTGAGGGCGCGGGCCACGTCCATGCGGAAGATGGAGTCCAGGCCGAGGTCGGCGAAGGGCGTGTCGTGGGCGAGGTCGGCGGCGGACAGGCCGAGGACGTCGGCGACCAGGCCGCGTACGGTGGCACGGATCTCCGTCACGGAGGGCCCGGTGTCTCCGGTCGCGGGTGCCGCCGGTGACGCGGTGTCCGCTTCCGCGGGGTGCTCGACGCGGGTCTGCGGGGCCGGCCGGACGGGAGCGGCTTTCTCCGAAGCGACTTCCGCGGGGGTGGTCTCTTCGGGGTCGGCCGGTGCGGTCGCGCCGAGGGGTTGGAGCCGTACCCGGGGGCGGGTGGCGGGTGCGGGATTCGTGTCCTGCTGCGGATGTGTGGTCGTGGCTGCCTGTTCGGGGTGCGGCATGAGGGACTCCGTCCTCGCCGGCCGGGGTACGGCCGGGGCGCTGAACCAGTGGCGGCGCGGCTGGAACTCGGCCCTCGGCAACGCCTGGGCGCGTCCGGCCGGCCGGGGTGCGTCGTCGGGTGGCGTCCAGGCCTCCAGGACGACGTGGGCGTTGGTGCCGCCGAAGCCGAACGAGCTGACCCCCGCCCGCCAGGAGGGGCGGCCGTGCTCGTCCTTGGCCCCCTCCCACGGGGTGGTGGTGGTGCCGATGCGGAACGGTGTGCCGTCCAGCCGGAGGTAGGGGTTCGTCTCCCGCAGGTGCAGATGGGCGGGGAGGGTGCGGTGCCGCAGGGCGAGCAGCACCTTGAGCAGCCCGGCGATCCCGGCCGCCGCCTCCAGGTGGCCGATGTTGGTCTTCACCGAGCCGAGCGTGATGTGCGGATCGGCGGGCACGGGTTCGCCCGAGTCGCCGTACAGGCGGGTGAAGGCGTCCTTGAGGCCCTCGGTCTCGATCGGGTCGCCGAGCCGGGTGCCGGTGCCGTGGGTCTCGATGTAGGTGACGGTGGCCGGGGAGACTCCGGCGGCACGGTGGGCGCGGACCACGACGTCGGCCTGGGCACGCGGGTTGGGGGCGGTCAGCGAGGGCGAGCGCCCGCAGTGGTTGACGGCGGTGCCGCGGACGACGGCGAGGATGCGGTCGCCGTCGGCCTCGGCCCGCTCCAGCGGCTTCAGCAGGACCGCGCCGACCCCTTCCCCGCGGACGTATCCGTCGGCGTCCTTGTCGAAGGTGCGGCAGCGTCCGGCGGAACTCAGCATGCCGGACTGGTCGAACACCCGGAACAGCCCCGGGCTCAGCGCCAGGCTGACGCCGCCCGCGATCGCCTCGTCGCACTCGCCGCCGGCCACGGCACCGACCGCGCGGTGCAGGGCGACCAGGGAACTGGAGCAGGCCGTGTCGACGGTCTCGCTGGGTCCGCGCAGGTCGAGCAGGTGGGAGACGCGGTTGGCGACCAGGGAGCGGGCGACTCCGGTGGCCATGTGGGCCTCGGGGTCCGCGCCGGACCGGGCGATCAGCTCGCCGTAGTCCGAGGTGGCCATGCCCACGAAGACGCCGGTCGAGGTGCCCGCGCGGTCCTCCGGCCGGTGTCCGGCGTCCTCGAAGGTGCGCCAGACGGTCTCCAGGAACAGCCGGTGCTGGGGGTCCATCAGCCGGGCCTCGGCCGGGGAGATCCGGAAGAACGCGGCGTCGAAGTCGGCCACGTCCGCGAGGAACCCGCCGCGCAGGCCCGCCGTGGCGGCGTCCGCCAGCAGGTCGGCGCGGTCCGCGGGCACGGGCCCGATCAGGTCGTCCCCGGCGCTCAGATGCCGCCAGAAGGTGTCCAGGTCCGGCGACCCCGGAAGCCGCCCCGCCATACCGATCACGGCCACGTCCCGGCGACGGCTCGCGGGAGCCGGCGCCGGGGACCGCGCCGGGGCGACGGGCTTCGGATCGTCCCGGACCACCGCCGTGGGCCGGGGTGCCGCGGACACCGCCGGTGCCGGTACCGGGTCCGGGTCGGGGGCCGGGTCCACGGCGCTCACCTCCGCCGGGTGCTCGCGGCTGAGGTGGGCGGCCACGTCGTCCAGCGTGGGGTGTTCGAACAGTACGGTCGGCAGCAGTTCCAGGCCGTAGTGGTCGTTGACGCGGACGATCAGCTCGCTCAGCGAGATCGAGTCGAAGCCCAGATCCATCAGTTCGGCGGCGGTGTCGACCTCGTCCGGGTCGACCAGCAGGAACTCCGCCGTGAAGGCGCGCAGTCGGCGCCTCACCGCCTCGTTCGGGGCATCGGTGCCCGGGTGCCGGGCGCCGCTCGTGGTGTCCGTACGTACCTCCCTCTCGTACCCGGCGGACGGCTCGGCCGGAGTGGTCGGGTGCGTGGCCGGGGACGTGGGCCGCGGCACGGGTGTCCGCTCCACCGGCGTCCGCTCCACGGGCAGGCGTTCCACGGGCAGCCACCGGGTGTCGGTGCCGGTCAGGGCGGCGCGGAAGGCGGCGAGGCCGGTGCCGGTGCGCAGCGGTGCCATCGACCAGAGCTGGGCGAAGAGCCTGCGGGTGGCGTCGTCGACGTCCATGCCGCCGTCCTCCCACAGCGGCCACCCGATCGCCACGGTCCGCCCCGGGCGCTCGCCGTGTGCGCGCAGCCGCTCCCTGCCCTCGGCGAAGTCCAGCTGGAAGGCGTTGGCGTAGGCGTAGTCGGTCTGTCCGAGGTTGCCGGTCTCTCCCACCAGGGAGGCGCACAGGACGTAGAAGTCGAGGTCCTCGTCGCGGGTGGCGTGGTCCAGCAGCACCGTGCCGGCCACCTTGGGACCGAGCACCTCGGCCGATTCGGCGGCGGTCTTGACCACGGCGCGGGCGTCGCGGTGCACTCCGGCCGCGTGCACGATGCCGTTCAGCGTGCCGTAACGGCTGCGGATGTCGGCGATCAGGCCGGCGACGTCCGTCGCGGAGGAGAGGTCGGTCCGCCTGTACCAGACGGTGCTTCCGCCGCGCCACAGCTCAGCCGTGCGCCGCTCGATGTCGTCGTCGAGCGGTGAGCGCCCGGCGAGCACCAGGTTGACGGGGGCGGTGTCGGCGAGGAGCCCGCCGAGGATCCGGCCGAGGGCGCCCGCGCCGCCGGTGACGAGGTAGGTACCGCCGGCCCGGACGGGCAGTGGCGCGTCGGCGGTCCCGGGCGGCACCGGCCGCTCGGTGAGGCGGCGCAGGTGCCGCCGCCCGTCGCGGTCGTGGACGACTTCGGTGACACCGTCGCCGCAGTGCTCCAGTTCGTCGGCGACGGCTTCGGCGAACCGGGCCGCCGTGGCGGTGTCGGCCGCCGCGTCCTCGTACGTCTCGAAGCCGAGGGTCACCGCGGTGCAGCCGCTGTGCTCCAGCGCGAGCGACTTGAGCAGGGCGCCGGTCGCGGAGAACTGCGGTTGCCGCGCGGCCGGCCCGTGGGCGACGGCCGTACGCAGCCGCACCCGGCGGTCGCGGGCGAGCAGGGCCGCCGCCGTCCACAGGAGCGGGTGGGGTCCGCGGTCGAGGTCGTCGGCGACGGTGCCGGGCCCGGGCGGTCCGGCCTCCGGCGGGCAGGCCAGGACGAGCGTGTCGGGCAGCAGGTCGCGTTCGGCCAGGTCGTGCACGAACCGGCGCAGGGCGTCGGGGGTGGCCGGCCCGGCGCCGTCCGCTCCCGGTTCGCCCGCGCTCACCGCGAGGCAGTGGGCGCCCCGGCGGTCGAACTCCTCGGCCAGGGCACGGCGCACGGAGGAGTCCGGTCCGAGCAGCAGGACCCGGCGGGGCGGATCGACCGGCACGGATACGTCCTGAGGGCAGGGCTCCAGGGTGGGAACGAGGCGGTGCAGGGCTCCTGACCCGTCTTCCCGCGACGGGGGGCGCGGCGTCCCGGCCGCTTCCTGAACCGGTTCCCGCGTGGTGGTGCCTCCCATGGTCGGGTCCGCCACGCCCGTGTCGAGCCAGTGCCGGGTCCGGTCGAAGGGGTACGTGGGATACGGCACCCGCCGTACCGCGCTCCCCTCCCACAGCGCGGCCCAGTCGACGTCGTCACCGCTGGCCCAGCGTCCACCGAGCCGCGCGAGGGCCTGCGCCGGATCGGTGCCACGGGCGTCGCGCAGCAGGGCGGAGCCGGGCCCGTGGCGCCGGTCGCCCCGGCCGGGGGCGGCCCTGCCGACGACGAGGCCGGGGATCTCGGCACGGCCGGTGTCGGCGAAGGAGCGCAGCAGGACGGCGAGCCGGTCGGTGTCGGCGCAGACGACCGCCAGCCGTTCCGGGAAGTGGCGGCGGCCGGTCTGGCTGGTCCGTGCGAGGGCGGCGAGGGCGGTCCCGGTGCCGTCCGGACCCGCGAGGTGGTCGGCCACGCGGCGGGCGTAGACGCGGAGACTTTCGGCGGACCGCGCCGACAGCAGGAAGAGCTGCGGTCCGGTGACCTCGGGAGCGGTCGTGTGCGGTGGGAGGTACTCCTCCAGGATCAGATGGGTGTTGGCGCCGCCCGCGCCGAAGGAACTGACGCCGGCCCGGCGGGGGGTCCCGTCGGGCGACGCGGGCCAGTCGGTGAGCGTCGTGACCGGTTCCAGGGCCGCGCCGGCGAAATCGATCCTGGGGTTGGGGGTGTCGAGGTTGACGCAGGGTGCGAGGCGGCGGTGCCGCAGCTGGAGCAGCAGCTTGGTCAGTCCGGCGATGCCCGCCGCGCCCTCCAGATGCCCGATGTTGGACTTGACCGAGCCGACCGCGCAGGGGGTCGAGCGGGGGGCCGCGCCGAATGCCTTGCCGAGTGCCGCGATCTCGATCGGGTCGCCGAGGGAGGTGCCGGTGCCGTGGCACTCGACGTACGACACGGTTTCGGGCGGCACGCCGGTGCGCTCCAGGACCCGGCGGACGAGGGCGGCCTGCGCGTTGGGGTTGGGGACGGTGTAGCCGCCGGTCCTGCCGCCGGCGTTCATGGCGCCCCCCTTGATCACCGCCCAGATCCGGTCGCCGTCGGCGACGGCGCGGTCGAGCGGCTTGAGCAGGACGGCGCCGACGCCCTCGCCGGGCACGAACCCGTCGGCGTCGGCGTCGAACACCTTGCACCTGCCGTCGGCGGACAGCATGTTGAGGGCGCTCAGCGACACATGGTGGGCGGGGTGCAGGATCAGGCTCACTCCGCCCGCCACGGCGGTACGGCACTCGCCGCGCCGCAGGCTCTCGCAGGCCAGGTGGACGGCGGTGAGCGAGGACGAGCAGGCGCTGTCGACGGAGAGGCTCGGGCCCTGGAAGTCGAAGAAGTACGACACCCGGTTGGCGACCGACCAGTGGGCCGAGTGCGCGCCGGACAGGCGGCCCCGGGGCCAGCCGGTGGCCGCGAGCTGTCCGTAGGTGCCGTACATGACTCCGACGAAGACACCGGTGTCCGGGTCGTGGGTGTCCGGACCGAGGTGACCGTTCTCCTCCAGCAGGTTCCAGGCGGTCTCCAGGAACAGCCGTTCCTGCGGATCGATGTGTGCCGCGTCGCGGCCCAGGATGCCGAAGAACGCGGGGTCGAACCGGTCGATGCCGTCCAGGAAGGCGCCCCATCGGCTGTAGGTGTGCTGGGGCGTGCCGCGCCGGGCGTCGAACGTCGGCCGCCAGTCCCAGCGTTCGGCCGGCACCTCGCTGAAGGAGGCCGTGCCGGAGGCGATGTTGTGCCAGAACGTGTCCAGGTCGGGTGCGCCCGGGTAGCGGCCGCTGACCCCGATCACGGCGATGTCCCCGGACGCGGACGGGCCCGGCAGTGGTCGGGGGTCCGGGGCCGGCAGTGGTCGGGGGTCCGGGGCCGGTGTCTCGGCGAGCGCGGGTGTCTCCGGGCGCGCGCCTCCGCGGGCGAGCAGCTCGGCGACGGCCGCGGGGTGTTCCTCGGCGAAGTAGTCGGCCAGCCGCGCGATCGTCAGCCGCTCGAAGAGCAGCGTCGCGGGCAGTTCTCCGAAGTCCTCCTCGAAGCGGCTGACGATGCGCAGGCTGACCAGTGAGTCGACCCCGTAGTTGTCGAAGGTGACCTCGTCGGCCAGCGCGCCGGGGTCGAACTTCAGCACCTCGGCGAAGACGTCACGCACGTACGCGCGGACCCGGGCGCCGTCGGGTGCGGCCTCGGGGGCGACGGGCTCGGGAGCCGTCCGGGCCACGAACACGCACTGGTCCAGGCGCTCGACGGGGGTGTCCGGTACGCCCAGGGTCCGGACCGGCCCGAATCCGCCGGCGGTCAGCGCCCGGTGCCACTGGTCCGGCCCCAGCAGGGGTGTGTGCGGGAGCCTGCGCTCCGCGTCCCGGAACGCCCACCAGCCGGGCGTCAGTCCGAAGGTGAGGGTGAGGAAGTCGGAGGCCCGCGTGACCTCGTTGACCAGCAGCGTGCCGCCGGGGGCCAGCAGTTCGCGCACATGGGCCAGGGTCCGCCCGATGTCGGCCGTGGCGTGCAGCACGTTGGTGGCGAGGACCAGGTCGTAGCCGTGGGGGGTGAAGTCCTGTGCCGCGGGCGGGCGTTCGATGTCGAGGATCCGGAAGGACAGGTGGGGCCTGCCGGGTCCGAACTCCCGCTCGCCGTGCGCGAGGAAGGCGGCGGAAACGTCCGTGTAGGTGTACGACACCGGTGGAGCGCCGCCCGTGCCGCCCGTGCCGTGCGGGGCCTCTTCGAGGGCGTCGAGGACGAACGCCGTCCCGGCGCCGGTGCCCGCGCCGATCTCCAGGATCCGCAACGGACGCCCGCCGCCGGCCGACCGGTGGCGGCTCAGGGCGGCCAGGGTCTGGGCCGCCATGAGCCGGTGGTGGTGGTCGGACAACGGCTGGCCCCGGTAGACGGATTCGACCAGGTCCACGGATCCGTCGGGGAAGAGCACGTCCGTGGGCGGCCGGGAGCCGTCGAGCACCTCGGGCAGGGCTTCGACGCAGCGCCGCAGGAGGGTGACGTGCGGGCGCATGGCGGGATGACGGGCGATCACCTCCTGCGCGGAGGGTCCCCCGGGTCCGGAGCGCCGCAGCAGGTCCACCACGGCCCGGAGCAGCCGCTCACCGGCTCCGCCCTCGGGGTGCCGGCCGCTCCACCGGGCCAGGACGGTGTCGGGATCGCCGTCCGCTCCGGGCAGCCGGGCGCGCAGCAGGCTCGCCGCGACCCGCTCCAGTGCGGCGAACCCGGCGCGGGCCCGGGCCAGGACGTCCGTGGTGTCGTCGGGTTCGGCGCCGAGGAGGGCGAGTCCCCGCCGGTCGGCCTTCACGACGACCGCCTGGGCGAGATCCGCCCCGAGGGCGCGGGTGAGCGCGTCGATGCCCTCGGCGGGGTCCAGTGAGCCGATGCCCAGCTCGGCGAACCGCTCGACGCGACGCTGCTGCGCGACCACGCCGACGCTTCCCCAGAAACCCCAGTTGATCACCGAGGCGGGGAAGGAGCGCTCGCGCAGGTACCCGGCGAAGGCGTCCTCGAAGGTGCTGGCCGCGGCGTAGTTGGCCTGTCCCGGTGCGTCGGTGAAGGAGATCGCCGAGGAGAAGCAGACCAGGAAGCCGGGCGGCTCGTCGTCGAGCGCGGCGGTCAGCGCCGTCAGGCCGCTCGTCTTCGCCGCCAGCACGTCCAGGAGGGTGTCCTCGTCCATGGCGGCCAGCGTGCGGTCGCGCAGCACCAGGGCACTGTGGAAGACGCCGTCGACCCGGCCGCCCGTCCGCTCGCGTGCCTCGGCGACGATCCGCCGGGCGTCGGCCGGATCGGCCACGTCGCCGCGCACATACGCGGCGTGCCCGCCCAGCGCGTCGAGTTCGGCGAGCAGCGCCCGCACGGAGTCGTCCTGCGGACGGCGGCCGACCAGCACCAGCCGCGCACGGTGGTGCCGGGCCAGGTGGCGGGCGAGCGCGGTGCCGATGCCGCCCGTACCGCCGATCACGACGTACGCGCCGTCGTCGTGGAGTGCCTTCCCCGGCCCGGCCGGGCGCGGGACCGGCAGCGGGGCCAGGTCGCGCACCAGCCGACGGGTGCCCCGCAGGACGACGAGGGGTTCCGTGCAGGGTTCGGCCAGCAGCAGGTCCGCCGACTCGCCCGGTGCGGGCGGCTCCGGGGGCAGGTCGACGCAGCCCGCGCGCCACTTGGGGTACTCGGCGGCGGCCGACCGCGTCAGTCCGATCAGACCGGCGCTGTGCGGCTGGACGGGTCCGCGCTCCTCGTCGGCGACGGCACCGGACAGTGCCACCTTCAGGGCGAGCCGACGGCTGCCGGCTCCGCGCCCGAGCAGTGTCTTCAGCAGCCGGAACAGGCCGAGGGTCGCCGGGTCCGGACCCGGTAGGGGCACCGGCTCGGCGGGGTCGTGCAGGGCGAGCCAGTAGACCGTGTCCGGCACCCCGTCGGGCACCGCGAGGGACGCGGTGCCGTCGGCGGCGGGGAGGGCGACGGTGGTCACCGACCGCCCCGTGTCCGCAAGGGCCCCGGCGAGCGGCTGGGCAGCCGGCGTGTGGAACACCCAGGTCGTCCCCTCGTCCGGGGGTGTCCCCCGGTCCGGCGGACCGGCCTCCCTCAGCCGCGGGACGAGGACCAGGGTCTCGGGTCGTCCGGCCGCCGGTTCCCGCTCGTCGTCCGCCACCGGCAGCGGTCGCAGCGCCACTCCCAGGAAGGACGCGCACACCCGGCCCCCGGAATCGGACACCCGTACCGTGAACGTGGCGCCGTCCCGTACCGCGTGCGCGTGGCCGTGGGCCGGCAGCGGGGCCCGTACCTCCAGGGCCCGCAGCGCGAAGGGGACGAGAGGTCCGTCGCCGGCGTCGCGGACCAGCACGGTCAGCGTCTGGAGGGCCGCGTCCAGGACGGCCGGGTCGAGCGGCCAGGACGCCTCCTCTCCCGCGGGCGTGTCCGGGGCCCGCAGCACGCCGAGCGCCTCGTCGGTGCCCGCCCAGACGCCCTCCAGCGCCTGGTAGGCGGGCCCGTACGCGAGGTCTCCGGCGGCGAAGGCGGCGTAGAGGTCCTTCCCCGGGTGCCAGGACGGGCAGCGTTCGCGCACCGCCTCGACGGGGAGCGGGCCCTCCGGGGCGTCTTCGCCGGTGAGCGGCTCCACGCGGCCCCGGACGCACGGAACCCGTGCGCCGTCGGCGGCCGTCAGCTCGAAGGTCACTCCGCCGTCCGGGTCCTCCTTCGTCGTGACCCGGACGCCGGGTACGGCGCCTGCCTCCACCGGGCGCAGCCACTGCACCCGGGAGACGCGGACGGCCCCGGTGATCCCGTGCCGGGCGGCGGCGCGTACGGCGAGCGAGAGACCGGCGACCCCGGGAAGCACGGGCCGCCCGGCGAGCCGGTGGTCGGCCACGACGCGGTCGCGCGGGTCGAGGGCCTGGGTCAGGGTGCCGGGGGCGTCCTCGGAGCGGCGGGGTGCACCGGTGTCCGGCCCGGCGCCGGGCAGCCAGTGCCGGTCGCGGGCGAAGGGGTAGGTGGGCAGCGGCACCCGGCGCGCGGCGCCGCGGGGGTTCAGGGCCGCCCAGTCGACGGGCCCGCCGTGCGCGTACGTCTCGGCGAGGGCCCGGAGAGAGGGCTCGGCGGTCTCCGGTGCGTACACGTACGGCGCCTCGCGACACGCGGCGGCGTCGCGGAGCGCGCGGACGAGTTCGGCCCGGTCCCGGACGACCAACGCGGCACGCAGCGGGAAGTGGGTGCGGCCGGTGCCGAGGGTGAGTGCGATGTCGGCGAGGGCGGGCGCGTCCTCGGCCTCGAGGGCGTCGGCGAGCCCGGTGAGGGCCCGGCCCAGGGCGTTCCGGTCGCGTGCCGAGACCGGGATCAGACGGGCCCGGCCGCTCTCGGCGGCCTCGGCGGGAGCGGGCGGCCGGGGCGGCGCCTCGGCGATGACGGCGTGCGCGTTGGTGCCGCTGAATCCGAAGCTGCTGAGCGTGGCGATCCGGGTGCCGCGGGGGCCGGGGTGCCAGTCTTCGGCGCCGGTGAGTACGCGGAAGGGGCCACGGGACAGGTCGATCTCCGGGTTGGCCTCGCTGAAGTGCGGGGTCGGGGGGATCCGGCGGTGCCGGAGCGCCAGGAGGACCTTCAGCAGGCCCGCGATGCCGGCGGCCATGGTGGTGTGCCCGATGTTGGCCTTCACCGAGCCGAGCAGGGTAGGCGCGGCGGGAGCGGCGCGGTCGGGTCCGTCGGGGTCGTCCGGGCCGTCGGGGCGGAACGCGTCCTGGAGCGCCTTCACCTCGATCGGGTCGCCGAGCGGGGTGCCGGTGCCGTGGGCCTCGACGTATCCGATGTCCGCGGCGGTGACGCCGGCCGCGCGGTGGACGCGGCGCAGGAGTTCGGTCTGGGCCGCGGCACTGGGCGCGGTCATGCCGTTGGTCCGGCCGTCGCCGTTCACGCCGGTGGCCTTGATGACGCCGTGGATGTGGTCGCCGTCGGCCACCGCCCGTGCCAGCGGCTTCAGTACGACCACGCCGACGCCCTCGCCGAGCACGATGCCGTCGGCCCGCGCGTCGAAGGGGGCGCTGGTGCCGGAGGGGGACAGCATTCCGGCGTTGCTGCAGCGGATGTGCAGTCGCGGGGTGAACATCAGGGCGACGCCGCCCGCGAGGGCGGTACGGCACTCGCCGCGGCGCAGGCTCTCGCAGGCCAGGTGGACGGCGGTGAGGGAGGAGGAGCACGCGGTGTCGACGGCGAGGGTGGGGCCGGTCAGGTCGAGGAAGTAGGAGATGCGGGAGGCGAGCACGGACGGCGAGGAGCCGAGGAAGGCGTGCCCGGTGTCGGCCTGTCCGGCCGCCGCGAGGAGGTCCGCGTAGTCCCCCGCGCCGCAGCCGACGAAGACGCCGCAGTCCCGGGTGCCGCGTTCGGTCGGCCGGTCGGTCCCGCCGGCGCCGTGACCGGCGTCCTCCAGCGCCTTCCACGCCTCCTGGAGGAAGAGGCGCTGCTGGGGGTCCATGGCCTCCGCCTCCAGCGGCGAGAGCCGGAAGAACGCGGGGTCGAACTCGTCCGCTCCGCGTACCAGCGCCGCCCACTTGCTGTCGGTGCGGTCGGTGACGGACCGGTCCGGGTCGTACCAGCGGTCCACGCACCAGCGTTCCGAAGGCACTTCGGCGATCTCGCTGCGCCCGGCCTGCAGGTTCCGCCAGAAGGTGTCGAGGTCGTCGGCGCCGGGGAAACGGCCGGACATGCCGATCACCGCGATGTCGGCGCAGGCGACGTCCGGTCCGTCCGGTGGACCGGCCGGTTCGGGTTCCGGGTCGGGGCTCCGCTCCTCCTCACCGGGTACGGCCTTGGTCCCGGCCGGGGAACGGCGGGGCACCGGGCGCAGGGTCACCGTCCGGGCAGGGGTGGTGGACGTGGTCGGTACGGCGGTGCTGGACGCCGGGGGCACCGGCCGGAGCCCCGGGGCGGTCGGCGGGGCGGTTTCCGGACCGGGGGTGGGACCGGGGGCGGTGCCTCCGGCGCTGGTGCCGGTGTCGGTGCCGGTGCCGGTGCCGGTGTCGGTGTCGGTGTCGGTGTCGCGGCCGTCGTCCTCGGTCTGCGCCGCCGGTTCGAGGGCCGCGCGGTGGAGGGCCGCCGTCCGGCGGCGGGCGCTCAGGAGGGCCGTGGTCATCGCCGGCACGGTCGGGTGGTCGTAGACCGCCACGGCTTCCAGACCGGCGCCGTACCGTTCGTTGAGGTGGCGGACGACCTCGACGGCGCCGATCGAGTCCAGTCCCATCTCGGCGAAGGTCCGCTCGTCGTCGATCTCCTCCGGCCGCAGGTAGAGGACTTGCACCAGGGACGCGACGACGTCCGCGCGCACCTCGGTCTCGGAGGGCCCGGCGACGGCGTCCGGTACGGCCTCCTCCGCCGGCGCCACCGAGGGCTCGGGCGGGAGCGCGGGGCCGGGAGTCCTCGCCGTGGTGTCCCCCGGCCTCCCGAACGCCTCCACGCGGGCGAAGTGACCCCTGACCCGGTCGCGGGCGCCGGTGCCGAGCACCTCCTCGTGCATCCGGACCTCTCGCCCGACCACCTCGTCCAGCCGGGCCAGCACCCGGCCGGCCAGTTCCTGCTTGAGACGGCGTACGGCTCCCTCCGGCCGGGCGGCGAGCGCGCGGGCGCGGTCCAGCGCCGCCGGCAGCACCTCACCGCGCGGCAGGACCGTCACCATGGCACCGTGGCGGTGCAGTTCGGCGCCGGACAGGGGCCTGCCCGTGAGCATCATCTCGTCCGCGAGGGCCGAGCCGAACCGGCGTTCCAGGACGTAGGTGGCCCCCATACCGGGGGTGAAGCCGTACGCGACGAAGTTGGCACTGTAGACGCTCTCCTCGGCCAACAGCACGACGTCGGCGTACAGCCCGAAGGCCAGTCCGCCTCCGGAGGCGTGCCCGTCGATCGCGGCGACCACGGGGCGGTCGCAGCGCAGCAACCCCTCGTACACGAAGGCCTGGTCGGTGAAGCGTCCCTCGCCGTCGGCCAGTGTCTCCAGTGCCTCGGCGGTGCCGCCCATGCTGAAGACGCCGTCGGAGCCCGTGATGACGACCGCTTTGACGTCCGTGCGCACGGCGACCGCGTCGAAGGCCGCGCGCAGGTCGCCCAGCAGCCGCTCGGTGAACATGGGCGAGTTCATCCTGATCAGGCCGATCCCTCCGTCCAGGACGACGAGTTCGGCACCGTCGTCGCGGGAGGAACCGGTGAGGGCCGGGGCGGGGTCCGGGGCGGTGACCGGGGAAGCGTCCGGGGTGCGCTCCGCCGGGACCGGGGCGGGCGTGACAGGGCCCCGCGCGGGCGCCGCCTCCCGGTCCGTGACCGGCCGTCCCGTCCATCCGCCGGGCCAGCAGCTCTCCTCGCGGAACGGATAGCCGGGCAGGGGCACCCGACGGGCAGGCGGACCCGCCTCGGGCCCTTCGGCGTCGTCGGTGTCGCCCGTGACCCAGCGGCGGGCCCGGTCCTCCAGGGTGTCCGCGGTGGCCGCCGCCCCGCGCGGGGGTGTGCGGACCTCGGCCGACGCGGTCCCCCGGTAGGCGCGGGGCCCCGGTTCGGCGCCCTTGACCAGGCCTTCCAGGGCCGCGCGCAGCTCCGGCAGATCGTCGGCGACGACCGCGAACCGGACCGGCATCGCCGTGCGGCCCACCCGGAGCGTGTGGGCGAGGTCGTCGAGCCTCGGCAGACCGTGCTCGCCCGCGCGGGCCGCCACGGTCAGGTCGGCCCAGGTCTCGGCGGCCTCCTCCAGGGTGGTGCCGGAGTGCACCGCCGCCGCGAACTCCGCCGCCGGTACGGCCTGTTCGGTCTTAGTGTGTGCGGCCAGGTCGTGGGCCAGGGCCAGCCGGCCCGCGGGGTCGAGGCCGAGGTCCTCGAAGGTCTCGCCACCGCCCAGGGACTCCTCGGGCACCGCGAGGCGCCGGGCGACCAGGGACCGGATCGGCGCGGGCTCCCTGGCGACGGCGCTCCCGGGCCCTTCCGTGTCCGGTGTGAGGAGGGCGAGCAGGGCGGCGGCCCGCTCCCTCAGGGCCTCCTCGTCCTTGGCGGACAGCACGAACAGCCGAGGGCCTCTCGGTGCGGGTCGGGCCGGGACCGCCGGCGGCTCCTCCAGGACGACGTGGGCGTTGGAGCCGCCGGCGCCGAAGGCGCTGATTCCGGCGAGCCTCCGGCCGCCGGACGGTCGCGGCCAGGGCGCGGCACCGCGCTGCACCGCCAGCCGGCCGTCCCCGAAGTCGAGGTGCGGGTTGAGCGTGTCGGCGTGCAGCGAGGGTGCCAGGACGCCGTGCCGGAACTGGAGCAGCACCTTGGTGAGTCCGGCGATGCCGGCCGCGCTCTCCAGATGGCCGATGTTGGTCTTCACCGACCCGATGGCCACGTGCTCGGGCCCGGGCGAGAAGGTGGCCAACGCGGTGCGCAGGCCGTCCAGTTCGATGGGGTCGCCGAGCGAGGTGCCGGTGCCGTGGGCCTCGACGTAGCCGAGGTCGCGCACGTCGGAGCCGGACTCGCGGACCGCGTCGGCGACGAGCGCGGCCTGCGCGGTCGGGCTGGGCACGGTGAACCCGCTGGTGCGGCCGCTGTGGTTGACGCGGGCCGAGCGGATGACGCCGTGGACGTGGTCGCCGTCGGCCAGGGCCCGGTCCAGCGGCTTGAGCAGGACCGCTCCGACCCCTTCCCCGGGTACGTAGCCGGTCCCGCCCTCGCCGAAGGCGCGGCACCTGCCGTCCCGGGACAGCCAGCGTCCGCGGGCGAGTTGCAGGTACTTCTGCGGATGCGGCATGAGGTTGACACCGCCGGCGAGCGCGCAGGTGCTCTCGCCGCGGCGCAGACTCTCCACCGCGAGGTGCAGCGCCGTCAGCGACGAGGAGCAGGCGGTGTCGACGGCGATGCTGGGGCCCCGGAAGTCGAAGGTGTAGGAGACGCGGTTGGCGACGGAGGAGTGCAGGGCCACCGGAGCGGCCTCGTCGTCGGGGTCCGGCACGAACTGGAAGTGGTTCCACATCACGCCCGCGAAGACGCCGACCTGCTCGGCGGTGAGGGACTCCGGCGGGTGGCCGGCGTCCTCCAGTGTCTGCCAGGCGATGGTCAGGAACAGCCGTTCCTGCGGGTCCATGCGCTCGGCCTCGCGCCGGGAGATGCCGAAGAACAGCGGGTCGAAGCGGTCCATCCCGGCCAGGAAGCCGCCCCAACGGCCGTAGGTGCGTCCGGGCCGGCCGGGCTCGGGGTCGAAGAGGGCGTCGTGGTCCCAGCGGTCGGGCGGTACTTCGGTGACGCAGTCCCGGCCGGCCGCCAGGTTGGCCCAGAAGGCGTCCAGGTCGGCGGCCTGGGGGTAGCGCCCGGCGACACCGACGATCGCCACGGGTCCGGGTACCGGGCGGGTGCTCCGCCCGCGGGCCGAGGGGGTCGCGGGTGCGGGCGCGGCCACGGGGGCCGACGGCGCCGGGGCGGCCCGGTCCGGCGCGGGGGCGAACAGCCCGGTCGCGAGCGGTCCGGCCGCGTTCCCTTCGGTGTGTACGGCGACCAGCCGGGCCGGGGTGTCCGGACCGGCCAGGCAGCGGTCCAGCAGGCCGAGCGCGGTCCCGGTGGGCAGCGGCCGCATCCCTGACTGGGCGGAGCGCGCGAGTGCGGCGGCGTCGGCGCGCATGCCGCCCTCGGCCCAGTAGGGCCAGGCGAGGGACAGGGTGCGTCCGGTGCGCGCGGGGTCGGCCGCCCGGTGGCCGGCGAAGGCGTCGAGGAAGGCGTTGGCGTAGCCGTAGGCGCACTGGCCGGTGTTGGGCACGACCGCGGACAGCGAGGAGAACAGGACGAACAGGGCCGGGTCGCTGTCGGCGGTGGCCCGGTCGAGGTGGAGGGTGCCGGCCAGTTTCGGGGCGAGCACGGCGTGGGTCTCGGCCGGGTCCCGGCGGAAGTGCAGGGCGTCGTCGGTGCGGCCGGCGCAGTGCAGCACCGCGTCGATACGGCCGTACAGCTCGCGGCACCGGGCGGCGACGGCGGCGGCGTCCTCGGGGCGGGAGACGTCCGCGCGCAGGTAGTGCGCCTCGCCGCCCCGTGCGGCGCAGCGGTCGAGCAGGGCGGTGGTCGTGGCGTCGGCCGGCCGGGTCCCGCACAGCACCAGACGGGCCCCGTGCGTGCCGGCCAGGTGCTCGGCCAGGAGCGAGCCGATGCCGCCCGCCCCACCGGTGACCAGGCAGACGGCTCCCCGGGGCAGGGCGGGCGTTTCCGGTCCGTCGAGGCTGTGCGGGGTGAGGCGGCGTACGTGGCGCTCGCCGTGCCGGTGCAAGCTCTCGCTGTCCTCGCCGCCGTCGGCCGCCTCCGCCAGCAGGACGTCCGCGAGTTCCTCCGCGTCCGGCGCGCCGACGACGCAGGTGCTGCGGCAGCGCAGGGCCGGGTTCTCCGCGGTGATGCCCCGGGCCAGGGCGCCGATCGCGCCGTGCTGCGGGGCTGCGTCCTCGTGGTCGGCGCGGTACAGGAAGCGGAGTTCGCGGGTGGTGTCGGCGGGGCGGGCGGCCAGCGCGCCGGCGAGCGACCAGACGACGTCGTAGGCGTCGGCGGTGTCGGCGGCGGGGCCGGGCGCGGGTGCGGGGCAGACGGCCAGGACGGTCGGGACGGCGCCCTCGGCGGCGAGTTCGTCCAGCAGCCGTCCGAAGTCGGCGCGGCTGCCCGTGGGCAGGTGCCAGGTGTCGGTCCCGGTGCGCTGGTAGGCGGTGGCGGGCAGCACGTGCACCGTGCGCCGGCCGGAGGCGGCGCGGTGGCGAAGGGCGTCGGGCAGCGCGGGGTCGGCGGTCACGACGAGCAGGTCGCCGGAGGGCTGCGGTGCGGGGGTGGCGGCCCGCGGGACCCAGCGGGGTCGGTGGAGGCCGAGGCCCGGAGCGGATGCCGGGGGTGTCGCGGGCCGCCCCGGCGGCTGCGCGGCGGCGGTGTCCGTCGCCGCGCTCGGTGCCGCGGCGGGCCGGTCCTCGGCCGGCAGCGTGACGGTGTGCCGCTGGGCCAGGTGGCGGGCGACGGAGGCGACGTCCGGGTGCTCGAAGAGCAGCGTCGGGTAGAGGCGCCCGTCGACGGCCTTCTCCAGTTCGGTGCTCAGCGCGAGCAGCGTCACCGAGTCCAGGCCGAGTTCGTAGAAGCCCCGGTGGGGGTCCACGGCGTCCGGAGTCCGGCCCAGCAGGCCGCCGATCAGGGTGCGCAGGTGCGCGGCGAGCCGCTGCTCGGGATCGCCGCCGGTCGCGGCGGCGGGCCGGGACCGCTGCTCCGGCGGTGCGGGCGCGGTGTCCAGCAGGCGGGTGATGAGTCCGGCGTGTCGCACCCGCTTGCAGCTCAGCTTGGTGAACTCGGCGACGAAGCGGCCCTGTTCGTCGTAGACCAGGCAGTCGTTGTGCATCAGGTCGCCGGACGGGGCGACGGTCTCGGCCGTCGGGACGTGGACCCAGCAGGGTCCGGTCACCGCCCGCGGGGCGCGGAACCTCGCGATGTGGACCGGGATGAACGGGTCGGGTCCTCGCGGCGGGCGGTGGCCGAAGGTGACCAGGGTGGCGGCGTCGAGCTTCGCCGGGTGCAGGTGGAAGGCACTCTCCTGGTCCCGGGAGGCGGGGTCCAGTTCGAGGCGGGCCAGCAGACCGCCCGTGTCGAGGAGGTGGAGTTCGCCGAAGCCCATCATGGGCGGCCCGTGCTCGATGTCCTCGGTCCGTGCCTGCCGGTACAGCTCGGCCATGTCCCTGCTCCCCCGGGCGCGGGTGAGCAGGGCGCGCGGGTCGATCGGCGGGGGCGGGGGTTCGTCGGTGAACTCGAGGCGGGCCGAGAAGTGCGGGCGCCACGGTATGCCGTCGGACTCCGCCGTCGCCGGGTCCGTGCCCGGTGCCACGATCGCGCCGGCCGCCTCCACGGGGCGGGCGCCGGTGGCGTCCGGGGCGCCGATCGTGACGCGTACGGCGAGGTCGCGTCCCACGGCGGTGGCCATGGGCTCGGCGAAGAGCACGTCCCGCAGTGCCGCCCGCTCGGTGTCCAGGTCCTGGGCGCGCAGGATGCGGTACACGATGTCGAGGAAGGTCGCGCCCGGCATCACCGACACCTGGTGGATGCGGTGGTTCTGCATGATGAAGTCGTCGTGCGGCAGTGAGAGATGACACTCGATCGGGTCGTTCACGGCGTGGCTTCCCCCTCGTGTCCGAGCCGGCGGACGGCGTCCTCGCGCAGCCGGGTCCGGTCCGTCTTCCCATGGGTGTTCAGTGGTGCGTCGGGCAGCCACCACAGGTGTCGGGGCAGCATGTAGGGCGGCAGCCGGTCGGCGAGCCGTTCGGCCAGGTGCGTGGTGTCGGGTTCGGCGTCGCCGAGCAGGTAGCCGACGAGCCGGGTGCCGCCGGGCGCCGCGAGCGCGAACACGACGGCGTCGGTGCCGGAGGTGTCACGCAGGGCCGCCTCCACCTCGCCGACCTCCACCCGGTAGCCGTTGACCTTCACCTGGGCGTCCTTGCGGCCCAGGTGGACGAAGCCGTGCGTGGTGGCGCGCACCTGGTCCCCGGTGCGGTACCAGCGCCGGCCGCCGTGCTCCAGGAACCGGCCCGCGTCCTGGGCCGGTTCGAGGTAGCCGCGGAACATCTGGGGTCCGGTCATGACGAGTTCGCCGGTGCCGTCGACGGGCGTGCCGTCCGGGCCGAGGAGCATCGCCTCCATCCCGGTGTTCGGGACGCCGATCGGTATGGTGGCCCCGTAGTCCGGGGCGGACAGGTCCTGGCCGGGATGCCAGCGGAACGCGGTGCAGGCGATGGTCAGTTCGGTGGGGCCGTAGATGTTGTCGAGGACGCCGTCGGGCGCGGCGCGCTGCCAGTAGCGCGCGGTGTCCAGGTGCAGGGGCTCACCGGCGAACACGGACTGGCGCAGGCCGGCGAGGCTCCCGGGAGCGAGCCGGTCGGCACGCTGCAGGCCGCGGGCGAGGCTGGGGGTGCTGTGCCAGACGGTCAGGCCGTACCGGCGCACCCAGCGTGCCGGGTCCAGGGCCTGGAGCCGGGACAGGACGCACACGCACGCCCCACCGGCCCAGGCCGGGAAGATGTCGCACATCGCCAGGTCGAAGGTGGTCTCGTGGACCTGGCTGAACCGGTCCTCGGGCCGCACGCCGTAGCGGGAGAGCGAGGCGGTGAGGAACGCCGAGACGTTCCCGTGGCTGACGGGCACGCCCTTGGGGGTGCCGGTGGAGCCGGAGGTGAAGAGGATGTAGGCGAGGTCGTCGGGCGTCCCCGCGGCCGGCCGCCGGCCGAGCCCGGCGCCGGGCTCGGACAGTTCCTCCGCCGTCAGGACGCGGGCTCCGCCGACGGCGCTGGGCAGCTTCGCGGGCAGGGCGGTGCGGTCCGTGCCCGGGGCCAGGGCGACGTGGACGGGTGCGGACTCCAGAAGGCGGGCCACCTGCCCCGCCGCGTCCGGGGCGGCGATCACGGCACCGCAGCCGGCGGCCCGCAGTACGGCGGCGTTGCGGGTCACCGGGTTCTCCGGGTTCATCGGTACGGCGGGGGCGCCGGCGTGCAGAGCGGCGAGCAGGCCGATGTACGCCTCGGGGGTCTTGGCGGCGAGCACGGCCACGGGCGCGCCCGGCTCGGCGGCCGCGACGACGGCGGCGGCCCAGGTGCGGGCGAGCGCGTCGACCTCGGTGTAGGTCCAGTGGCGGTCGAGGATGCGCAGGGCGGGGCCGTCGGGGTTGCGGGCGAGGCCGTCGGCGAACCAGTCCTGGAGCATTCTGGCGGCGCCCGGCCGGGTGCCCGGTGCGCCGGGCGTCACCGGTCCGCCAGACAGCCGCTGACCACACGCCACAGGTCGGCCGGGGTGGCGAAACTGGCCGGGGCCAGGGCCCCGTCGGGGAACTCGATGCCGTAGGCGTCCTCCAGCCGGGCGGACAGGCCGACCATGCCGAGGGAGTCCAGGCCGTGCGCGGGCAGCGGGAGGTCGGCGCGCAGCGCGGCGGTCGGGGGGTAGTCGGTGAGTGCGGCCCTGACCAGCTTCTCGAAGGTCTCGTCCCAGTTCGTCGCCACGGTGCGCCTCGTCCTTCTCGTCGTCGCCGGGGTGGTGCCGGTGTGCCGGGTGATCCGTATCGCCGTGCGGCGCGCGGCCGGTTCCGGGAACGTCGCGGAATGGGCGTGCGGGCCCGTTCGAGATAAATCCGGCGCGGGGATGCTAACGACGGAATTTCCGTCGCCGCAAGGGCGTCCGGGCACTTTTTCGGCGTGCGCACTATTGAGCAGAATTACGGCCCGTAAGGAGCGGACCATCTGGGTTCTTCTTTTTGTTTCCAGCCTCCGGGAATCAGGAGCTCGGCGGCGCCCGTCGCCACAGGAGGACGTCACGCATGCCGCAGCGGGTGCTGATCGCCGGTACGTCGCCGCTCCTCGCGGGCCGGCTCGCCGCCCGTTACCTGGCGGCCGGGGATCGTGCCGCCGACACCGAGGTGGTCCTGCTCTCCGTCGTCCGGTCCCGTCCCGGGGCGCCCGCTCCGGGGCGTCGGGAGCTGGCCGCGTTCGTGACGGAGCACGGCAGCGGGCCCGATGGGCCGGACGCGCTCGGCGCCGGTCGGCTGACCGTGGTGTGCGTCGAGCCGGACGGCGTGGACGCCGAGCTGAAGGCCTGGACGGCGGAGCAGGTGTGGTGCGTGGTGCCGGGCTGGGACCGGTCGCGGACCCGTGGGGCACGCGCGGACGCCGCGCTGGCCGGCTCGCTGCTCGCCGCGCTGCCCGGCCTCGGGGCCCGCCGCTATGTGCAGGTGGGCCAGGACCCGGCGCCGGCCGACGACCGGGCGCGGCGGTCCTGCCGGGACCTGGAACGGCCGGCCGTGGAGGCGTGCCTGGACTCCGGGGTGTCCTGGCGGATGCTGCGCACGGCACCGGTGGTGGACGCGCGGGCCCCGGCGCTGGGTGAGTGCCCGCCGGGCGCCCACCGGTTGCTGTGGGCGCTGGACTCGGTGCGCGCGGAGGTGGCGGACCGGGTGCCCGACTGGTTCGAGCGGCAACCGCTGCGGGTGGCCGGTGTGGCGGGTCTCGGCCTGCCCCTGCTGACCGCGGACCGGGCCGCCGGGGAGCTCTGGCGGGCCGGCGCCCCCGGGGACCTGTCCGACGGCTTCGCCTCGGTGCCCCGGCCCGCGCCGGTCCCGCTGACCGACGTGCTCGCCCGGGCCGGCGCGGTGCACGGCATCGACGTCCGCCCGGTACCGGACCGGGCGGACTTCAACGCCGTCGACCGGCTCCTGGACCTCCGCCTGACCGACGTACGCCGTCAGGCGGTACGCCTGGGCGGGACGGCACCGGGAGGACCGTCCGGTGCGGCGGAGGCGGCCCGGTCGGGCGGCCCGGCGCGCGGCACCTCACGGTCCGAGCCGGACGGAACGGACACGGCCGCGACCGCGACCGGGTCTGCGCGGGCTCCGCTGCCGCCTCCCGCCGGCGGGACCGCCCCCTCGCAGGACGCCCCGTCCCTCTCCCCCGCCGGGCAGTGGGAGTTGTTCGGCGCGGTCCGGGCCCATCGGGCGTCGCCGGACGCGGCACGGGGCACGGGTGGTCTGCGGCAGCGCGTCGTGGACGTGGCGGGGCGGCCGCTGGTGCTGTTCGAGGGCGGGACCGGCGAGGGTCCGCCCCTGCTGGTGCTGAACGCGCTCGGGCAGGGGCCGGGCTTCCTGACCCGGCTGTGCGCCCATCTGGTCCCGCACCACCGCGTCGTCACCTGGCAGGTACGCGGCACCGAGCGGGAGGACCCGCCCTGGGGGACCCGGCACCAGCTCGACGACATCGACGCGGTGCTGGAGGCCGTCGGCGCCGAGCGCGCCCATCTCCTCGGCTGGTGCACCGGTGCCAAGATCGCCACCGCCTTCCAGCAGCACCGCCCGGGCGCCGTCGCCTCCCTGGTGTTCCTGAACGCCACGTTCCGGCAGAACGACCGCTGGGACGGCATGGACACCAAGTACGAGTCCGATCTGGCGGCGGTGTGCCGCGCGCTGGACCGCAGGCCGGAGAAGGCCGCGTGGATGCTGGACCTGCTGGCCCCGGGCACCGCGGGCGGCTCAGGCAGCCCCGGCGCCCGGGACGCGGGCGTGCTCGGGGTGCTGAGCCGGGCACTCACCGACGAGGTGCGGCGGCCCTTCCGGGACGCCGAGGTGCTCGTGCGGTACGCCCGTCAGCTCGTGGACCTCTGGCGGCTCGACTCGGCGGCGCAGGCGCCCCGGGTGGCCGTGCCGACGCTGTTCGTCTGCTCGGAGTTCGACGGCATCTCCTCCCCCGCCCGGGCCCGCGAGGCCGCGCGCTGCTTCCCGCACGCCCGGTACGCGGAACTGGCCGTCGCCGGCCACTACGCGCCGCACGACCGCCCCGCCCTGGTGGCGGAGCTGATCACGGAGTTCGTCCGCGCGCCGCGCGAGGTCGCCGATCTCGTGCGGTACGCGGAGATCACCTGGCACATCGACACGGAAGGAACTGCGCGGTGACCGAGGCCAAGGCCTTCGACCGGGTCGCGGACGACTACGACCGGATGCGGGGCGGAATGGAACGCGGCAGGCAGGCCGCGGCACAGCTGGCCGGGGACCTGGCTCCGGGCCCGGTGCTCGAGGTGGGCGTCGGCACGGGCATCGTGGCGGCGGGGCTGGCCGAACTGGGCCACGACGTGCGGGGGGTCGACGTGTCGCCGCCGATGCTGGCAAGGGCGGCCGAACGGCTCCCGGGGCGGGTCTGCGTGGGGGACGCGAGGGCGCTGCCGTTCGCCGACGCCAGTTTCGACAACGTGGTGTTCACCCACGTCCTGCATCTCGTCGGGGACATGCCCCGGGCGTTGCGCGAGACGGCGCGGGTGCTGCGTCCCGGGGGGCGGCTGCTCGCGGTGCACGGAGATCCCGCCGCCGATCCGGACGAGCTGGTCGCCGTACTGGACCGGCTGGCGGTGCTGCAGCCGCGGCGTCCCGACACACCCGAGGGCCTCGACGCGGCGGCGCGGGAGGTGGGGCTGGAGCGGCTGCGGCACGAGTTCGCCCCCGACTACGAGCGGGCCACGACCCCCCGGCAGCTCCTGGAGAGCCTGGAGCGCCGGCTGCCGCCGTACCTGTGGGACGTGGACGAGGGCACCTGGGCGCGGGTCGTCGAGCCCGCGCTGGCCGCCCTGCGCGCCCTGCCCGACCAGGACCGTCCCCGGGTGCAGCAGTGGCGCGTGCACCGCAGCGTGTACGTCAGGAGCTGAGTCGCCGTAACCCCGCTCGCGCCGGCCGGGGGCGACGGGGCGGGCCGCCCGTCGTCCCCGGGCCGGCGGTGTGCGGACCGGGGTGCTCGGCGCGTCGGGTCAGCGCGGTATGAGTTCGAAGGCGATCGCCGGACGGCCGCCGAAGCGCGCCCCCATCGCCTGGGCCAGGCCCAGCAGCGGGCCGCGGACGTCGGTGACGGGCGGCTGCATGGCCGCCAGGTAGCTGGCGTGGGCCTCCAGCGAGGCCACCGCCCGGTCGATGTGGTCGGTGACGTCCACGGCGTGGGTCGGCCTGGGCGAGTTGGAGACCGCCACGTAGCGCACGCCCTGCCAGGGGCCGGGGCCGTCCTCGGGGAAGATCCAGCGGTTGGCCGCGTCACCCACCGCGTCGAGCAGGGCGCGGCCGGTGTTGCGGTGGTCGGGCGAGTTCCAGCGTCCCGTCGACGTGTGGTCGTGGTGGCAGAAGCCGAGGACCAGCTCGGGACGGTGGCGGCGGATCGCGGCGGCGAACTCGCGGCGCAGCTCGGCGGAGTACTCGATCCGGCCGTCGGGGTGGTCGAGGAACTCCACTCCGGCCGCCCCCACCACCGCCGCGCTGGCCCGCTGCTCCGCCTCGCGGACCTCGGCGGCCTTCTCGGGCGCCATCGAGTCGATGCCGGCCTCGCCCCGGCTGGCCACCAGATAGGCGACCGACTTCCCGGCCGCGGTCCAGCGCGCCACGGCGCCCGCCGCGCCGAATTCCATGTCGTCGGGGTGCGCCACCACGGCGAGGGCGCGGGTCCAGTCCTCGGGCATTTCCTGGAATTCATCGGTCATGCCCCGAAGATAACAGCGCGCTTTCCGGTCCCGGTACCCCGGAATTGCCTTTCTCCGCATCGCTCAAAAGTGAGCAGATCCAGCGGTGTACAGGCGCGAGAATCCGGCTGATCCCCGTCGGCAGTCCGGCCACCGGTTCGCCGAGGTTCCGCGAGCGAGAGGACAGCACATGCAGTCGACCAGCACCATGACCTGGGATCCCTGGCAGCCCGCGCCCTACGAGCAGACGGAGGGTGCTCCGCTGCTGCTGCACGGCCAGGTGGCCAACCACTACCGGGGGCAGATCGAGGGCGAGGGCGTCCAGCAGGTCCTCATCGCCCTGTCCCCCGACGGGGCGAGTGTGTTCACGGCGCTGGAACGGGTGACGGGCCGGATCGGCGACCGCAGCGGCAGCTTCGTCCTCCAGGTCACCGGTACCACCGGCGGGGGCGCGGCCAAGGCGACCCTGGAGGTGCTGGAGGGCTCCGGAACGGGCGGGTTGGCCGGTTTGCGCGGGACCGGCACCTACTTCTGCGACAACCCGGGTCCGGACGGTCACGCGGCGATCGCGTTGGACCACTCCTTCGAGTAGTCCCGGCGATCCGCGTGCGCCCGCACCGGTGAGGGCCTAGGCTCGCGAACGCCGGAGGTGCACGCGGAGGTTGCACGCCGAGACGATCATCGTCCTGAGGAAGGAAACCTTTCATGTCCCCCATTGGGCAGCTGGCAGCGGTCACCCTCGACGCGCCGGACCCGAAGGCTCTGGCCGAGTTCTACAGCGCCGTCACCGGCTATCAGACGCTCTTCGCGAGCGAGGACTTCGCCTACATCGGTACCGCGGACGGCTCGAGCCGCATCGGTTTCCAGCGGGTCCAGAGCCTGAAGCAGCCCACCTGGCCCGGTGACGACAAGCAGATGCACCTCGACTTCAGCGTCAGCGACCTGGACGAGTCGGTGGAGCGGCTGACCTCCCTGGGGGCCACCAAGCCGGACCACCAGCCGGGCGGCGAGAAGTGGGTCGTCCTGATCGACCCGGCCGGTCACCCGTTCTGCGTCACCACCATGGCCTGACGCCGGCCCCGCCGGACGACGACCACGCGAGGAGGCCGCGGCGCTCACCCGAGTGCCGCGGCCTCCTCGTGCGGCCTCAGTCCGCCCAGTACTGCGGGGTCAGGCAGCCGTCGTTCCCGCTGCCCTCCAGCATCAGGCTGTCCCAGCGGCCACCGCCCTGCTCCTTGGGCACCCAGTCCTGCATGTACGTGGCACGCGGCGCCGCGGGGTCGGTGCGGGCGTCGATGCCCATCAGCTTGTACATCGTGCCCAGCGATTTCATGTGGATGAGGAAGTGCATCCGCTCCATGGTCCCGAACAGTTCCTCGAAGACCAGCGCGGTGGCGTCCCCGTCGGCGTTCAGGTTGGTGTTCTCGGCGACCGTGCGTGCGAACAGGCGGGCCTCGGCCCGGTACTTGTAGCTGAAGTCGACCACCCGGTGCATGATCACCCCGGCGGTGGCCGTGTTGAGGAGCCGGTCTGCGGGGACGGCGGTCTGGTGGTGCGCCGGCTGCACCTCGAACCAGGGCTCGTCCCGGTCGGCGGCCAGCGGACTCATCGACGGGTCCTGGGCCATGGTCTGGGTGGCGGTGCCGAACATCCCCCAACGGTGCGGGAGCATCATGGTCTCCCGCACACTGCCGGGCACGAACGCGGCCTGCCACGCGTCGGCCTGGTGCTGGGAGACATGGCCGCCGAGCACCCCGTCCCGGAAGTCCCGGGGGCCGCCCATGTGCAGCAGCCGCTCGTAGTCCTCCAGGGACCGGAAGTGGATCAGCCAGTGCAGGCGGTCCTTGACACCGAAGGTCTCCTCGTAGACGAACACGGTCGCGAGGCCGGGATGCTTGGTGTTGACGAACTCCGCGGCCTCACGGGCCAGCCGGCGCGCGCTGTCGCCCTGGCCGGCGGCGATCTGCGCGACCCGCTCCACGACGACCCCGGCGTTCGCCGAGTGCAGGATCCGGTCGGTGGGCTGCGTGGTCTGGTGCCGGGCGGGCGGAACACCGGGCGTGCCGCTGTCCAGGGTCATGTCGCTCTCCTCGTGTGTGTCATGGGTGGGTCGAGGGGTGGGGGCCGGGCTGGGTGAAGGCGGCCAGGCGCTCGTCGAGGACCCGTGCCGCCCCGGTCATCAGCAGCTCGGCGATGCGTTCGACGTGCCGCTCGCGCCAGGGCTCCAGGGCGGTGCCGGCGACACAGCGGTTGAACGCGCCGGCCGCGGGTCCGCAGTGCACCTGGTAGTTGGCCCGCTCGGCGGGGTCGCCGTCCTGGGCGGCCCGGTTGGTGCGGGCGAAGTACGACTTGAACAGGAGCGCCATCCGGTGCCGGGGATCGCGCTCGGCCCGTTCGATCTCGTGGCCGCGTCCGGTGTCCCGGTAATGGGCGCACGTCTGCTTCCACACCTGGTCCAGCGGGGCGCGCAGACAGTCGCGTTCCAGCCAGGTGCGGGTGGCCTCGTCCAGGTCGTCCAGGCCGCTGTGGCCGCGGTAGAGCTGGTACAGCTTGTTGGCCCGGGCCGCGAAGAGGGTGCCCTTGCGGACCACCTGGACGCGGGAGCCGAGTTCGAACAGGTCGCCCGCGGGCGCGTACGCGGTGTCCTGGACGTCCAGGGCGGCCAGCAGGTCCTTGACGGCGTCCGAGGTGCCGGCCTGGGGCGAGCACTGGTTGACCGAGCCGGTGACCACGAAGTCGGCGCCGAGCACGAAGGCCGCCGCGACCGCCTCGGGGGTGCCCAGCCCTCCGCAGGCCCCCACCCGCAGACGGCGGACGTAGCCGTGCCGTGCGGTCAGTCGCGCGGCGAGCGCGGCCGTCGTCGGCACCAGGGCCAGGCTGACCCCGCCGTCGGTGTGGCCGGCCGAGTCGCCCTCCACGCAGATGTCCTGCGCCACCGGCAGCCCGCGTGCCGCGTCGGCCTCGGCCGTGGTCAGCGCGCCCCGGGCGACCAGGCGCCGCAGCAGTTCCTCGGCGGGCGGCGCCATGAAGTGGGCGGCCACCTCGGGACGCGAGCACTTGGCGATCAGGGTGCGTACGGCGACGGGGGTGCCGTCGGGGGTGCGGTGGGCGCCGGTGAACCGGAACCGGACGAGCGCCGGGGTGACGGTGGTGAAGGCGGCGGCCTCCACGTGCCGGACGCCGTGCCGCAGCAACAGGTCGGTGAGGGCGTCCTCGGCACCGGGACGCGTCAGGTCGTGCAGCACGTTGACGCCGTAGCGGCCGTCGAGGCCCGGGGTGCGGGCGAGTTCGGCGAGAGCCTTGTCGACGGTGTCCGGGTCCAGTCCGCCGGCGCCGAAGTAGCCGCGCAGGCCCGCCCTTCCGAGCCGGGCGACCAGTTCCACCGAGGACACCCCGCGGAACATGCTGCCGGCGAGGTAGGCGTAGCGCACGCCGTGGTCCTGCCGGAACTCCGCGCTGCCGAGCCGGGCCGCGGCGGGGTCCCGTGCGGTTTCCGGCCCCGGGGCGACGACCGGGGCCTTTCGCCGCACCGCCACCGGCACGGGGGCGGGCTGCTCCCGCTGCGGCTGCGGTTGCGGTGGCGGTTGCAGCACGGGGACGCGCTGCGACGGCTGCGGCTGCGGCTGCGGCTGCGGCTGCGGCTGCGGCTGCGGCTGCGGCACGGTGTCCGGCTCGGCCCGTACCGACTCCCACATCGGCCGCAGCATCGGGCGCGGGCCGAACTCGTCGGCCTCGGTCACGCCCCGCCGGATCAGTTCCCGCAGCGTCTCGTGCCAGCGCACCGGGGCCGCGATCTGCCGGGCCAGCAGGTCCGCCACGCCGTCGGCCGGATAGGGCCGGCCGGTGACGTTGGCGATCACGGGGATGCGCGGTGGCCGGAAGCCGACGGTGTCGAGGAACGCGGCGAAGCGCTCCTGAGCCGGGCGCATGTGCCGGGAGTGGAAGGCGCCACTGGTGGCCAGCGGGACGCAGCGGGCACCCGGGGTCGCCCGCACGGCGGCGCGGAGCGCCTTGACGCTCTCGGCCGGCCCCGACACCACCACCTGGGTGGCGGTGTTGAGGTTGGCCAGGTCGACGTCGGCGGCGCCGCTGCGGTCGAGCAGGGCTCGGACGGCGTCCGGCGACAGGCCGACGACGGCCAGCATGGCGCCGCCGTCCGCCTCACCCATCAGCTCACCGCGCCGGCACACGATCCGCAGGCCGGTCTCGAAGTCGAAACAGCCCGCGGCGAGCAGCGCGTTGTACTCGCCGAGGCTGTGTCCCGCCAGGACGTCGGGTGCGGGCCCCTCCGCCAGCGCCTGCGCACAGGCGAGCGCGTTGACCACGTACAGCGCGGGCTGGGTCCACCGGGTGCGGTTCAGCCGGCCGTCGGGGTCGTCCAGGCACAGCTCGCGCACGGACTCGCCGAGGACGCGGTCGGCGGCCGCCACGTACTCGGGGAAGCGGTCGAAGAGCTCCTGCCCCATTCCGACGCGCTGCGCGCCCTGGCCGGCGAAGAGCCAGGCCCTCACGCGCCCGGGCTGAACTGGTACGGCAGCAGCACGGTGTCCTCGATGGTGCCGGGCACGAAGGAACGGCCCCAGGTGCCGCCGCCCTTGCGTTCGGCGACGAACTGCCGCTCGCCCAGCGCCCGGAAGTCGGCGTCCGTGCGCTCGAGTTCGAGCAGTTCCTGGTAGGCGTCGAAGTCCTTGAGGTGGATGAGCCAGTGCAGCCGGTCCATCACACCGAAGGTCTCCTCGTAGAGGTACGAGGTGGCGCGACCGGGCAGTTTGCGGTTGACCTCGTTCTGCCAGGCGAACGCGTACAGCCGGGCCTCCTTGCGGAACTCGTGCGAGGCCTGGCCGGTGCGGTGCAGGGTGAGCAGGGAGTTCGCGGAGTGCAGCAGCTCGGTGTCGGACTGGTCGGTCTGCAGTTTGGCCGGGTCCACCCAGAGTTCGCCGCTGTCGTGATCGTCCTCCTCGTGCACGAGCCCGTGCTGCGGGACGAGGATGCGTTCGCGCACGGAGCCCTCGACGACGGCCCGGCCCCACACGCCGGCTCCGGCGTCCTCGGGCACCCGGTCGCTCTCCAGCAGGTCGATCATCTTCTCGTCGTGGTCGACCATGTGCAGGCTGATGGCGTAGTCGTTCGGGGTCTTCCAGTGGATCAGCCAGTGCACCCGGTCCTGCTTGCCGAACGCCTCCTCGTAGAAGTAGAAGGAGGCACCGTTGAGGTCGGACTGGTTCATGTAGGCGATCACGTCGGCGAAGAGCTTGCGGCCCTCGTAGCGGTGCTCGTACTTCAGCTGGGCGCTGCGGGCGATGGTGAAGCCCGAGTTGCCCGAGTGCAGCAGTTTGTCGGCGGGCACGGGGCTCTGGGCCGACGCGGGGCTGGGACCGGCCGCGCTCCGGGGTGTCCGCTGGTCCATGAATGGCCGTCCTTCCAGTGCGCAGGATGCGTGGCTCGTGCCGGGCCTGGGGCCGGCGCGAGCCACGCTAGGCGGACCGTCGTCCGGGGGCTGCACAACTTTGAGCAGGCGGGGGACGGTCCCGCCGGCCCGGACGGGTCAGCCGGCCGTGGACGTCTCCTGCGCCGGCTCCTCGGCGGCCGGGTCGTTCCCGCGGGGCATCTCCTTGAGGAACAGGGACACCACGAGGGCGATCCCGACCAGCAGGACGCACACCAGGAACATGTCGCCCATGGCGTGCGCGTAGCCGTCCAGGGCGTCCCCGCGCGCCGGTTCGGGCAGCCGGTGCAGGGCCGTGACGCCCTGGTCGGCGGCGCGTGCCGCGTCCTGGCCGACGTCCGCCAGCCGGTCGGCCACCCGGCTGGTGAGGACGGTGCCGAGGACGGCGACCCCGATCGCGGACCCCATGCGCTGGAAGAAGTTCGCGGAGCTGGTGGCCGCGCCGATGTCCTGCGGCGGCACGGAGTTCTGTACGGCGGTGATGACGGGCTGCATCACCAGGCCGACACCGGCGCCGAACAGGAAGGCGTACACGCCGATCTGCCAGTAGGGAGTGCCCGCGTCGACCCGGGACAGCAGCAGCATGGTGACGACCAGGAGTGCGGAACCGGAGACCGGGAACACCTTGTACCGTCCGGTCTTGCTGATCAGCTGCCCGGATGCGATGGAAGTGAACGTCAGTCCGAACATCGCGGGCAGCATGGCGAGTCCGGAGCGCGTGGACGACATGCCCATGACAGCCTGGAAGTACAGCGGCAGGTACACGATGCCGGCGAACATGGCGGCCCCGGCGAGCAGTCCGAACAGGGCTCCGACACCGAAGACCGGATTGCGGAACAGGCGCATGGGAATGACGGGTTCGGCCGCCCGGTTCTCCGCCCACACGAACAGGGCGCCCAGCACGACGGCACCGGCGGCCAGCGCCAGCGAGCCCGGGGCGGCCCAGCCGTGGGCCTCGCCCGCCCAGTTGAGGTACAGCAGGGCGCAGACGACGGCACCGGCCACCAGGGCGGCGCCGGTGAAGTCGATGGTGTGCCGGCGCTGGGGGCCGCGGACGCGCAGGCCGACGGCGGTCGCCGCCAGCGCCAGCACGCCGACCGGCACGTTGATCAGGAAGATCCAGCGCCAGCCCGGACCGTCCGTGAACCAGCCGCCGACCAGCGGCCCGACCACGCTCGACAGGCCGAACACGGCCCCGAACAGGCCCTGGTAGCGGCCTCGGCGCTCCGGTGGCACCACGTCGGCGATCACGGCCAGCGCCAGCACGAACAGACCGCCCGCGCCGAGGCCCTGGATGCCGCGGAAGACGATGAGCTGCCCGATGCTCTGGGCCACGCCGCACAGCACGGACCCCACGACGAAGACGCCGATGGCGCACTGCACCACGGTCCGGCGGCCGTAGAGGTCGGACACCTTGCCCCACAGCGGGGTGACCGCCATGGAGGTGACCAGGTAGACCGTGACCACCCAGGGCAGGCGTTCGAGACCGCCCAGTTCGCCGACGATGCTGGGCAGGGCGACACTGACGACGGTCTGGTCCAGGGCCGACAGCAGCATCCCCGCCATCACACCGGCGATGGCCAGGGCGGCCTGACGAGGCGTGGGCAGGGCCGGTGCCGCGTCCGCGGGCCCGGGGGCCGCCTCTGCGGAGTTCTCCATGGGGGGTGCTTCCTTCCGTGGTGGTGAAGGGCGGCCGGGTGTTACGGCACCCGCGCCGCCGGGCCTGATGCGGGAACGCCGTCCGTCACCTGGCGGGTGACGAAGTGCAGGTCGAGGATGGCGGCGCGGGCGGCCGCCGGCCGGGGTTCCGCCCGCGGCACGGGAGAGGTCGGGCGTTCGGCCGGCGGCACGGGGCCCGGGGCGGGGCCGGCGTCCGCCTTCCGGTCCAGCCACAGCCGCCGCCGGGTGTACACGGGCGCGGGCAGCGGCTCGCGCACCGGTACGTCCGCCGGCCGCTCGGCCGGGTCGAGGGCGGAGGCGACGAGGTGGGCGTTGGTGCCGCCCAGGCCGAAGGAACTGATCCCCGCCACCCGTCGCGCGGGCGGTACCGTCCACGGTTCGGCCGCGGTCACGGGCCGGAACGGCGAGTGGGCGAAGTCGAAGCGCGGGTTGGGCGTCTCGCAGAACAGCGTGGGCGGCACCACCCCGTGCTCCAGGCTCAGCGCGACCTTGATCAGGCCCGCCACGCCGGCCGCGTTCAGCAGATGACCGACGTTGGCCTTCAGACTGCCGATGCCGCAGCGGCCGTACGGCTCCTCGGAGCCCGCGAACGCGTCGGTGAGCGCCTTGAGTTCCATCGGGTCGCCGATCCTGGTGGCCGTCCCGTGCGCCTCCACCAGCCCTATCTCCTCGGCCCGGCGCCCGGCCGCGGCCAGGGCCCTGCGGACGACGTCGGTCTGCGCGGCCGGGTTCGGCGTGGTCGTGCCCATGGTGTGGCCGTCGTTGTTCACGGCGACCGCCTCGATCACCGCGTGCACGCGGTCGCCGTCGCGCAGGGCGGCGGCCAGCGGTTTCAGCAGGACCGCACCGCAGCCCTCCCCCGGCACGATGCCGTCGGCCCCCTCGTCGAAGGGGCGGCAGCGGCCGGTGGGCGACAGCACGCGGGCCGCGCTGAACTCCAGGTAGGGCCGCTCGTCCAGCAGGACCTCCACCCCTCCGGCCAGGGCCAGTTCCGTCTCCCCGGACAGCACGCTGCGGCACGCCAGCTGCACACTCACCAGGGAGGACGAACAGGCGCTGTCCACCACGAGGCCGGGGCCCCGGAAGTCGAAACGGTGGGCCACCTGGGCGGCCAGGAAGTTCTGGTCGGACTGGAGCACGTCGGGGCGCAGCGGCGCGCGCAGCGGGTAGGAGGAGATCCGCCCGCCGACGAAGACGCCCACGTCCCGGCCGCGCAGTTCCTCGCCCCGGTAGCCGGCGTCGGCCAGGCAGTCGCGGGTGGCCTCCAGGAACAGTCTGATCCCCGGGTCAAGCACGGTCGCCTCGTCGTCGCCGAGCTGGAACGGCGCGGGGTCGAACAGGTCGAGACCGTCCAGGAAGCCGCCCCACTTCCCGGTGCTGCGGCCCGGTTCGTACTCCGGACGGTAGTGGGCTCCGGTGTCCCAGCGGTCGGCCGGTACCTCGGTGACGGCGCAGCGGCCCTCGACCAGGTTGCGCCAGAAGGTGGCGACGTCCGGGGCGCCCGGGAACCGCCCTGCCATGCCGATGACGGCCACGCGGCCGTCAGTACGGCGGTCGGCGGGGCCCGCGGTGGCCCCGGTGGCCGCGGTGGCCGGCGCCGGGACAGGGGGCGGCGGCGCGGCGGCATCGGCATCGGCCGGTACGGGTGCCTCGGCCGCCGGTACGGGCCGCGGAGCCAGGCCGAGGGACGTCAGGTGGTCGTGGAGTTGCCGCACGGAGGGGTGCTCCAGCAGCAGCGAGGGGGGCAGGCGCTTGCCGACGGCGTCCTCGACGCGCTCCAGCAGTTCCCCCAGCATCACGGACTCCACCCCGAGGTCGGTGAAGTCGGCCGTGGTGTCGAGGTCGGTCTCCGGGGTGCCGAGGACCGCGCACACCAGCGGCACCAGCCAGGCGGGGCCGCTGCCGGCGCGCGCGGGCTCCGGTGCCGGTTCCGGTGCTGCGACCGGGCTCCCGCCCGTCCGGGTGTCCAGCAGGGTCTCCGCGTCGAAGGAGGCGTCCAGGGGCAGGGCCGGCAGGACGGTGCCGCCCCAGGGCATGGCGATCACCTGCTCCAGGATGCGCAGCCCCGTGGCGTCGTCGACGGTGTCCAGGCCGACGGGGGCGCAGACGTTGTCCTTGCCGCGTGCCGCGCCGCTCTCGGTCCACATCGGCCACGCCACGGAGCGCAGGTGGGCGCCCCCGGTACGGACCCGGTGGCCGAGCAGCAGGTCCGCCGCCGCGTTGGCCGCCGCGTAGTCGGTGACGCCGACGGCGAGACGCGGGACGAGGGCGCAGGCCGAGGAGAACGCCACGAAGAAGTCGAGCCGGTCGCCCTCGCACAGGTCGGCGAGCGTCTCCAGGCCGTCGGCCTTGGGCGCGAAGGTCGCGCGGACGGTGGCGGTGTCCTTGCCGACGAAGGCGGGGCGGCCGCCGCCCAGACCGCCGGCGCAGTGCACCACGCCGCCCAGGGGGCCCAGTTCGGACCGCACCCGGTCCAGGAAGGCACCGACGGCGGCGCGGTCGGTGAGTGGGCCGCCGTGGGCCAGGACGCGCGCGCCGAGCCGTTCCAGTCGCCGTACGCCGGCGACGGCCTCGGCTCCGGCGGCATCGAGGGCTCCCGGGGTGTCCCACCGCTCGCGGGGCGGCAGTGGCCTGCCGCCGAGCACCGCGACGGCCCGTGCCCCGCGCTGGACGAGGTGGGCGGCGACCCGGGCGCCGATGCCCCGGGTACCGCCGGTGACGACGTAGGCCCGGCCCGGGTCCGGGACGAGCGGGGTGTGCCGGGCCAGGGTGGGGCGCAGGACGGGTTCGTAGCGCAGTCCGTTCCGGTGGCAGACCTCCGCGCGGCCGCCCGGCCGGTGCCACTCGCCCCAGAGCGCGGCGGCCAGCCGTTCGGGGTCGGCGGTGGGCAGGTCGGTGTCGAGGACGGTGGTGTCCAGTCGCTGGTACTCGGCGCCGAGGCAGCGCAGGAACCCGGCCATGCGGGCACCGGACGGGCAGGGAGCGGGCCCGTCGAGGTCCTGGAGTCCTCGTACCGCCTGGAGACCGCGCAGCCGGGCGCCGGGCCGGGCGCCGAGGAGCCGGCGGATCAGCAGCAGGCGGGCGGTCCAGGGTCCGGGGGCGGCGGGGTCGGGCCGGTCGAGGTCGGTGAGGTCGATCCAGCCGGCGATCACCGGGTGGCGGGCGAGGAGTCCGCCGGTGACGGTGTCGGCCTGGGCGTCGTCGCCGAACTCGCCCGCGCTGTCCGGGGAGTGGCCGTCGTGCACGAGGACCGGGACGAGGGCGCCGGGCGGTGCCGTGCGGGCGAGCGCGTCGGCCACGGCTCGGGTCGCGGTGCCGTACAGGCACACCACGGCGCCCTCGGCGGGGCCGCTCCCGTCGGCCGCCTCGCCGGTGGGCAGCCATTCGCGGCGCAGCAACTCGATGTCCCCGGCGTCCTGTGGAGCGGCCGGGGCGGCACGGTCGGGACGCGGGTCCGGGGAGGCGGCGGGTCCGCCGGTGGTGTCCCCCTCGGGGATCCAGCAGCGCATCGCGGCGAAGGGGTAGGCCGGCAGGGTGGTGATGCGCGGTGCGGCGCCGGTGTACAGCCGGGTCCAGTCGACGGGCCCGCCGGTCACCCAGTGCCGCGCGAGCGCGGCGAGGTCGGGGTCCGGGCCGTCCGGCAGCAGGCGTCCCTGGGGCCGGCCGCCGTGGGGCGCCCGGCCGCGTGCGGCACTCCCGGCGTCCGGGTCCGGGCCGGCCGCGAACTCCGCCAGGCGGGCGGCGGCGTCCGCCGCGTCGTCGGCGACCAGCGCGAGGCGTTCACGCAGGGGTTCGCGGCCGGTCTGGAGGGTCCAGGCGACGTCGGCGAGCGGAGCCCCGTCCGGACGGCGCAGCCAGGCGGCGAGGCGGGACGCGGCGTCCCTGAGGCGCGCCTCGTCATGGGCGGAGAGCACGAGCAGCCGGGGTGCCGGGGCGGGGGGCGGGTCCTGATGGGCGGCGGCGGGGAACTCCTCCAGCACCACGTGGGCGATGGTCCCGCCGGCGCCGAAGGAACTGATGCCCGCCCGGCGGGGGCGCGGTGCGCCGTCCGGTCCGGTCGGCCGCGGCCAGGGGGCGGCCCTGTCCTGGGCGCGGAAGGGCACGGCGTCCCAGTCGATGTTCGGGTTGAGGCGGTCCACGTGCAGGGTCGGGGCCAGGGTGCCGTGTTCCATCTGGAGGAGGCACTTGGTGAGCGCGGCCATGCCGGCGGCGGCCTCGGCGTGCCCGATGGTGGACTTCACCGAGCCGATGGGCAGCGACCCCGGGGGGCGGTCGTCGCCGCCGAACACCCGGGTGAGTCCGTCGATCTCGACGGGGTCCCCGAGCGCGGTGCCGGCGCCGTGCGCCTCCACGTAGTCGATGTCGGCGGGCCGCAGCCCGGCGTCGGCGAGGGCGTCCCGGACGACCTGCCCCTGCGCGACGGGGGACGGCACGATGTAGCCGTTGGTGCGTCCGGCGTGCACCATGGCGGTGCCCCGGATCACCGCGCGCACCCGGTCGCCGTCGGCCAGGGCACGGGCCAGTGGTTTCAGCACCAGTACGCCCACCGCCTCGGCCGGCACGAACCCGTCTCCGTCCGCACCGAAGCTGCGGCAGCGCCGGGAGCTCGAGGTCAGGGACATCAGCCGCTGCTGCACGAACTTGTTCGGGTGCAGGGAGAGGTTGACGGCCCCGGCGAGGGCGATCTCGCAGTCCCCGGCGCGCAGCGCGCGGACGGCCAGGTGGAGGGCGGCCAGCGACGAGGAGCACATGGTGTCCACGGCGAGGCTGGGGCCGTGCAGGTCGAGGATGTAGGAGACCCGGTTGGCGATGTTGCCGAGCGCGCCGCCGCTGTAGGCGGGGCGCCCCCGCAGGGTCTCCTCCACGCCGAAGAAGGCGTAGTCGGCGTACATGGCGCCCGCGTAGACGCCGACGCGGGACCCGTGCCGCTCGCGCAGCCGGTGCCGGGGGTGGGCGGCGTTCTCCAGGGCGGCCCAGGCCGTCTCCAGGAAGAGGCGCTCGTGCGGGTCCATGAGGGCGGCGTCGCGGGGGGTGATGCCGAACAGCAGCGGGTCGAAGCGGTCGACGCCGTCGAGGAAGCCGCCGGTCATCTCGTCGACGGGCCAGCCGGGCCGGTGCCGGTCGGCGGGCAGACCGGTGACGCAGTCGCGTCCGGATTCCAGGTTGGCCCAGAACGCCTCCAGGTCCCCGGCCTGCGGGAAACGGCCCGCGACACCGATGACGGCGGTCGCGCCGTCGGTCTCGTCGGCCGGGCCGGGCTCCGCGGCGGCTCTCGGTGCGGCGGCCGGCCGGGCCGTGGTCCGCGGTCGTCCGGCGTCCGGCGCGCGGCGCGGGGCGGCCCCGCAGCGGCGCACGGCGTCCTCGGCCACGTGGGCCATGTCGCCGTGTTCGAAGAACAGGGTCCGGGTGCCGACGCCCCAGTCGTCCGCGAGCAGCCGGTTGAGTTCGCCCACCTGGAGGGAGGTGAGCCCGTACTCCACGAAGGGCGTGTGGGCGTCGAGTTCGTCCCGGGGTATCCCGGACACCTCGGCGTACCGGTCCAGGAGGGCCGCCTCCAGGTCGGCCGCCCGGGCGTCCGCTCCCGGGTCCCGGGCGGTGTCGGCGGTAGGTGCCGACGTGGGGGGCAGCGCGGGCGCGTCGGTGGTGGTGAACGGGTACACCGGAAGGGCGACGCGGGCCCTGGGGGTGTGCCAGTAGGTCTCCCAGGGCAGGTCGGCGCCCCGGGCCCACAGCCGGGCCGCGTCGGTGGCGGTGCCGGGCGCACCGGGCGGTGCGTGCCCGGCCCGTCCGGTGTGGACGGCGGGGTCGGGGCTGCCGGTGAGGAAGGCTCCCAGCGCGGCGACGACCCCGTCGAGGTCGGGGCGTACGACGGCGAGCCGGTGCCGCATGGGCACCCTGCCGGTCTGGGTGGTCCAGGCCACGTCGGCGGCGGCGGGCGCCCGGTCCTGGCGCAGCAGCGAGACGAGCCGGTCGCGCAGGTCGCGGGCGGCGCGGGCGAGCCGGTCGGGGTCGCCGGCCGAGACGAGCACGACGCACGGGTCGACCGGGCCCGTCCCGGGGCCGTCGGGCGGGGTGTCGGTGTCGGTGCGCTCCAGAGAGTTCATGCCGTCTCACTCCACGGGTGTCGGCCTGGGCTCGGTCCGGGCTGGTCCGGGCATGCCGCATGCCCGTGGGGTCCCGTGGGCGGGGCCCCACTGTCCGTCGCAGACCGTAGCGATTGCTTGGTGTGTCCGCTGGTTCATGGGCGCGTTTCGGCCCGTTCCGGGGCTCTCTCGGTGAGCAGTTCCGCGGCGTTTGTCAGGAGGTGTCCGGCCACCGCGGCCGGAGTGCGGGCGGTCCACGCGGCCAGCGGGGTGCCGGCCGCCGCACGGTTGAAGTGGGTGAGGTCCGGGTCGCACGGCAGCTGGTGGTCCAGGGGCCGCAGGGGATCGCCGGCCGGTGTGCGGCGGGCGGTCTCCCGCACGTACCTGCGGAACACGTCGGCCGTGCGCGGGCGCCCGTCGGCTCGGGCGTCCGCCGGTGGCTCGGTGGCCGGGCCGCCCAGGAGGTGCTCCTCGACGTGCCTGCGCCGAGGTTCGGGGACGTCGGCGAAATAGCGGTGTTCGCGCAGGAGCCGGTACAGCAGACCGGCCCGGGCGGGGAACAGGGTGCCCCGGCGGACGACCCGCGCGAGGACCCCCAGGCTGGCGTGCCGTTCGGTGGGCGCCCAGGTGACGTCGTCGTCGCCGGCCCTCGCGAGGGTGTCCTTGAGCGGGTCGGCCAGCCGGGCCTGGGGAGCGCAGGCGGTGAGCGAGGTGGAGACGAGGAAGGCGGCGCCGAGGGCGAAGGCGGTGGCGGCCTGTTCCGGTGTGCCGACGACTCCGCACAGACCCACGTGCACGGGTTCGGGCCCGGGGCTCCAAGTGGCGAGCGCGACCAGGGCGGGCAGCAGTTGGCAGGCGTCGGCGCCGTCGTCGTGCCAGCCCCCCGGGTGCTGGACGGCCAGGTCGGAGGCGACGGGCAGCTCACGGGCGACGTCCGCCTCGCGCGCCGACAGGGCTCCGGTGCCGACGAGTTCGTCGAGCAGGGCGGGGGCGGGGGGGCGCAGGAAGGCGGCGGCCTGGTCGGGTCCGGTGACGCGGGCGAGAACGTGCCGTACGGCGACGGGGGCGCCGCCCGGGCGGCGGTGGGCACCGGTGAAGCGGAAGCGGACGAGTGCCGCGTCGGGGCCGTGCGGGTGGCCGACCTCGACGTACCGCACCTCGTGCGCCAGCAGCGCGGTGACCTGTTCGTCCGCGTCCGCCCCGGGGCGCAGTCCGATCCCCCAGCCGTGTCGGCCCGCACGGTCCAGCGACTCCTGCCGTGGAGCGCCGGGGACCGGATCGGTGCAGGCCGCGAGCCCTGCGGCCCGGGCGGCCCGGCAGACCTCGTCGCCGACGGCCCCGTCGCCGGTCCCGGACACGAGCCAGGCCAGGTCGGTCCCGTACCGCTCCCGGAACCGGGGCGAGCCGAGCCGTTCCCGGGTCACCGGGGCACGGCGGCGTCCCGGCGCGGTCGTCGGCGTGCGCGTTCCCGGTGCCGCCGCGCCGTCACCGCCTGCCCCCGGTCCCGGCTCCGGGGCCGTGCGGGCCGCGCGGTGCCCGCCCGGCGGTGGCGCCAGCTCGGTCCTGGCCGTCGCCCACAGCTTGGTCAGCACGTTTCCCGGGCCCAGCTCGACCAGCTCGGTGACGCCCTGTTCGACGAGGTGGGCCAGGCTGTCCCACCAGCGCACCCCCCGGCACATGTGCTCGCGCAGCCGGCGGGCGATCCGGTCGGCCCGGTGGGGGCGGGCCGTCACGTTGGAGACCACGGGGACGCGGGGCTCGTGAAAGGTGACGGTGTCGAGGACGGCGCCGAGCTCGTCGGCTGCCCCGGCCATGTAGCGGGAGTGGGCGGCGACGCTGATGTGCAGCAGCACGCACTTGCCCGCGCCCTCGCGGCGGAGCACGGGCGCGAGGGCGCGGACGGAGTCCTCGGGGCCGGAGAGGACCGTCTGCACGGGCGAGTTGTGGTTGGCGACGTCGATGTCGTCCGCGCCCTCGCGGCGCATGACCTCCCGCAGCCGCTCGACGTCGAGTCCCACGACGGCGAGCATGCCGCCCCCGCTCGCCCGCCCCATGATCTCGGCGCGGGCCACGACGAGCCGCAGTCCGGTCTCGAAGTCGAGGGCGCCGGACGCGTAGAGGGCGGTGTACTCGCCGAGGCTGTGTCCGATCATGCAGTCGGGCTGGGGCTCCCGGGCGGCGCGGTCGAGGTAGGTCAGCGCGCCGATGGTGTAGAGGACGGGCTGCAGGGCGCGGGTGTCGCGCAACGCGGCCTGATCGGCCGCCAGTTCGCGGACCGAGCGGCCGAGCACGGCGTCCGCGCGGGCGAGTGTGCCGGGGTGGCGGTCGAAGAGGCCGGCGCCCATGTCCTTGCGCTGGGAGCCCTGGCCCGGGAAGGCCCATACGACTCTCATCGGCCGCCTCCCCCGTGCTCCGTCCGGCACTGCCCGGACCCGGCGCTCACCGCTCCCACGGGTAGCGTCCTTCGGCGGCATACCGTGCCATGCCCTCGCGGACGCCGGGCGCCGCGGCGAGCCGGGCGAACTCGGTGACCGCCCGCCGCTCGGTCTCGGCCGTGACGGGTTGCAGCGCGGCCAGGTACCCCTTGGCCTCTCCGATCATCCGGGCGTCGATCTTGGTCAGCCGGGACAGCAGGCGGCGCACCAACGGGCCCGCGTCCGGCGAGAGTTCGTCGGCGAGTCCCCGGTGCACGGCTTCCTGGGCGGTGAGCGGCAGGGTGGTGAGGGTCATCGTGCCCGCGGTGTGCGCGCCGGTGCGGCGGGCCAGGAACGGGAGCACGCTGCACGGCAGCAGTCCCCACAGGGCCTCGGGGAGGCTGAACACGCCGCGCTCGGTGGTGTGGACGAGGTCGCAGGCCGCGGCGAGTCCCACCCCGCCGCCCGCCACCCTTCCGTCCACGCAGGCGAGGGTCATCCGCGGCACCTCGGTGAGCCGCCGCAGCAGTCCGAAGAACGCCGAACCGCTGTCTGCTCCCCGTTCCGCGTCCCGGCCGTGGGCGGCTCCCGTCCGGATGTCCCCCGCCGCCTCACCCATGTCCATGCCGTTGCAGAACGTCCCTCCCGGCGAGTCGAGCACGACCAGCCGGCAGTCGTCGGCCTTCTCGGCGCCGTCCAGGGCTTCGTGCAGGTCGGCGATCAGGGCGGAGTCGACGGTGTTGCCGCGCTCGGGCCGGTTCAGGGTGATGCGCAGGACGGCGGGTTCCTGATGCCGGACCCGGACGGTGCCGTGGCTCATCGGTCGGTCAGCTCCAGGAGTAGAGGCGGTGGAAGTTCTCGATGCGGTCGAGCACCAGCAGCCCGGCTCCGTCGGCGAGTTCGCCGTACAGGTCCGCGTAGGGCTTGGTGTCGACGTCCAGGTCCCGCACGCCGAACGCGCGGTCGCCGCCGAGTTCGGTGACGGCGTCGTACTCCTCCATGGTCAGTGCCCGCCGGGATTCGAGCGCGGCGCCGATCCGCATCCGGCCGGCGACGGCCGCGGCCTCCTCCCCGAGGACGCCGCTGAAGAACTCCGAACCGCACCCGGAACCGTAGGAGAACAGCCCGATGCGGCAGGGGGTTTCCGGGTCGCCGTGGTCCAGGAGGGAGCACAGGGCGAGGTACAGGGAGGCGGAGAAGAGGTTTCCGACCCGGGAGCCGTAGTGGAGGGTGGGGGCGACCCGGAGCGTGAAGTCCTCGGCCGCCTCGCGGGGCCCCAGGCCCTTGTGGGTGCGCAGCAGTTTCCGGTGCGCGCCCTTGACCATGCCGGCGAACGGGGTGTGCAGCACCAGGTGCTGGAAGCTGTCGACGACGTCGGCGCCGGCCACCCGCTCGCGGTAGGCGGCGAAGCTGCGCTCCAGACAGGTCAGGTACGACAGCAGGGACACGTCGGAGTCGACGTAGTCCAGATCCGGGCGGGGCCGCAGGGTGTCCATCACCTCGAAGGTGTGCAGACCGCTGGCGCCCGGGTCCAGTTCCAGGACCCGCGGATCGCGGCCGACGAGGAGGGCGACCGCGCCGGCGCCTTCCGAGGGCTCCCAGTAGGTGCCGCGGGCCGCCGCGCTCGGTGCGTCGGCGGCGATCACCAGTGCCTTGGCGGTCTCCACGGGTGAGGCGCCGATGATGCCGGCGGCCGTCTGGAGGGCCGCCGTGCCGCCGTAGCAGGCGTGCTTGACCTCGAAGGAGCGGCAGCGGGGGCTGAGCCCGAGGTGGTGATGGATGTACGTGGAGAGGGGTTTGCCCAGGTCGAGCCCCGATTCGGTGCCGACGACGAGCAGTTCGATCGCGTCGCGTTCCTCGATGGTGAGCCGGTCCAGGAGGGGCTTCGCCGCGTTGACAGCGTTGGTGACCGCGTCCTCGCAGGGCAGGTTGACCGACTTCTGCCGCATCATGAGGTTGTCGAACCGGCTCATGTCCAGGCCCCGGCCGCGGAAGAGTTCCGCCACGTCGAAACAGGCGCGTGCCACGTAGGCGTTGATCGCCTCGATGCCGACGGCCATGGTCGCTCCCGCGGTCGGGGGCCGCCACCGGGCCCCGGTTCTCCCGGTTGTAACCGGCACGGGCCTCGCGGATCTGCTCACTTTTGCACGGCGGGGCCGTTTGTGCGCGCCGCAGGCTCGACACGCGCCGCGGAAGGCCCGACGGCCGTGCACGGGAAACGGGGGGCGCCGTGGTCGAGGGGACGCCGCCGCCGTCCCGGGTCGCCCTGCACCACGCGGTCACCGGCGCTCCCCTCGCGCATGTCTGGGCCGCCGCCCCGGACGCCCACGGCGACCGGGGCCCGCTGTCGGCTGAGGAGCGGCGGCGTTCCGCGGCCTTTCGCCGGGACGCGGACCGGCGCCTGTACGTCGCGGCCCGTACCCTGCTGCGGACCGCGCTCAGCCGGTGCGTGCCCGAAGTGGCGCCCGCGGAATGGCGTTTCACGACGGGGCCGCACGGCCGTCCCGAGCCGGCCGGGCCGCCCACCGTGCCCCGGTTGCGCTTCAGCGTCGCGCATGCCCCGGGCCTCGCGGTCTGCCTGGTCTGTCCCGAGCTGGACTGCGGCGTCGACGTGGAGGTCACCGGCCGCCCGGCGGACCCGGTGCGGGTGGCGCGCACGATGTTCCACCCCCGGGAGGCAGCCCGGGTCCTCGCGGCACCGCCGGGCGAACGCGGCGGCGTGTTCCTGCGGCACTGGACGCTGAAGGAGGCGTACGGCAAGGCGCGCGGCCTGGGCTTCCTGCTGCCTCCGGACTCCTACGCCGTCGCGCCGGACGCCCCCGGCGGGCCCCGGCTGACCGCGGCCGACGACGACGGCTCGCGGTGGCAGTTAGCCCAGTGGCCCCGCGGCGACCGGCATCTGCTCGCGGTGGCCGTACGGCGGGGCCACGGGCCGGACGTGACGGTGGTGCGGCACCCCGGCCCGCCGTGACCCGGGTCAGGACACCGACTGCCGGACGGTCTCGCTCAGGTCCCGGCGCAGGTCCGAGTGGAGCGGCTCGGGCAGCCCGGCCAGGTAGAAGTGGTCGCCCTCGTACACGCGCATGCGGAACGGACCGTCGCTGGTGGTCTCCCACAGGCGCAGTTCCAGCGGCGTGACCTCCGGGTCGTGGTCGCCGGTGAAGCCGGACAGCGGGCAGGTCAGCCGGGGACCGGGCAGTGGCCGGTAGGTCTCGTTGAGGTGGAAGTCGGCGCGCAGCGCGGGCAGGAACATCCGCATCAGGTCGCGCTGGCGCATCACCTCCCGCGGAGTGCCTCCCAGCTCGGCGACGACCCGCAGGAAGTCGTCGTCGGCGAGCCCCGCGTACGGCGGCCGGCGTGCCGCCAGGTGCGGGGCCCGCCGCCCCGAGACCAGCAGTCGGCGCGGGGCGCGCGCCGGGTCGTCCTGGAAGCGGCGGGCGACCTCGTAGGCGATGGCCGCGCCGGTGCTGTGGCCGAACAGCGCGTACGGCCGGTCCAGATGGGGGGCGAGGCCGGTGCAGAGCGGTCCGAGGAGGTCCTCCATGCTGCGGAAGGCGGGCTCGGCGACGCGGGTCTCGCGGCCGGGCAGGATCACCGGGCACACCTCGACCTCCGGCAGCAGCTTCTCCCGCCAGGGCTGGAAGAAGCCGCCGCCCCCACCGGCGTGGGCGAAGCAGAACAGGCGCAGCGGTGCGTCCGTGCCGGCGCTACCGTTCTTCAGCCAGGTACCGGTCACCGCTGTCCTTTCGTTCGGCCGGGTCCAGGGCGGGCGCGCCCGGTCGTCGGTGGGTGCCGTCGGCGGACCTGAGCACGGCGTGCCCGTACGAGCCGGTTGCCGAGACGGCGTTGACGAGCGCGCGCAGCGGCGCGCCCGGTGCGGCCGGCGTCCAGGGCCGGGCGGTGTCGGGGACGGTGAGCCGGTCCCAGTCGGGCAGCTCGGTGCGCCGGGGCGCCGGGACGGTCGGGGCGAGGGTGCGCTCGCGCAGTTGCAGGAGGACCTTGGTCAGCTGGGAGAGCCCGGAGGCCGCCTCCAGGTGCCCGATGGACGGCTTCACGGTGCCGACGAGCAGGTTCCCGTCCGTGCCGGGCGGACGCAACGCGGTGAGCAGGGCGTCCAGTTCGGCCGCGTCGGCCAGCAGGGCGCCGGAGGCTGCGCACTCGGCGTACCCGATGTCGGCGCCGTCGAGGCCGTGCCGGCGCAGCATGCGGGCGAGGGAGCGGGCGAGCGGTTCGGCGGCGGGCATCCCGAAGGGGCCCGGCCGTCCGGCCGCACCGGTGCCGGTCGCCTCGACCACCGCGTGCAGGACGTCCCGGCGCTCCACGGCGTCCCGCAGCGGACGCAGCAGCAGGGCGCCCGCGCCCTCGCCGGGCGACCAGCCGGTGTCCTCGGCGCCGAAGGCCCCGGCGGACGGCCGGGCCGCCGCCAGGCCGAGGTCGCGCAGGAGCGCCAGGTGGTAGGGGTGGGCGACGACGTTGACGCCCGTCACCAGCGCCGCGTCGCACTCCCCCTGGCGCAGGCTGGTCACGGCCAGGTGCAGGGCGGTCAGCGAGGAGGAGCAGGCGGTGTCCACCGCGACGGCGGGGCCCTCGAACCCGAGGCAGTGCGCGATCCGCGCCGGGAGGTCCGAGGCGGCGGCCGCCTGGCGGGCCGGTCCGCCCTCCCGCCACCGGGCCTCGCCCGCCTGCCGGTGGTCGTGCCACATCGTCGCCGTGAACACCCCGACCCGCTCACCGTCGCGGCTGAGACTGCCGGGTGTGTGGCCGGCGTCCTCCAGGCACTGCCACACCACGGGCAGCAGCAGCCGCAGTTGCGGGTCCAGCCCCTCGGCCTCCTGGGGTGAGACTCGGAACAGCCGGCCGTCGAACCCGTCGTCGCCGCGCACGTAGCCGCCGTGCGGCCAGGTCCCCGCCGGGGCCGGCGGGGTGCCGGTGGCGGCGGCGAAGGCGGCCAGCCGTTCGGCGGGCAGCGGGCCGAGGGAGCGGCGTCCGGAGCGCAGGTTGTCCCAGAACTCCTCCAGGCCGTCCGCTCCGGGGTAGCGCCCGGCGGCGCCGATCACGGCCATGTCCGCCGGTGCCGGCCGCGCGGCCGGTCCCGCACCGGGCACCCGCCGCTCGCGGACCGGCCGGGCACCCGCCGCGGACTCGCGGGGCAGCGGTCCGGCGAGGAAGGCGTGCAGCAGCCGCTGGCCGGGACGCAGCCGCAGGGTGTCACGGACGCGGTCGAAGGCGAGGCTTCCGACGGCACACAGGCCGACGCCGCTCTCCCGCTGCCCGCTCATCAGCAACTGCCCCATGTATCCGGCCTCGACGGCCAGGTAGAGCTGCGACTCCTCGCCGTACAGCGGCTCGATGCCGCGCGGCTCGGAGACCAGGTACACCTCGAACGCCGCGCGGTCGAAGACGGGCCGGTTGTAGGCGAAGTGGACGGTGCGGTCGATCCCGGGGCCGGTGCTCACGCGTTGCAGGACGTGGTCGTCGGGGCGGTGGTAGTAGACGCCGCCCGGGACGCCCTCGACGGCGCCCGGCTTGACGTGCAGATAGGTCTGTACGGCGTAGGTGTCGCCGGCGGAGGCGTACAGGCGGCGTGGGCCGTCACCGGCCGGCCGGGAGCGCAGGGCGGCCAGGAAGCGGAGGAAGGCGTCGTGGGCCAGCGGGCCGTCGGCGAAGTCCCGGTGGGTGGCGCGTTCCCGGTACCGCTCGGCGGGCGGGAGCGGGCCGTCGAGCGCGAGGAGGGGTTCGTCGTCACTGCGCTGCCGCAGGTGCCAGGCGCCCGACTTGAAGCGGTCGCGGTCCTCGGCGGAGAAGAACTCCACGGCCTCCGGCGCCGGGGGACGGCCCTGCGGGGACGGCTCCTCCCGCGCGGGCTCCGCGGGCTCGGCGGGCGCCGTCGCCGGATCGCCGCCCGCGAGGTGGCGGGCCATCCCGGCGATGGTCGGCTCCGCCAGCAGGGCCGAGACGGGGACGCGGCGGCCGTACCGGGACCGCAGGGCCGAGGACAGCTGGGCCAGGGTGAAGGAGGTGGCGCCCTGGTCCCACAGGTCGAGCGTGGCGTCCAGTTGGGGCACGCCGATCAGGTCGGCCAGCAACGCGCCGATCTCCTCGGCCAGTTCACCGGCGGACGGGAACGGGGTGCCGGTGGCGGGGCGTCGGGCGGGGGTGGGTTGGTCCGGCTCGCCGGACACGGACGGCCCGGCGGGCAGCGGCCACGGCAGGGCGTCCCGGTCCAGCTTGCCGTTGTCCGTCGCGGGGAAGGACGGCAGGAACGCCACGAAGTTCGGGACCATGTAGTCGGGCAGGGTCCGGGCCGCGTGGGCGCGCAGCTCGGACACGGAGGGCCGGGCGGCGCCCGGTTCGGCGATCAGGTACGCGACCACGCGCCGGTCCCCGCTGCCGTCGGGCCGGGCCACCACCACCGCGTCGTGCACGGCGGGGTGGGCGCACAACCGGTGCTCGATCTCGCCGAGTTCGACCCGGAAGCCCCGGATCTTCACCTGGTGGTCGCGTCGTCCCAGGAACACCAGGACGCCGTCGTCGCGGTAGGCCGCCCGGTCCCCGGTGGCGTACATGCGGGAGTCCGGGCCGTTCCCGAAGGGCTCGGGGACGAACCGCTCCCGGGTCAGTCCGGGCTGTCCGTGGTAGCCGAGGCTGAGGCAGTCGCCCGCGATGTAGAGGTCGCCCTCCTCGCCGACGGGGCAGGGCTCCATGTGCCCGTCCAGCACGTAGTAGCGGGCGTTGTCGATGGGCCTGCCGTACGGGATGCTGCGCCACTCGGGGTCGACGGTGCCGACGGAGTACCAGTTGGACCAGACGGTGGCCTCGGTGGCACCGCCGAGACTGATCACCCGGGCCCCGCCGAACACCTCGCGCACGTCGTCGGGGAGGGACAGCGGGATCCAGTCGCCGCTGAGGAAGACCAGGCGCAGGTCGGCGGTGCCGGGACGTCCGCGGTGTTCGGCCAGGTGCGGTGCGAGCCGGGCCAGGGTGGTGGGCGCCGAGTTCCAGAAGGTGACCGGCTCGCGCAGCAGGGCGTCGACGAGCAGTTCGGGGTCGCGCTGCTCGGCCTCGTCGGCGATGTACAGGCCGCCGCCGTAGGCGAGGAGTCCGAGGATGTCGAAGACGGACAGGTCGAAGCCGAGGGAGGTGACGCACAGCCCGGTGTCGCCCGGACCGAAGTCGAAGGTGCGCCGGCACCAGTCGAGGAGGTTGTGCAGGGAGCGGTGTGCCACCACCACGCACTTGGGGCGCCCGGTACTGCCGGAGGTGAACAGCCGGTAGGCGACCGAGTCCGGGCCCGTGACGGGCTCGGGATCGCCGGGGTCGGGCAGGTCCGTTCCGGTGGCCCCGGGGGCGTCCAGGTCGAGGACGTCCACGCCGTCCGGCACCTGCCAGCCGGGGCCGCCCGCCGTGACCAGCAGGTGCCGGGTGCCGGTGTCCTGGAGCATGCCGTGCGCCCGGTCGCGGGGCAGAGTCGGGTCCACGGGGACGTAGGCGCCGCCCGCCTTCAGCACGGCGAACACGGACACGGCCATCGCCGGGCCGCGCCGCACACTGATACCCACGGAGGTGCCGTCCGTGACGCCCGCTCGCCGCAGCCGGTGCGCGAGCAGGTTGGCCCGGCGGTTCAGTTCGCCGTACGTCATGGTGCCCTCGCGCCAGCGCAGCGCGACCGCGTCGGGGCGGCTGCGGGCCTGCTGTTCGAAGAGCAGGTGGACGGGGCCCTCGGCCGGGTAGGGGCGGGCGGTGTCGTTGAAGCCGTACAGGAGGCGGTGGCGCTCGGCGTCGGCCGGGGCGCCGCCCTTCGCAGCACCGCCGCCCGTCGCCGGACCGTCTTCCGGGTCCGGACCGTCTTCCGGGGCCGGGCCGGGCTCCGTGGCCAGCGCGGTGAGCAGGTCGGCGTACCGCTGGAACGCCTCGTCCAGCACGCCGTCCTCGAACCGCTCGTCCAGCGCGTCCCAGGCCAGGTGCAGCGCCGTTCCGTCGTCGACCGTCACGCAGTCGAGGGCGACGTCGGTGGTGGCCGTGCCCGCGGGACCGGGGCGCACACCGGCCGGCAGGGGGCGGTCCGAGACGTCGAGGACGGTGGTGAAGACCACGGGATGCGCGAAGTCCGCGTCCCTGCGGCGCCGTACGACGAGGGAGCGCATCTCGGCGAGACCGGCGCCGCCGCCCCGCTCCAGATCCTCGGCCAGCTGTCGGCAGTAGGCGCGGGCGAGGGCCGCCGGGTCGGTGCCGGGCGCCGGGGAGCGGACCCAGGTCAGTTCGGTGAACTCCGCGGGGCGCTGCGCGTCGGGGCCGGTGAAGCAGACCACGGGCAGCGCGAACGGCTTGTCGCAGAGGGCTCCGAGTGCGGTGCAGTAGGCGGCCAGCAGAGTGGCGTCGAGGCTCACCGAGTGCCGGTCGGCCCATGCCGCGAGGGCCGTGCGGTGGGTGAGGAGGCGCTCGCGGCGCCGCGGGCGCGAGGGCTGCCGCGCGTCCCGCAGCTCCGGCCCGGCCGGCAGACCGGCGAGCCGGTCCCGCCAGTGGGCGCGGGCCTCCTCGGTCACCGGCCGGGACGCGCGGGGCAGCCTGGTCGGGACCGGCGGGGCGCCGAGGGGGTCGGCGTACCGGCGCAGCAGGTCGCGGGCGAGCAGCACGATGCTGCGGGCGTCCCCGACGAGCAGGTCGGCGGACAGGTGCACGGTGGCGGGTCGTCCGGAGGCGCGGACGACCCTGAGATCGGTGTGCGCTCCCCGGCCGAGCCCGAACGGCCGGTGGGTCATCTCGGCGCGTACGGCACGGTCGACGGCGTCGGGGTCCGCGCCTTCGGGGACGTCCAGGACCGGGATCCACGTGTCGGCCGGAGCCGTGGAGAGCACACCGAGCGTGCCGTCGGCGCCGGTGCGCAGCCGCAGTGCCTCGTGTGCGGCGACGAGTTCCCGCCAGACGCCGCGCAGCCGTGCGAGGTCCAGGTCGTCCACGTGGAAGCTCTGGTGGTACTGGCAGCCGCGGCCGGTGTGGCCGTCGAGCCGCGCCACCAGGTACGCCTGCTGGAGTTCCCGGGCGGGCAGGGGGGTGTCGGGCGCCGGTTCGCACAGCCCCTGCAGCAGCCGGCAGAAGCGGCCGAAGAGGGCGTCGGGCGTGCCCGGCGGGAAGAGGCCGTCGGCGGTGTCCCAGCGGAAGTCCAGGCCGTCGTCGCGCTCCCGCATCTGGTGGTCGAGGGCGATGCCGGAGGTCTGGCCGACGGCGTACCGCTCGTGATCGGCCATGCTGCCCCGCCCGGCACCGTCGAGGCTCAGGTCGAGCAGGCTGGTGAAGACCACGGGCAGTGCAGGCGCCCGGGTGCCCTGGGCGCGCAGTTCGCGCAGCACCTCGACGCTGCCGACGTTCGCGTGGGACAGCGCCTCCCACACCCTCTGGTGGAGGGCGCGCGCGGCCTCGTCCGGGGCGGGTGGCCGCGCGTCGACGACGAGCAGGCAACCGGAGGTGTAGGGGCCGACGAGCCGCTCGGCGGCGGACGGCAGCCGGGGCCGGTCGGTGGTGGTCAGGACGAGGGTGAACGGTTCGTCCGAACCGGCCGGTGTCAGGGCTTCGGCGAAGGCCGTCAGCACCAGCGAGGTGGGTGAGACGCGCAGTTCGGCGGCCCGCGCGCGCAGGCCTGCCCACTGGGCCGGGGTGAGCCGGCCGCGGCGCGGGGTGCGCGGGTGGCCGTCGAGGCCGGGCGGCGGCTCGGGGGGTTCGGCGAGCAGTACGGGCGGGCCGCCGGGCAGGCCCTTGTGCCGTTCGGCGGCCCGGGACAGGGCGGCGCGGTGGGCGGCGGAGCCGCGGTGGCGGGCGAGCGCGTCCAGGGTGTCGCGGAGGCTGAACGGCGCCTCGGGCAGCGGGTGTTCCTCCGCCGTGTAGGCGTGCCACCAGTGGTGCAGCAGCAGGTCGGTGCCGTGCGCGTCGGTGACCGTGCCGTCGAGGCTGAGATGGACCACGGCGCGGCCGGCGGGCTCCCGGCAGATCTCGACCTGGAACGGCGGCCAGTGGCCCGGCGGGTAGCGGTGGTGGGACAGCCGGCGGCGTACGGCGCTCGCCTCGGCCTCCAGGGCGTCGGCGTCCGCCGTCTCGTGGACGACGGGTTCGGGCACCGGCGCGCTCTCCCGGACGTGCTGGTTGCGGCCGACGCCGGTGAGCCGGAGGGCGTCGAAGTGTTCGACGAGCCGCCGCCAGGCGCGGGCCAGCCGGTCGGTGTCCAGCCCGTCGAGGGCGAACTCGTGGTAGTGGTGGCAGCCGAGGGCGTCCGGGTCCAGCTCCGGATACTTGCCGACGACGTACGCCTCCTGCATGGGGGTCGCCGGGACGGGCGCGTGGCGGGACGCGGGCTCGGCCACCACCTCCACGCGACCGGCGGCGCCGTTGCCGTCCCCGCGGCCCCCGCCGTCGGCGTGGTCGGCGCGGTCGATCCGGTGGGCGAGGTCGCGGGGGGTGCGGCACTCCAGGAGCAGGGAGAGCGGCACTTCGGCGCCGAACTCGGTCTCGATCTCCAGCATCAGCCGGACGGCGGCGAGCGAGGAGAGTCCGGCGTCGGCCAGGTCGGTGTCCGGGTCGAGCGGCCCGGTCCGGGTGACCAGGGGCTCCAGGACGCGGAGCAGTCGCTCACAGGTGGTGCCGGCGGTCACCTCGGCGGATGACACGGGGACGGGCTCCGCGGACTTCAACGTTCCCCCTCGTCTCGTCGGTCGGTCTCAGCGGCGCCGCTTCACCACTGCCAGCGGCCCAGCACCGGGTACGGCGGCTGGAGCATGGGGTGGTCGTCCTCCTGGGAGGCCTTGGTGGTGAAGCCGGCGGCCTTCTCGAGGCTGCCGGTGAACGCCTTGCGGAAGCGGTCGTCGTCGGGCAGCCCGACGTCGTCGGCGGCCCGGAGCAGCAGGGCGACGAAGCGGTCGCTCTGCTCGGGGGTGATCCGCATGCCGGCGTGGGCCCGCAACAGCGCGATGAAACCGCCGAGTTCGTCGGTGTAGCGGGCGGGGCCGCCGAGCATCTCGGCGAGGAACGCGGTGAGATGGTCGGCGTGGTACGGCGATCCGGCCCGGAACAGGTCGCCCAGCAGCGGGTCCTCCAGCACCAGGTGGTGGAAGTGCTCCGCCAGCCGCCGCAGCGCCGCTTCCCCACCGACGTGCTCGTACATCGTCGTCATGCGTCCGCCTTTCGGTGTGTCGCTCGACCAGCGGGGACGGTACGCCGTGGCGTCGCCGGTCGGCTGCTCAACTTTGTGCACGGCCGGGCGGGCGGCGGCGCGGCCCGTGCCCGGGTGACCCGGTGGGGTTGTTGACCCGCCCCCGGGGGTGGGATTTCATGGCCTCCATGTCTGAGGGAGCGCGGAAGCCGTCCGATCCGGTCCTGTCCTTCGCCACGCAGGAGGAGTGGGAGAAGTGGCTGGAGGAAAACCATGAGGACACCACGGGGATCTGGTTCCGGATCCCGAAGACCGGCTCCGGGGTCGACGGCGTCGACTACGCCCACGCGCTGGAGTCCGCCCTGTGCTACGGCTGGATCGACGGGCAGAAGAAGAAGCAGGACGAGCAGCACTGGCTGCAGCGCTTCACACCCCGGCGGTCCGGCAGCAAGTGGTCGAAGGTGAACCGGGAGAAGGCCACCGAGCTGATCAAGGCCGGCCGGATGCGGCCGGCCGGGCAGCGCGAGGTGGACCGGGCCAAGAAGGACGGCCGCTGGGAGGCGGCGTACGCGTCGCAGAGCAAGGCGACGGTGCCCGACGACCTCCAGGCCGCCCTGGACGCGGCGCCGGCGGCCCGTGACTTCTTCGCCACCCTGGACAGCCGCAACCGGTTCGCGATCCTGCACCGGGTCGAGGACGCCAAGAAGGCGGAGACCCGGGCGGCCCGCATCGAGAAGTTCGTCGCCATGCTGGCGGAGGGGAAGAAGCTGTACTGAGGCAGCCGGGCGGCAGGCGGGTGCCGCCGCCCGCCGGTCCCCTCAGGCGGCCTCGTCTCCGACCGCCCTCACCGCTCACCGGCGAGGTCGAGATCCCCCTTGTTCGTCCCGGCCACGCCCTCGGCGATCCGCGGACGGCGCCAGGGACGCGCGATCGGCTGCGACACCGCCCGCCACCACGGCTCCACCGGCAACTCCCCCGCCGGCTCGAACGGCTCCCCCGGGCGCGGGAACGCCACCGCCTGGCCGGCCTCCTCGGCCGCGTCCCTCGTCCACTCACCGGGCTCCGCCCACGCGTGCGGCGCCAGGTTGAAGGTCCCCCAGTGGATCGGCAGCAGGGCGCCGTGCGACCGGCCGCCCTGGAGGTCGAGGTGGGCCCGGACGCCCTCCTCGGGGGTCATGTGGATGTCCGGCCAGAACTCCGCGTACGCGCCGAGCTGGATCATCGTGGCGTCGAACGGGCCGTGCGCGGCGCCGATGTCGCGGAAGCCGTCGAAGTAGCCGGTGTCCCCGCTGTGGTAGACGCGGTGCTCGTCACCGGCGACGACCCAGGACGCCCACAGGGTGTGCTGGGTGTTGCGCAGCCCGCGCCCGCAGAAGTGCCGGGCCGGGGTCGCGGTGAGGGTGAGGCCGCCGACGCGCGTCGACTCGTGCCAGTCCAGCTCGCGCAGCCGGTCGGGGGAGACACCCCAGTGTTCGAGGTGGCCGCCGACGCCGAGCGGCACGGCGAACAGGGTGTCCGTGCCGGCCAGCGCCTTGATCGTCGGCATGTCCAGGTGGTCGTAGTGGTCGTGGGAGATGACGACGACGTCGACCGGGCCGAGGGCGGCGAGCGGCAGCGGCGCCGGGTGCAGGCGCTTGGGGCCGGCGAAGGGGAACGGGGAGCAGCGCTCGCCCCACACCGGGTCGAAGAGCACGCGCTGCCCGTCGATCTCGGCGAGCACGCTGGAGTGGCCCATCCAGGTCAGCCGGAGCCCGGTGGCCGGTGGCCGGGCGAGGTCGGCCAGGGTGGTGGCGTGCACCGGAACGGGCCCCCGCGGGGACCGGCGCAGCCGCGCCTCCTTGTCGAAGTAGATCCTGGCGAATTCGGCGGCCGATCCGGAGGGCCGGGTCCGGGCGGTGCCCCCGGGGTTCTGGAAGACGCCGTCGCGGAAGTGCGGCGATCTGCGGATGCGCGCCATGCGCTCACCGCTCGGGTCCACGCCGAAGGCCGCGGGCCGGGGCACGCTGAACCCGGGACTCGGGGAACGGAAAGCGGGCACGGTACCTCCAGGTGGGGTGGTTCAGGCTCTCGTTGTCGTCGTCTCGTCCTACGTCACCTCGAACGACGGATGTCACATCCGTGTTCCCCCGGTCCACCGCGACCGGGAAGGGCGTCATCGCACGTCCGGGCGCCTGTATAGGGTGACGTGCGTGGGGAGAGTCCGGTTGAGCGTGGCGGAGCGGCGCGAGGAGCTGCTGGGCGCCGCCATCGAGCAGATATCGGCGCGGGGCGTGGCGGCGTTGCGGATCGCCGACGTGGCCGCGGCGCTCGGCGTCAGCAACGCCCTGGTGCTCTATCACTTCGCCACGAAGGAGCGCCTGGTCGCCGCCGCGTTCACCCATGCCGCCGAGGACGACCTCGCCCATCTGCGGGGGCTGCTCGCCCGTCGTACGTCGGCGCTGCGCCGCCTGCGGGCGGCCGTGCGGTGGTACGCGCCGACCGGTCCGGCCAAGGGCTGGCGGCTGTGGATCGAGGGCTGGGCGGCGGCGCCGCGCGAGCCCGCGCTGCGGGAGGTCACCCGCGAGCTGGACCGCCAGTGGAAGACCGCGATCGCCGAGGTCATCGCCGAGGGCGTGGCCGCCGGTGAGTTCTCCTGCCCCGAGCCGGACGCCGCGGCCCTGCGGCTGACGGCGTTGCTGGACGGGCTGGCGGTGCAGCTCACGTCGTACACGGGAACGGTGTCGCGGGCCCGGGCCAAGGAGTGGGTGGACGAGGCACTGGCCGGGGAACTGGGTCTGGAGCGCTCGGCCCTGGCGCCCACGCGACGTTAGACGCCAGGGTGTCGCACGGGCCCCGGCCGGCCGCCCGCCCCGCCTCAGGCCACCGGGGCGATCCACGTCTTGATGTCGTCCGGCGACAGGGTGCCCTTGGCCGTCACGTGGTCGCCCGACGACTCGCCGCGCAGCCGGCGCCCGATCCACGGCACCAGGTACTCGCGCGCCCAGTGCACGTCGTCGCGCCGGACGTCGAGCGTGCCGCGCGGCGGCAGGGGCGGCCACGGCTGGTCCGGGTCGGCCGGGACGCGCAGGCCGAGGGCCTGTCCCGCGCGCAGCGCCACGCGGGTGTGGCCCTCCGGCGACAGGTGCAGCCGGTCGGCGTCCCACGCCCTGCGGTCCTGGACGCTGCGGAGCGACCACAGGTCGAGCACCGGGCAGCCGTAGCGGTCGGCGATGGCGCGGACGTGCCCGTTGTACGTGGCGATCTTGCCCCGCAGGTGCTTGAGCACGGGCACCCCCCGGGTGTCGAACCCGGTGGTCACCAGGACGGTGCCGGCCGCGGCGGTCAGCGCGGCCACCGCCAGTTCGAACCGCTCGGCGACCTCGTCGGGGTCGGTGCCGGGCCGGAGGATGTCGTTGCCGCCGGCCGCGAACGAGACCAGGTCCGGGGCGAGTCGTACGACCCGCGGGACCTGTTCCGCCACGATCTGGTCGAGGAGCCTGCCGCGCACGGCGAGGTTCGTGTACGTGAAGTCGCCCTCGGGGCGCCGGTCCGCGAGCAGTACGGCGAGCCGGTCGGCCCAGCCGAGGAACGCCCCGTCGGGGCCGGGATCGCCGACGCCCTCGGTGAAGCTGTCCCCCACCGCCACGTACGACCCGATCACTGCTCTGCTGTCACTCTTCGAATCGTCTGCCACATCGGCCCATGATTCACCTTGGAATGTGACCTACGCGACCGTAGGAAGGGGTTGACGGTCGGTGAGAAAGGCCACGCCTAAAGTGTTCGTCAATTCCGGAATACGGCGGAGGTCGGACACATCCACGGCCCGTACAGCCATGGCCGGATACGCCGAAGGCCGGACCCGGGGATCGGGGTCCGACCTTCGGGGCGCGGGGGCTGCGCGGAACCGGTCGTCAGACGGAGACGCCGTGCGAGCGCAGGAACGCGATCGGGTCGATGTCCGAGCCGTAGTCCGGCGTGGTGCGGATCTCGAAGTGCAGGTGCGGTCCGGTCACGTTGCCGGTGGCGCCCGAGAGGCCGACCTGCTGACCCGCCGTCACCGACTGACCGGCGGAGACGGAGAGCGAGGAGAGGTGGGCGTACTGGGCGTAGTGGCCGTCGGCGAGCTGGATGACGACCTGGTTGCCGTACGCGCCGCCCCAGCCGGCGGAGACGACGGTACCCGCGCCGACGGCCTTCAGCGAGGTGCCGGTCGGGACGACGAAGTCGGTGCCGGTGTGGTAGCCGCTGGACCACATGCTGCCGGACTGGTGGTACGGGGTGCCGACGGTGCCGCCCTCGACGGGGGAGGTGTAGCCGCTGGTGGTGCCCGCGGACTGGGTGCCGGTGTTCGAGGAGTCCGAGGAGGAGGCGGCCTTCTCGGCGTCCGTCGACTTCTGGGCCGGCTTCTCGGCGGCGGGCTTCTCGGCGGACTTCTGCGCGGGCTTCTGGGACTGCGCGGAGGACGGCGCCGACGACTTGGCGGCGTGGCCGCCGATCGAGAGCTTCAGACCGGGGTGGATCAGCGACGGGTCGGAACCGACGGCCTCGCGGTTGTCCGCGTAGAGCTTCTTCCAGCCGCCGTCGACGTGCTGCTCGTCGGCGATCTTCGAAAGGTAGTCACCGCTCTTCACGGTGTACGTCCGGGAATCCGAGTTCTTCTCGGCGCCGCTCGCGGCGGCCTTCTTGGCCGACGTCGGAACGGCCTGCACGGCCTGCTCGGAAACGGAGTGCGCGGGGGCGGCGTTGGCGGCGGCGGCGCCCATCAGCGGGAGCGCGAGCGCGGCGCCACCGGTTCCGGCGACGGCGATGGTGCGGGTCAGGCGCATGGCCCTGGTACGGCGGTGCTTACCCTTCGCGGGCATGGCGAATTCCTCTCCGGCGCCTGCGAGGTGAGCTGTCGGGTGCGGGCTGGAGATGCCCGGCCGCGTCGGAACGCGGCTTTACCCCAAGCCGTTCCGGGAACCGGAACAGGCAGTTCTACCTGTGGGTCCCCCGCTCCTGCCGTGTACGGGTGGTCGATGAGTGCGGGCTCCGGTCGGCGGCAGGATTAGGCGTCCGCCCGGATCGGTGGTGAACGTAAGGGACCAGGACGCACCGGGACAAGCGAGGGTTTCCCGCGACCGGCGTTCCGATTGATCCTTTACGGGAATGACCGGTAACCCTGCGTCGATTTCCGTCGCGTCGTTTTCCTGAAAGGCCCTTGGAATGCAGCCCAATTACGTGAACATGACGGGCCACGCACGGTCACGGATATGACGCTGCTCACGCGCTCCTCACGCACGCTCCGCCATTTCAGGGCCAGTTGTTATTAAGGCGCCAATTCGGACAGAAGGCTCTTATCGGCTCGCAATATCCCTCGGAGCACGATTTCACGCACGGGGGATGCCGTATCGTCGGGTCGTGCCCGCCGGCGAGCAGCGGCGGCGGGGTGGAGTGGGAGGAGCCCCCGTGACGCAGCAGGTCCCGTCGACCGAACCCGAGCTGACCGGTGTGCGCAACTTCCGGGACGTGGGCGGACTGCCGACCGTGGACGGGCGGCGGGTACGGCAGGGGGTGCTGTTCCGCAGCGGTCACCTGGCGCACGCCACCGGTGAGGACGCCGCGTTCCTGGCCTCCCTGGGCCTGCACACGGTCTTCGACTTCCGCAACGCGGCCGACCAGAAGCTCGACGGCCCGGACGTCGACCTGCCGGGCGTGCGCAATGTGAACCTGCCGCTGAGCGATCCGGCCGACGGCGCCGAGTTCTGGAAGATGGTCCGGGACGGAGACCTCGACCAGCTGCGCGAGATCCTCGCCGACGGCAAGGGCGCCGACCGGATGATCGGCTCCTACCGCTCGATCGTCACGGAGCGCACGGCGGAGCACTCCCGGATCCTGCACGCGCTCGCCGAGGACAGCGTCCCCGCGCTGATGCACTGCGCGGCCGGAAAGGACCGTGCGGGTCTGTCCATCGCCGTCACCCTGCTCGCCCTGGGCGTCGAGCGCGAGGCCGTCGTCGAGGACTACCTGAAGTCGAACGCCGCGCACCGCCGCTACAAGGTGCGCCGCAGCGGCTCCGCCGCCTCGGCCTACTCCCCCGAGGTCATGGAGCTGCTCAGCCCCCTGTTCGACGCGCGCGCCGAGTACCTGGCGGCGGCCTTCGAGACCATCGAGGAGACGTGGGGCGGCGTCGACGCGTACCTGGAGAAGGGCCTGCGGCTCACGCCCGGGACCCGGGAGCGGCTGCGCGAGCGGATGCTGGACTGAGCCGGGTCACCCGCTCGCGGACGGCGCTACTTGGCGCCCACCTCGAACAGCAGGTAGAGGAAGCCGCCGAAGACGTGCCCCAGGGCGATGTAGACGAGCAGTCGCACCCACAGGGCGCGCGGGAACTTCTCCTGCATGGTGCTCATGGCGTCTCTCCAGGGTTCGGGCCGGGGGCCGGGCCGAGGCACAGCGCGGCCGTCGGGCTCTGCAGCAGGGTGTGGACGAAGAGCAGCTCGACCCCGTCGGGGTCCTGCGCGGCGATCCGGTGCGGGGTCGTCGAGTCGAAGTGGGCGCTGTCCCCCGCGGTGAGCCGGTGCTCGGTGTCGCCGAGGCGCAGTCGCAGCCGGCCCCTGAGGACGTGGAGCCACTCCTCACCGGGGTGCACGCGCACGACGTCGCCCTCGGAGCCGTACGGCACCAGGACGCGCAGGGCGTGCATGCCGCGGCCCGGCGCCCCGGCCCGGTAGTACGTCCAGCCGCCCGCGCTCGTGGGCTCCATGTCGGCGGCGCGCACCACGGCGTCCCGGTCGGCGGCCGTCTCCCCCAGCAGCTCGGCGACGGTCGTACCGTAGACGCGGGCGAGGGAGAGCAGCATCGGCAGCGAGGGCTGGCGCTGCCCGGTCTCCAGGCGGGACAGGTGGGCGGGCGAGAGCCCTGCGGCGCGGGCCGCGGCCTCCAGGGTGAGGGCGGCCCGCCGCCGCAGCTCACGCAGCTGAGGTGCGACGGCGGTGACCGGCCCTTCGGCGGGGCCGGTCTCGGAGGGACTCATGCCTCCATTCAGCCCGATTCTTGCCCGCTGGGCAAATTTCTTGCCTCATAGGCAAAAGTTCCCAAAGTCCCTCTCAGCGGTTGGCCACCGCCTGCTTGACCAGGGTCTTCCCGAAGTCCCACATCAGGCCGCCGCCGTTGTGCGCGTCCTCCATCACCTCCGTGAAGGCGTCGACGAACCGGTCGGCGTCGGCGGTGTCGATGATCAGCGGTGGGATCAGCTTGATCACCTCCAGGTGGTCGCCGGACACCTGGGTCAGGATCCGGTGCCGCTGCAGCAGCGGCACGACCACCATCTGCGCGAACAGTCCCTTCCGCGCGGCCTGGAGCATCGTCCAGCGGCTGCGCAGCTTCAGGGACCGGGGCCGGCCGAACTCGATGCCGATCATCAGCCCGCGGCCCCGGACGTCGGCGAGCATTTCGTAGCGGTCCACCAGTTCCGCCAGCCGGGACTTCAGCCGCTCCCCCACCGCGGCCGCGTTCGCGACGATCTCCTCGTTCTCCATCACCGACAGCACCGCGAGCCCGGCGGCCATGGCCTGCGCGTTGGACCCGAAGCTCGCCGAGTGGACCTGCACGCGGTCCATCGAGGAGTACACCTTCTGGAAGATCCAGTCCTTGCCCAGGGTGGCCCCCACCGGCACGTACCCGCCGGACAGCGCCTTGGCGACGCAGACCAGGTCGGGTTCGACGCCGTCCGAGTGCTGGTAGGCGTAGAACCTGCCGGTCCGGCCGAGGCCCGTCTGCACCTCGTCGGCGATGAGGAGCGCCTTGTGCCGGCGCAGCAGCTCCTGCGCGGCGAGCAGGTAGCCGGGCGGGGCCTCGTGCACGCCCTTGCCCTGGACCGGCTCCACGATCAGGGCGGCCACGTCGCCCTTCCTCAGCTCGCGCGCCAGGGCGTCCAGGTCGCCGAGCGGGACGGCGGTGTCGGGCAGCAGGGGTGCGAAGCCCTTGCGGAAGCCGTCCTCGCCGTTGACGGAGAGCGAGCCGGTGGTGAGTCCGTGGAAGGCGTGCGTGCAGTACAGGATCCGCTGCCGGCCGGTCGCGTACCGGGCGAACTTCAGGGCGGTCTCGACGGCCTCGGTGCCGCTGTTGCCGAAGAAGACGCGGTCCAGGTGGGGGCTGTAGGAGAGCAGCTTCTCGGCCAGCAGTCCGGGCAGCGGCGGGCAGTCGAAGCGGGTCAGGTCGGCGAGCGAGGCGTCGAGGACGTCGTGCAGCGCCTTGCGGACGACGGGGTGGTGGCGGCCCAGGCCCATGACCGCGAACCCGGCGAGCATGTCCAGGTAGTCGTTGCCGTCCGCGTCCCAGAAGTGCGCGCCCTCGGCCCGCTCGTAGACCTTGTCGAAGCCGATGGTGTGCAGCATGCGCGGCAGCTGGTGGTTGAGGTGCCTGGCGTGCAGCTCGTACCGCTCGGCCCCGCGCTCGGCCAAGAGCGCGGCGAGGTCGAACTCCTTGGTCATTCAGTTCTCTCCTTGCGCTGGCATGACGATCCGTCCGTCGCCGGACTGTTCCACTGCCGGCCCGCCCGCCCCTTCGGCGAGGGCCAGGCTCGCGGCGATCCGGCCGGCGACGTCGACCGGGGTGAGGCCGATGTCCGCGAGCACTTCGGCGCGTTTGGCGTGCGCGAGGAACTGCTCGGGGATGCCGAAGCGGCGCACGGGGACGTCGACCTCGGCGTCGCCGAGCGCCAGGGCCACCGCGGAACCGACCCCGGCGGCACGGCTGTTGTCCTCGACGACGGCCACCAGCCGGTGCCGGGCCGCGAGGGGCGCGAGCGCCGGGTCGACGGGCTTGACCCAGCGGGGGTCGACGACGGTGCAGCCGATGCCGCGGGCCTCCAGGAGGTCGGCGGCCCCGAGGCAGACGGGCGCCATCACGCCCACGGACACGAGGAGCACCTCGGGCCGGTCCGCGGTGTGCAGGACGTCCAGACCGCCGATCCGGTCGACGGCGGGTACGGCGGGGCCGGCGGACTCCTTCGGGAAGCGCAGCAGCGTCGGCGCGTCGTCCACGGCGACCGCCTCGCGCAGCTGGGCGCGCAGCTGGTCGGCGTCGCGCGGCGCGGCGATGCGCAGCCCGGGGACGACCTGGAGGACGGACATGTCCCACATGCCGTTGTGCGAGGCCCCGTCGACGCCGGTGACGCCGGCCCGGTCCAGGACGAAGGTGACGCCGCAGCGGTGCAGCGCCACGTCCATCAGGAGCTGGTCGAAGGCGCGGTTGAGGAAGGTGGCGTAGACGGCGACGACCGGGTGCAGTCCGCCGGTGGCGAGACCGGCGGCGGACACGGCGGCGTGCTGCTCGGCGATGCCGACGTCCCAGACCCGGTCGGGGAAGCGCGCGGCGAACGGCGCCAGGCCGACCGGGTGCAGCATGGCCGCGGTGATCGCGACCACGTCCTCGCGCTCCTCGCCGATCCGGACGATCTCCTCACCGAACACCGAGGTCCAGGACGGCCCGCCGGCCGGGCTCAGCGGCTCGCAGGTGAGCGGGTCCATCACGCCGACGGTGTGGAAGTGGTCCTCCTCGTCGCGCAGGGCGGGTTCGTAGCCGCGGCCCTTCTCGGTGAGGCAGTGCACCAGTACCGGACCGTGGAAGCGTTTGGCACGGCGCAGCGCCGACTCGACGGCGCCGATGTCGTGCCCGTCGATCGGGCCGAGGTACTTCAGCCCGAGGTCCTCGAAGAGGCCCTGCGGCGCGAAGGCGTCCTTGAAGCCCTTCTTGGCGCCGTGCAGGGCCTCGTAGACGGTGTTGCCGACCACGGGCGTGCGCTGGAGCACGTCCTTGCCCCAGGCCAGGGCCCGCTCGTAGCCGTCGGTGGTGCGCAGGGTCGCCAGGTGGTTGGCGAGGCCGCCGATGGTCGGCGCGTACGAGCGTTCGTTGTCGTTGACGACGATGATCAGCGGCCGGTCCCTGGCCGCCGCGATGTTGTTCAGCGCCTCCCAGGCCATGCCGCCGGTGAGCGCGCCGTCCCCGATCACGGCCACGACGTGGCTGCGCTCCCCCCGCACCTGCCGCGCCTTGGCGAGGCCGTCGGCCCAGCCGAGGACGGTGGAGGCGTGGCTGTTCTCGATGACGTCGTGCTCGGACTCCTCGCGCGAGGGGTAGCCGGACAGGCCGCCCTTGCCGCGCAGCTTGGAGAAGTCCTGACGGCCGGTCAGGAGTTTGTGTACGTAGCTCTGGTGGCCGGTGTCCCACAGGATGCGGTCGTCCGGCGACTCGAAGACCCGGTGCAGGGCGACGGTGAGTTCCACCACGCCGAGGTTGGGTCCGAGGTGACCGCCGGTGCGGGCGACCGCGTGCACCAGGAAGTCACGTATCTCGTCGGACAGTTCACCGAGTTCCGCCTCGGACAGCGCTTTCAGGTCGCGTGGTCCCCGGATGTTCTCCAGAATCGTCACGCTCGGGCCCCCTTCGGTCCGCGTTTCAGCTCACGGTGACGGCCGGCTCCCCCGACGCGCCGTCCTTCTCCATCTGCTCGGCGATCCTCATCGCCTCCTCGATGAGGGTCTCCACGATCTTCGACTCGGGGACGGTCTTGACGACCTCGCCCTTGACGAAGATCTGCCCCTTGCCGTTGCCGGAGGCGACGCCGAGGTCGGCCTCGCGGGCCTCGCCGGGGCCGTTGACGACGCAGCCCATCACGGCGACGCGCAACGGCACCTCCATGCCCTCCAGACCGGCGGTGACCTCCTCGGCCAGCTTGTACACGTCGACCTGGGCGCGGCCGCAGGACGGGCAGGAGACGATCTCCAGCCGGCGTTCCCTGAGCCCGAGCGACTGGAGGATCTGGATGCCGACCTTGATCTCCTCGACCGGCGGAGCGCTCAACGACACCCTGATGGTGTCGCCGATGCCCTGGGAGAGCAGGGCGCCGAAGGCGACGGCCGACTTGATGGTGCCCTGGAAGGCGGGGCCGGCCTCGGTGACGCCGA